>DIME01000037.1:0-1744 GCA_002425405.1 Candidatus Accumulibacter vicinus
AGTCTTGATGCCAAGGGCAGGCTTGCCATTCCGGCGCGTCACCGGGAGGCGCTTGCGTCTGCTGCCAGCGGCAGACTGGTCCTGACCGCCCACCCGCACCGCTGCCTGCTGCTCTATCCCGAATCTGCGTGGGAGCCGATCCGCGACAAGGTATTGTCGGCTTCGAGCTTCAATCTGCAGGCCGCGGCCATCAAGCGTCTGTTGGTGGGTAACGCCCGCGAGGAAAGCATGGATGCTGCCGGTCGCCTGTTGATCGCGCCCGAACTGCGTCAGTTTGCACAACTTGAGAAGCAGGTCTGGCTCGTTGGCCAGGGGAGTCATTTCGAAATCTGGTCGGACGCGGGCTGGCAGAAGCAACAGGAGGCCGTCTTCGCTCTTGGCGATCAGTTCCTGCCTCCCGGTCTTGAAGATCTGGCGCTGTGAGCACGTCGCTTCGGCATCAAACCGTTTTGCTGCGGGAAGCGGTTGAAGCACTGGAGATCAAGCCTGCCGGCACCTACGTCGACGGCACCTTCGGTGGCGGTGGCCATACGCGAGCGATTCTCGAACAGCTTGGTCCGCACGGTCGACTGCTTGCACTCGACCGTGATCCGCAGGCGGTAGCGCTGGCCCACGCCATCCAGGACCGGCGTTTGCGCGTTATGCATCACTGTTTCGCCGATCTGGTCAATGCCATTCGGCAGGCAGGGGTTGCAGCAGAAGAGGGCGTCGATGGGGTGCTTCTCGATATCGGAGTCTCCTCGCCGCAACTCGATGAGGGGGCTCGCGGCTTCAGTTTTCGCTACGATGCGCCGCTCGATATGCGGATGGATACGACTCAAGGTGAGACCGCCGCACAGTGGCTGCTGCGGGCCGGGGTGCAGGAGATCACGGAGGTCATAAGGAATTATGGTGAAGAACGGTTTGCTTTCCAGATTGCAAAGAAGATTGTGGCTGCTCGGGGAGAGCGGCCGCTTACAACCACGGGGGAGCTTGCCGCCCTTGTACGCGCGACCGTGTGGCCCCGCGAGCCCGGGCAGGACGCGGCGACGCGTACCTTTCAAGCTCTACGGATTCATATCAATCAAGAGCTCCAACAGCTCGCGCTAGTGCTGCCTGAGGCCATGACCGTCTTGAAACAAGGAGGCCGCCTGGTGGTGATCAGTTTTCACTCGCTCGAAGACCGGATTGTCAAGCGCTTCATGCGTGACCAGGCGGCACCCGACCGCTTGCCCAGAAGATTGCCCTTGCGTGCCGCTGAATTGCCGAAGCCGGAACTTCGCTTGGTTGGCAAACCGCGGAGGGCAAGTGCGGCGGAAGTCGCTGCCAACCCACGGGCGCGCAGTGCGGTGATGCGCGTCGCCGAGAAACTGGCCAGGGCCAGGGAGGCTGCCTGAAATGGTTCGCCTGAATATTTTCCTGTTGCTGGCGGTGGTGATCTGCAGCCTGGCCGTGGTGACTTCACAGCACAAGGCGCGCAAGATTTTTCAGGCGCTTGAGGCTGAGCAGGAGCATGCGCGGCAACTCGAAGTCGAGTTCGGGCAGTTGCAACTGGAACTCTCGACTTGGGGAACGGCGCCGCGAATCGAGAAAATTGCTCGCGAGAAGCTGAAGATGCGTGCGCCGGAAACGGGCCACATGATCACCGCAACCCCCACCGGAGGCTTGCCGCAATGATGCGTTTCAAAGGTCAAGTGGCGCACAAGTTCGCCGAAAGCCCATTATTACAGATGCGCCTGCCGCTCTGGCGCTCGCGCCTGATGGC
>DIME01000037.1:2057-39283 GCA_002425405.1 Candidatus Accumulibacter vicinus
GATTTCCTGCAGGAAAAGGGCGAATCTCGCTATCGGCGCGATATCGAAATCAGTGCTTCGCGCGGACGGATTGCCGATCGGCACGGGGACGTCCTGGCCATTTCGACGCCGATGAAGTCGATCTGGGCGATCCCGCCAGCAACGACGCTGACGCCTGTGCAGGCGAGGCAATTGGCTGCTCTGCTGGAGACCGACGTCAAGCAACTGACCCACAAACTGGACACCGACAAGACCTTCGTTTTTCTTCGCCGTCAGATCCCGCCTGCCGTGGCCGACCAGGTGGCTGCACTCAAGTTGCCTGGCATCGGCCAGGACAAGGAGTACCGTCGCTTCTATCCGACCGGTGAAATGACTGCACACATGGTCGGCTTCACCGGTGTTGACGACAAGGGACTCGAAGGTGTCGAGCTGGCGTTTCATCGCCAACTGTTGGGACAGCCCGGTAGCCGTAGCGTCATCAAGGATCGCCGCGGCCAGATCGTCGAGGACGTCGGCTCGATCAAGCCGCCGCAGGATGGTAAGGAAATTCGGCTGGCGCTCGATTCAAAGATTCAGTATCTCGCCTACAGCCACCTGAAGCAGGCGATTGCCGACAACAATGCCAAGGCCGGCGGCATCGTCGTGCTCGACGTCAGGACAGGTGAGATCCTCGCTTTGGCCAACTGGCCAACCTATAACCCGAACAATCGCGAAGGGCTGTCCGGGAGTCAGTTGCGCAATCGTGCGGTGACCGATACCTTCGAGCCTGGTTCGACACTCAAGCCTTTCACGATCGCCCTGGGAATTGAGGCGGGCAAGGTCCGTTCCGACACGATCATCAACTGCGCGCCAGGACGCCTGACCATTGGCAATGCGACGATTTCCGACGCACATCCCCACGGTGCGCTGAGTGTCGCCGAGGTCATCCAGAAATCCTCCAACGTCGGTGCGGCCAAGATTGCGGCCATGCTGCCGTCACAGAAAATGTGGCAGATGTTCGACGATGTCGGTTTTGGTCAGGTGCCACGCCTGGGCTTTCCTGGCGAGGTGAGTGGCCGGGTGCGTCCATGGAAGAACTGGCGGCCAATCGAACAGGCAACCATGGCTTATGGGCATGGCATTTCGGTGTCGCTGATCCAGTTGGCGCGCGCTTATACGGCTTTTGCGCGCGACGGTGATGTGCTGCCACTCTCGCTGACCCAGGTGGAGTCGTCTAAGCCTAGCGGCATGGCCGTGTTCAGCCCCAAGACCGCGCGTGAAGTCCGCAGTATGCTCGAGATGGCTGTTCTGCCAGGCGGAACGGCACCCAAGGCGCAGATTCCTGGCTATCGTGTGGCCGGCAAAACGGGCACGGCGCACAAACTCGTAGGGGGGCGCTATGCGAACAAGTACGTCTCGTCTTTCGTCGGTTTTGCGCCCGCATCGGATCCGCGCCTGATCGTCGCGGTAATGATCGACGAGCCGGGTGCCGGCAAACATTATGGTGGCGATGTGGCGGCACCGGTGTTTGCTTCCGTCATGGGAAGTTCCTTGCGGACGCTCGGCATTGCGCCGGACGTGCCGCTGGTGGTCGCGCAAAGCCCGAAAGCGCCGACACCCAAGGCCAGGTTGTGAGCACGCAGGCGACTCTCGCACGCAGTGACGCGGTCAGCGCAAGCTTGGCGCGACTGGCCGCGCTTGGCGTCGTGCCGAATCGTGTCACGGATGACAGCCGCCAGGTTCTTCCCGGCGACCTGTTTCTGGCCTATCCCGGCGATCTTGCCGATGGCCGCCGCTACATTGCCGAGGCCATCGCCAACGGTGCGTCTGCGATCCTCTGGGAGGCGACGACCACCGGCACGGCTGATTTTGCCTGGAACAGCGCCTGGCGAATTGCCAATCTGCCGATCATCGGTCTGCGTGCGCTTTGCGGACCGCTGGCGCACGCCATCTACGGGCATCCGAGTGAGCGCCTGTCGCTGCTTGCGGTCACCGGCACCAACGGCAAGACCAGCGTCACGCAATGGATCGGTGCCAGCCACCCGCGCTGCTGCGCGATCATCGGCACGCTGGGGGCGGGTTTTCCCGGTCAGATGGTCGAGACCGGTTTCACGACACCCGAAGCGACCACGTTGATGCGCTGCCTGGCCGATTTCGCCGATGCTGGAGCGCAAGCCTGCGCGCTCGAAGCGAGTTCGATCGGCATTGCCGAAGGACGTCTCGACGGCGTCCGCGTTGACGTCGCGGTGTTCACCAATCTGTCGCGCGATCACCTCGACTACCATGGCACGATGGCGGACTACGCAGAGGCCAAGGCCAGATTGTTCACCTGGCCGCGCCTGCGTCTGGCGGTCAGCAATCTTGACGATCCCTTCGGGCGTGAACTGGCCGCGCTGAGTACAGCGACCAAGGTGGTTGGCTACACCCAGCAGGACCTGCCCGACGACCGGCAGGGAACGATCCGCGCCGAGAACGTCGAAGAAACCATCGACGGTCTGCGTTTCCGGCTTTGCGCCCCGAGCGGTCGCGCCCTGGTCGAGACCGGCCTGCTCGGCCGTTATAACGTCTCCAATCTGCTCGCCGTGGCGGCGGTGTTGCTTGACGCCGGCCTGACTCCGCAGGCGGTCGCCGAGCGTCTTGCCACTCTGAACTCACCGGCAGGTCGCCTGGAGAAGATTGGCGGTGGCAACGAACCCTTGGTCATCGTCGATTACGCCCATACTCCGGATGCCCTGAAGAACGCCTTGCTCGCACTTCGTCCGATGGCCATTGCCCGTGGTGCCGGTCTGACCGTCATTTTCGGCTGTGGCGGTGATCGGGATCGCGGCAAGCGGCCGTTGATGGGAGAAGTGGCTGTCCGCCATGCCGACCGCGTGGTGCTGACCAGTGACAATCCGCGCGGTGAGGATCCGCAGGCCATTCTTGACGATATCCGCGTCGCTGCCACCAGCGCTGAAATCATCGCCGATCGCGCCGAAGCGATTCGCCGCACCATTCTCCTGGTTCATCCGGCCGAGGTGGTGTTGATTGCCGGCAAGGGACACGAGTCCTATCAGGAGATCGCCACTGTGCGCCGGCCGTTTTCGGACGCTGGCGAGGTGCGTGCTGCCCTCGCTGCTCGCCGGGAGATGGCACGATGATGGATCTCCTCGCTGCGGCACGTGCCACGGCTGCCAGACTGATCGGTGATAACGTGACTTTCTGCGGTGTGTCGACCGACAGCCGTAGCATTGCTGCCGGCGAGCTTTTCGTTGCGCTGCGCGGCGAGAACTTCGATGGTCACGAATACGTGGCAGCAGCCCAGATGCGTGGTGCGGTCGCCGCGGTCGTTGCTGCAGACGCTGCCGAAAGCCTGCGCGCGCTGGGTTTGCCCCTGCTGCAGGTGGCCGAGACCCGGCTGTCGCTGGGTGCCCTGGCGGCCGATTGGCGGAGCCGTTTCACGCTGCCTATGATCGCTGTGACCGGTAGTAACGGCAAGACCACGACCAAGGAGATGATCGCCAGCATCCTCAAGGCGGCTTTTGCCGAGGCAGTATTGTCTACGCAGGGCAATTACAACAACGACATCGGCCTGCCCTTGACCCTGCTCAGGCTCAACGCCACCCATCGCGCGGCGATCATCGAGATGGGCATGAATCATCCCGGTGAAATCGCCTATCTGGCGGGCATCGCCCGTCCCACGGTTGCCGTGGTGACCAATGCCCAGCGCGCCCATCTTGCCGGAATGGGTTCGCTGGAGGCGATAGCCAGCGAAAAAGGCAGCATCTTCAGCGGCCTGGATGAAAATGGCATCGCGGTCTTCAATGCCGACGACCTTTGGGCCGATTTGTGGCGTGCCCAGAGTCGCGGGCTCGGAGTGATGACTTTCGGCCTTGAGCAGGCGGCTGATGTGACTGGCAAGTCCACTCTGCATGGTCTGGAAAATCGCCTCAACGTCTGCGCTCCGCAGGGTCGGTTCGAGGTTCTGCTGGCGCTGCCGGGCCAGCACAATGCGCGCAATGCCCTCGCCGCGGCCACGGCCTGTCTGGCGGCCGGTATCTCGCTGGAAGCCGTACAGGCCGGACTGGCTGGCTTCCGCGGTCTCAAGGGACGACTGCAGCGACGCGTCGCCCTGCATGACTCGGTGCTGCTCGACGATACCTATAACGCCAACCCCGACTCGGTGCGCGCGGGCATCGACGTACTCGCGACGACCATCGGCAAGAAGGTGCTGGTGCTCGGCGATATGGGCGAGATCGGCGAGATGAGTGCCCAGTTTCACGACGAAATCGGCGGCTACGCCAAGAGCCAGGGAATCGATCGCCTGTTCGCGTTGGGTGAAGCCAGCGCCCTTGCGGCCCATAACTTTGGCTCTGGCGGTGAGCACTACACGCATGTCGACCTACTGGTCGAAGCCTTGACTGCCGAACTCACCCCGGAAACCATCGTCCTCGTCAAGGGATCGCGTTTCATGCGCATGGAAAGGGTGGCCAATGCCATCAGCGTTCCGGCGCCCGAGGGGGGCGAGTAATGCTGTTGGTGTTGACGCAATGGCTGGCACAGGACGTGCGGGCTTTCAATGTGTTCGGGTATATCACCCTGCGCACGGTGCTGTCTGCAATGACCGCGCTGATCATTTCCTTCATTGCCGGACCAAGCTTGATCCGCTGGTTGGCCGCCAAGAAGATCGGCCAGGCGGTGCGGCGCGATGGCCCGGAAACGCATCTGATCAAATCCGGCACACCGACCATGGGCGGAGCCCTGATTTTGATTGCCATCGTCATCACCACGCTGCTGTGGGGTGACCTCAGCAATCGTTACGTGTGGGTGGTGCTGACCGTGACCGTTGGTTTCGGTGGCATCGGCTGGTACGACGACTGGCAAAAAGTGGTGCATCGCAATCCGCGAGGCCTGCCGGCACGCTGGAAGTATATCTGGCAGTCGGCCATCGGTCTGATGGTGGCGCTTTATCTCGGCCTGACTGCCAGCGGACCGGCACAGCTCGAGCTGATCGTTCCTTTCTTCAAGACCGTTTCCTATCCACTCGGTATCTTCGGCTTCATTGTCCTCAGCTATCTGGTCGTCGTCGGCACCAGCAATGCCGTTAACCTGACCGATGGTCTCGATGGTCTGGCGATCATGCCGACGGTGATGATCGCCAACGCCCTGGCCATCTTCGCCTACGTCGCCGGCAACGCCGTCTATGCCAAGTACCTGTTCCTGCCGTATATCCCGGGCGCGGGTGAACTGGCGATCTTCCTCGGGGCGATGGCAGGTGCCGGACTCGGTTTCCTGTGGTTCAACGCTTACCCGGCGGAAGTGTTCATGGGGGATGTCGGTGCCCTGGCACTGGGTGCAGCGCTCGGCACGGTGGCCATCATCGTCCGCCAGGAGATCGTGCTGGCGATCATGGGGGGCATTTTTGTGGCCGAAACGCTATCGGTGGCGGCCCAGGTTCTCTATTACAGGTGGAGCGGCGGCCGGCGGATTTTCCGCATGGCGCCGCTCCACCACCATTTCGAACTTGGCGGCTGGAAAGAGACGCAGGTGGTCGTCCGCTTCTGGATCATCACCATCATGCTGGTGCTGGTCGGCCTGTCGACTCTGAAGCTGCGCTGACATGGACCTTCGGGGAAAACGGACACTCGTCGTCGGCCTCGGCGAAAGCGGACTGGCGATGGCCAGGTGGCTGGCACGGCAGGGGGCAGTGGTCCGCGTCGCCGATAGTCGCGAGACTTCACCGCGAACCGCTGCGCTACGAACCGCCGTGCCCGAGGCAACCTTGTTTGCCGGCCCGTTTGCGCCGGCAGCCTTTGCCGGGGTTGAGCTGATCGCCATTTCTCCCGGCGTCCCGAGGCAGGAAGCACTGGTTCAGGAGGCGGTGGCACTTGGCGTTCCGGTGGTTTCCGAGATCGAACTGTTTGCCTGCGGCCTGCGCCAGTGGTCGCCACAGGCGCAGGTGATTGCGATTACCGGCAGCAATGGCAAGACCACCACCACCGCACTGACCGGTGCCCTGTGCCGTGCCGCTGGTCGCAGCACGGCGGTTGCCGGCAACATTGGCCCGGCGGCACTGGACGCTTTGATGCATGCGATCGACCGCAACGAGCTGCCGGTCGTCTGGGTGCTGGAACTGTCGAGTTTTCAGCTTGAAGCGACGCAGACGCTGGCGGCGGCGGCGGCAACCGTGCTCAATATCAGCGAGGATCATCTCGATCGCTACAACAGTCTCGACGATTACGCCAGCAGCAAAGTGCGCATCTTCCAGGGCGGCGGCGTCATGGTCCTCAATCGTGACGATGCCCGCAGCCTGGCGGCAGCCCGCGACGAGCGCGAGGTCGTGACCTTCGGTCTCAATCCGCCTGCGCGCCGCTCTGACTACGGGCTTGTGGATGACTGCATCGTGCGCGGCGGCGAGCAACTCGTCAAGCTTGCCGACCTGAAACTCGTTGGGCGCCATAATGCAGCCAATGCGATGGCCGCACTGGCCTTGTGCGCGGCGATCGGTATCGAGCCGCGCTCGGTGTTGCCGGCGCTGAAGGCTTTCAGCGGCCTTTCGCATCGCGTCGAGTGGGTCGCCGAAATCAATGGGGTCAGCTATTTCGACGATTCGAAAGGAACCAATGTCGGCGCAACGCTGGCGGCAGTTCAGGGCCTGGGTCGCCCGCTGGCGATCATTCTGGGCGGTGACGGCAAGGGCCAGGACTTCGCGCCCCTGAAAACCGCCATCGACCAGCATGCGCGCGCCGCAGCCCTGATCGGACGCGATGCGCCGGCCATTGCTGCCGCTCTGCAGGATTGCCGGGTTCCTTTGCAATATTGCGCCGACATGGCAGCAGCCGTCCGCTGGTGTGCTACGCAAACGCAAATTGGTGATGCCGTGCTGCTTTCTCCGGCCTGCGCCAGCATGGACATGTATCGTGACTACGTGCATCGCGCCGAAGCATTCATTGCCGCCGTGCGGGCCATCGAAAAGGAGGCTGCCTGATGTTGGGAACCCTGGGCTCGCCGCGCCGCCTGCCGTCGGAAATCGACCTGGCGCTGCTGTGGAGCACCTTGATGCTGCTGGTGATCGGCATGGTCATGGTCTATTCGGCCTCGATGGCGACGGCCGAGGCCGGCCGCCAGACCGGCAATCAGCCAGCCTATTTCCTGGTGCGGCATGCGGCTTTTCTGATCATTGCACTGGTCGCCGCCGCTGTCACCTTCCAGATCCGGCTATCGACCTGGCAACGCTGGTCGCCGTGGCTCTTTGTCGCCGGCTTTGCGTTGCTGGCGCTGGTGCTGATTCCGGGGATTGGCCGTGAGGTCAATGGGGCACGCCGCTGGCTTCCGCTCGGGATCGTCAATCTGCAGCCGTCCGAATTGATGAAGCTGTTTGCGGTCCTTTACGCAGCTGACTACACCGCCCGCAAGATGCCACACATGCATGACCTGAAGAGAGCCTTCCTGCCCTTGGCCAGTGCGATGGTCGCGGTGGGCATCCTGCTGCTCAAGGAACCTGACTTCGGGGCCTTTGTAGTGGTCATTTCGATTGCCATGGGGATTCTTTTCCTCGGGGGGATGCGGGCGCGTCTGTTCGTGGTCCTGATCCTCGTGCTGGCCGCCGCTTTTGCCGCACTGATCGTTTTTTCACCCTACCGACGTGATCGCATATTTGGTTTCATGGATCCGTGGGCCGACGCCTTTGGTCGCGGCTACCAGCTATCGCATGCCCTGATCGCCTTCGGACGAGGCGAATTGTTCGGTGTCGGCCTCGGCGCGAGTGTCGAAAAGCTGTTCTATCTGCCCGAGGCGCACACCGATTTTCTGCTCGCGGTGATTGCCGAAGAACTCGGCTTTGTTGGCGTTCTGGTGGTCATTGTCTTGTTCGGCCTGCTGATCCAGCGCGCCTTCGTGATCGGTCGTCAGGCTGTGGCCCTTGAGCGCCTGTATTCCGCGCTGGTGGCACAAGGAATTGGCGTCTGGCTGGGCGTGCAGAGTTTCATCAACATGGGGGTGAACATGGGCCTGCTGCCGACCAAGGGGCTGACACTGCCCCTGATGAGTTTCGGCGGCTCGGGCATTCTGGCCAACTGCGTGGCGCTGGCGGTCCTGTTGCGAATCGATTGGGAAAATCGCCAGTTGATGCGCGGAGCAAAAGTATGAGTGCGCGCAGCTTTGCCGTCTCGACTTTGGCGGTTCCGGCATGAACAGAACCTTGCTGGTCATGGCGGGGGGGACTGGCGGACACGTCTTTCCGGCTCTGGCCGTGGCCGATCTGCTCAAGAGCCGGGACTGGCGCGTCGTCTGGATGGGGGCGCCGGATGGCATGGAAGCACGACTCGTTCCTGCGCATGGCTACGAGATGGCCTGGGTGCGTTTTGCCGCGTTGCGCGGCAAGGGCTTGCTGCGGAAACTGCAGCTGCCATTCCATTTATTGACCGCCTGCTGGCAGGCACGGCGCGAGATTCGCCGGATCAGACCGGATGTAGTTCTCGGGATGGGCGGCTACGTCAGCTTTCCCGGTGGCCTGATGGCAGCGTTGCTCGGTCGCCCGCTGATCATTCATGAGCAGAACTCGATCGCCGGCCTGGCCAACCGGGTGCTCGCCAGATTTGCCAGGCGGGTCGCCTGCGGTTTTCCGAATGCGTTGCCGAGTGGTGTCTGGGTTGGCAATCCGCTGCGTCCGGAGATGAATCATCTGCCTGCGCCGGCACAGCGTCTTGCCGGTCGCGAAGCGCCGGTGCACCTACTGGTTCTCGGCGGCAGCCAGGGAGCCGTTGCGCTGAATGAAATCGTGCCGCAGGGCCTGGCCCTGATCGATGCCGACCAGCGGCCCTTGGTGGTGCATCAGGCCGGAGAGAAGCATCTGGCACAATTACGGGAGAATTACGTAGCCGTTGCGGTGCAGGCACACTGTGTTGCTTTCATCGAAGACATGGCCGGCGCGTACGAGTGGGCTGACCTGGTGATCTGTCGCGCGGGTGCACTGACCATCGCCGAACTGGCGGCTACCGGCGTGGCCAGTGTTCTGATCCCCTTTCCACACGCGGTGGACGATCATCAGACATGCAACGCGAACTTCCTGTCGCTGGCCGGTGCGGCCATCTTGCTGCCCCAGGAGCAGATGACTCCGGAAGCGATCAGCGAGCTTTGCAAGTGTCCGCGCAGTCGCCTCCAGGAAATGTCGGAAAGAGCCCGTGAACTGGCCAAACCCGAGGCGACGGCGGCGCTTGCCCGGATGTGCGAGGAGCTTGTCAAGTGAAACACAAGGTCAAGAATATCCACTTTGTCGGGATCGGCGGCGCCGGTATGAGCGGTATTGCCGAAGTACTGGCAAACCTCGGTTTTTCGGTCAGCGGTTCGGACCTGACCGACAGTTCGACGACCAGACACCTGGCCGCCCTCGGCGTGCGCACCGTGGTCGGACATACGGCCGCTAATGTTGCCGTCGCTGATGCGGTGGTGGTCTCTTCTGCAGTCAAGTCCGACAATCCCGAGGTGATCGCAGCACGCACCCGCAAGATACCGGTAGTACCGCGCGCGCAGATGCTGGCCGAACTGATGCGGCTCAAGCAGGGAATTGCCGTCGCCGGTACGCATGGCAAGACGACGACGACCAGCCTGGTGGCATCGATTCTTGCCGAAGGCGGCATGGACCCGACTTTCGTCATCGGAGGCCGTCTCAACGCCGCCGGTGCCAATGCCCGTCTGGGTTCAGGCGACTTTCTGGTGGCCGAGGCCGATGAGTCCGACGCGTCGTTTCTGCTGCTCTCGCCAGTGATCTCGATCGTCACCAACATCGACGCCGACCATATGGAAACCTATGGCCATGATTTCAGCCGGCTCAAGCAGTCCTTCGTCGATTTCCTGCAACGCCTGCCTTTCTACGGCGTCGCGGTGCTCTGTGCCGACGACGCCAATGTCCGTGAAATCATGCCGCTGGTCAGCAAGCAGATCGTCACCTACGGTCTCGATTCTTCGGCCAATTGCTATGCCGAGAACGTTGTGGCGGTCGATGGTCAGATGTGTTTCGATTGCGTGCGCGTCAACGGCAGCATCAACCGCCTGCCGGTCATACTCAATCTGCCGGGAAGACATAACGTCCTGAATGCCTTGGCAGCGATTGCGGTTGCTGGTGAACTGGGCGTTGCCGATGCCGCCATCACCAAGGCATTGAATGAATTCAGAGGGGTTGGAAGACGTTTTCAGCGCTATGGCGAGATTGCCCTGCCGCGCGGCGGACAATTCACGCTGGTCGACGACTACGGTCATCACCCGGTCGAGATGCGAGCGACGCTCGCGGCCGCGCGCGGCGCTTTCCCCGGTCGCCGTCTGTTGCTGGCTTTTCAGCCGCATCGCTATACCCGGACACGCGACTGCTTCGACGATTTCGTCAAGGTGCTCGGGGGGGCCGACGCGCTGGTGCTGAGCGAAGTGTATGCCGCGGGTGAACAGCCGATCGTTGCCGCCGATGGTCGAGCGCTGGCGCGTGCCTTGCGTGTCGCCGGCAAGGTCGAGCCGCTGTTTGTCGAGGCCATTGGCGATCTCCCGCAAGCGATTCTCGATGCCGCCCGCGATGGCGATGTGGTGATGACGATGGGTGCCGGGTCAATCGGCGCGGTTCCCGGCAAACTGGCTGCGGCTGCCGCTTAAGGTGAGGATAATGGACGCCCAGAATTTCGGCAAGGTTGCGGTACTTTTCGGAGGGCGCTCCGCCGAGCGCGAGGTTTCCCTGAACAGTGGCCGTCGCGTGCTGGCGGCGTTACAGCGGCAGGGTGTTGACGCGCATGGTTTCGACCCGGCGGTGCGCAAGCTCGACGA
Organism: Candidatus Accumulibacter vicinus; assembly: GCA_002425405.1. GTDB lineage: Bacteria > Pseudomonadota > Gammaproteobacteria > Burkholderiales > Rhodocyclaceae > Accumulibacter > Accumulibacter vicinus. Next base: position 12,801 of record DIME01000037.1, read on the forward strand.
ATTGGCGGCTTTCGAGCGCGCATTTATCGCGCTGCACGGGCGCTATGGCGAAGATGGCACGATCCAGGGGGTGCTCGAACTGATGGGCATTCCCTATACGGGTAGTGGCGTGCTGGCCTCGGCGCTGGGAATGGACAAATGGCGCAGCAAGTTGCTCTGGCGTGCCGAACGTTTGCCGGTGCCGGAATACGCGCTGCTCAGTGGCACCAGCGATCTTGCACAGGTAGCCGCAGAACTGGGGCTGCCGCTGTTCGTCAAGCCGGCCTGCGAGGGGTCGTCGATCGGCATCAGCAAAGTCAAGTGTGCCGGCGAACTTGGCGCGGCGTACGCAGAAGCCGCCAGACATGATTCACTGGTAATCGCCGAGCGTGCGATCCTGGGTGGCGAATATACGGTCGCCATTCTCGGCGATCAGGCTCTGCCGATCATCAAGATCGAGCCGGGTCGCGAATTCTATGATTACGAAGCCAAATACCTGCGCGACGATACCGCTTACCGCTGTCCCTGCGGTCTCCCGGAGAACCTGGAAGGCGAACTTCGCCAGCAGGCGCTCGAAGCATTCCGGATTCTGGGCGGTCGCGGCTGGGGTCGGGTCGATTTTCTGATGGACGAGGCGACGGTGACGGGCGAAAGTCGCGCCTACTTCCTGGAGGTAAACACCTCGCCAGGGATGACCGACCATTCGCTGGTGCCGATGGCTGCCCGCGCAGCCGGGATGAGTTATGACGAACTGGTGGTGCGCGTACTCGCACTTGCCACCCTGGGATGAGCGATGTGGCACAAACCGCACCTGCTGACGGCCGTCTCGGATCTGCTCTTCCTGGCAGGGACTGCTGCCTTGCTGGTCGCGGCCGTCGTATGGGGAACGCCACGTCTGCGATTGTTTCCTCTGGCCGAGGTGCAGGTGACACAGGAACTGCGGGAGGTGCGGCGCAGCGAGATCGAGCAGTCGCTGTCGGATTTGTTGCGCGGCAATTTCTTTACCGTCGATGTCGATGCACTGCGTCGGGCACTGGAGCAGTTGTCCTGGGTACGACGTGCCGAGGTCTGGCGGCGATGGCCGTCACACCTCGAGGTCCGTATCGAGGAACATCAGGCGGCCGCCCATTGGGGCGATGGGGATGGGCAACTGGTCAATACTTATGGCGAGCTTTTTCCGGCTTCGCTGTCACGGGAGCAGCCGCTTCCCCGGCTGAGTGGGCCGACGGGCTCCTCGGCCGAGGTTCTGCGACATTACGAGGAGTTCGCGCAGATCCTGAAACCCAGTGGTCGACTGCCGGCGCAGGTGGTTTTGTCGCCACGTCTGGCCTGGCTCCTGAAGCTGGAGGACGGCATGTTGATTGAACTCGGCCGTGAGCAGGCCAAGGCGCCGATCCGTATGCGCCTGCAGCGTTTCGTGGATTACTACCCGACTTTGTCGGACCCCCGCCATGGACGGCCGGTGGCGGTGGATATGCGGTATCCAAACGGTTTCGCATTGCGCTTTCCGGCCAGTGCAGGTCAAGAAATCAAAGGAAAGAAATGAGCAGGGATAGCAAGGATCTGATCGTCGGACTCGATATCGGCACGTCGAAGATTGTCGCACTGGTCGCCGAACTCACTCCGGAAGGACGAGTGAACGTCATCGGCATGGGTTCGCAGGAATCGAAGGGGCTGAAGAAAGGCGTCGTGGTCAACATCGAGGAGACCGTCGCCACCATTTCACGCGTTCTCCAGGAAGTTGAACTGATGGCCGACTGCAAGGTTCGCGACGTGTATACCGGCATCGCCGGCAGCCACATCAGAAGCTTCAACTCGAACGGAATGGTCGCCATCAAGGACAAGGAAGTCACGACGATGGACGTCGAAAGGGTGATTGAGACAGCGCGCGCCATGCCCATTCCCGCCGACCAGGAAATTCTGCACATTCTCACGCAGGAATTCATCATCGACGATCAGGATGGCATCCGCGAACCGATCGGCATGAGCGGCTTTCGCCTCGAGGTGAAGGTGCACATTGTGACCGGTGCGGTCTCGGCCGCCCAGAATATCGTCAAATGCGTTCGCCGCTGTGGGCTGGAGGTCAACGACCTGGTTCTGCAGCCGCTCGCGTCAAGCTGCGCAGTCCTCTCGGAGGACGAAAAGGACCTTGGCATCTGCCTGATCGACATCGGTGGCGGTACCACCGATCTGGCGGTGTGGACGCAGGGCGCCATTCGTCATACCTCGGTCATTCCGATCGCCGGTGACCAGATTACCAACGATATCGCAATGGCACTGCGTACGCCGACACGCGAGGCAGAAGACATCAAGCGCAAGTATGGCTGTGCGCTGGCCCATCTGGCGGACCCGGCCGACGTCCTCGACGTCGCCGGCGTCGACGACCGCCCTTCTCGCAAGCTGTCACGTCGGGCGCTGGCGGATGTCATTCAACCACGTGTCGAGGAACTGTATGAACTGATTCAAGCGGAACTCCGGCGTTCCGGTTTCGAGGATGTGTTGTCTTCCGGCATCGTGCTGACCGGCGGGGCTTCGGTGATGCCGGGGATGATCGAACTTGGCGAGGAGATTTTTCATATGCCGGTTCGCCTGGGCGTCCCCAAGTATCAGGGTGCCCTCTCCGACGTAGTTCAGAGCCCCCGCTTTGCGACCGCTTGCGGGTTGCTGCTTGAAGCACAGACGCAACGCAAGCGCGGCTTGAAGGTACGGGAAACACGCGATGTCAAACAGGTTTTCGGTCGCATGAAGTCGTGGTTCGAGAAGAACTTCTGAGGGGGTTGCTGACTATGATTACCGGTTTTTTGAAAATTTTTTGAACTTTTTGCAGAGGAGACGTGAATGTTTGAAATCATCGACAAGGAAGAAAGCGAACGGGATACCGTCATCAAGGTGATCGGAATCGGGGGGGCGGGTGGCAATGCTGTAGATCACATGATCCGTGAAGGGGTCAATGGGGTGGATTTCATTACCGCGAATACCGACTCGCAGGCACTCGGCCGCAGCATCGCCATTCATAAGCTGCAACTGGGCAAGACCGGCCTCGGCGCAGGCGCCAAGCCGGAAGCCGGGCGTAGCGCGGCGATCGAGGAGCGCGATGCCATCGTCGAGTCTCTCAAAGGCGCACACATGGTTTTCATCACCGCCGGCATGGGCGGCGGAACCGGCACCGGCGCCGCACCGATCGTTGCCGAAGTGGCCCGTGAACTTGGGGTGCTGACCGTCGCTGTGGTCACCAAGCCGTTCGGATTCGAAGGCAAGCGCCTGAAAGTGGCAGATGTCGGGATTGCCGAGTTGCAGAAGCACGTCGATTCGCTGATCGTCATTCTCAATGACCGGCTGATGGACGTTCTCGGGGATGATGTTTCCATGGACGACGCCTTCAAGGCCGCGGATAACGTCTTGCGTAACGCGGTTGGCGGGATTGCCGAAATCATCAACTTTCCAGGATTGGTCAACGTCGACTTCGAAGACGTAAGAACGGTCATGGGCGAGATGGGGATGGCCATGATGGGCTCCGCGAACGCTGCCGGGGTCGACCGGGCGCGGATCGCTGCAGAACGCGCCGTTTCATCTCCGCTTCTCGAAGGTGTCAACCTTTCAGGCGCCAAGGGGGTACTGGTTAACATCACCGCCACGCGTTCCCTGAAAATGAAGGAAGTCAATGAAGTGATGACCACCGTCCGTGCCTTTGCGGCGGACGACGCGCACATCATCTTCGGCGCCGTTTATGACGAAAATATGGGCGAGGAAATTCGTGTGACGGTGGTGGCCACCGGTCTTGGCCAGGCACAGGCCAAACGCTTCGAGGTGATCAACAGCGTGGTCAACCAGGGTACCGGCACCGATGGCCGGTTCTCGCACTCTGCGAACATTGACTACTCGTCGCTCGATCAGGTGCCGGCAATCGTTCGCAAGGGGCGCAGCGCAACCGTCGAAGCGCTGGCCAATAGCGGTGTGGACCGCTACGATATTCCAGCATTTCTAAGGAAACAAGCTGACTAGGCCGCGCAAGTCCTCATTTTCCTGCCAGGATTGGCGAGTTCCAGAGCCGCTCAGGGTGTGTTAGAATTCGCCAATTTCATCGTTATTTCAGACACATGTTAAAGCAGCGAACGCTCAAGTCGATGGTCCGCGCGGCCGGCGTCGGCCTGCATTCCGGGGTCAAGGTGAGCATCAGCTTGCGCCCGGCTGCTCCGGGCACGGGCATCGTCTTTCGGCGAATTGATCTCGATCCGGTGGTTGACTTGCCGGCATCAGCCCTGCTCGTCGGCGATACGCGCATGTGCTCGTGCCTGGAGCGCGACGGCGTCAAGGTCGGGACCGTCGAACACCTGATGTCGGCTTTCGCGGGTCTGGGGGTCGACAACGCCTTTGTCGACCTCGATGCCGCCGAAGTGCCGATTCTCGATGGTTCGGCCTCACCGTTTGTCTTCCTCATTCAGTCGGCCGGGATTGAAGAACAACCGGTGGCCAAGCGCTTCATCCGGATCATACGTCCGATCGAAGTGCGCGAAACGGACCCGTCGGGCGAAAAATGGGCGCGTCTCGACCCCTACGATGGGTTCCGCCTGTCGTTCTCGATCGGTTTCAACCATCCGGCGATCGATCGCACCGGTCAGCAGGTGACCATCGATTTTGCCAAGCACTCTTATATCCGTGAAGTGGCGCGGGCGCGGACCTTCGGCTTCATGCAGGAGGTCGAGTGGCTGCACGAAAACGGTCTCGCACAAGGCGGAGGCCTGGAAAATGCGGTCGTGCTCGACGAGTACCGGGTGTTGAACGCCGATGGTCTGCGTTACAGCGATGAGTTCGTCAAGCACAAGGTGCTCGACGCCGTCGGCGACCTCTACCTGCTCGGCCATCCCTTGCTGGCTTCATTCAGTGCTCATAAATCCGGGCACGCGCTGAACAATGCGCTGGCCCGGGCACTTCTGGCCACCCCGGCAGCCTGGGAGTATGTCAGCTTCGAGGACCGCGAGCTGGCACCAGCAACCGTCTCGCACTGGCTGACCTTGCCAGCCTTCTGACACGTATGTGGCTGTTGCGTCTGCTGGCGGTATTGACGGGGCTCACCGTTGCTGGCAGCGTGGTGGCCTTTCTGTTCACCCGCGATGCGCGCTATCTGCAGTTCGCCTGGCGCCTGTTTCGCTATTCATTGATCGTCGCACTGCTGGTTTTCGCGTTGATGATCCTTGAGCGGGTGGCGGTCATTCCTGTCTAGCCGCACGTGCCAGCAGGCCTTCGACTGCCGTTCGCAATCCCGATAATGCCGGCAGCGAATCGCGCAATGCCGCCAACTCCTGGCTGGTTCTGGCGCTGAGTGGCTTCTGCGTCGGCGCAGGGATCGCTGCATGCTCTGGTCGGGCCTGTACCTTGACCAGCACGCTGGTGCATTCGAGTCCCCGCTTCGACAGTTCGTTGGCCAGCGTTGGCGCCAACTGGCGCAGCTTGGTGGCCACTGCGCCATTGCTGGCGTGAATCACCACGGCTCGCGATTTGTAATTGGCCACGCAACTGGCTTCGCCCAGATGCGCCGGAACAATCTCCTGATAGAGACCGGCCAGTTTGACCAGGAGTCGCGCGTGCGCCAGCACCTTGCCGGCGCCCTCGGTTCCTTCAAGATAGTTCAGCAGCAAATCTGCCATCAGGAACACCGAAAGCCTGCATCGCGCAGGCAGGTGAAGGTGGACTGGAGCGTGGAACGAGGCTTGAATACACTTGAAGACGCAAGGCAACGCATTTTGATTTGGCTATCCAGCAAGGTCCCAAGATGAAGCCATGGTAGCAACTGGCGCCGGGATCGTCTACCAGAAGAAGCCCGCCAGCATGCGCTCGAGCGCACCAATACCGACATCGGGCAAAGACAAGCGATATAATCCCCACCATGGCTGTACATCCTCTTCTTTTGCAGCAATTTCCGCTACTTAACTCTCTTCCCGCAGATCAGTTGGAACGGCTTGCCGGTCAGGCCAGTACCCAGACCTTCGCCAAACGGGAGGTGGTACTACCGAAATCCAGTGCCCCACGTAACCTGTGTTTCCTGGTCAATGGTCGTCTGCAGGCGATCGACTTTACCCTCGACGGGAGGGAAGTCGGCCTTTATTTCATCGATCCAGGCGACTATTTTGCAGAATTGGCTCTGATCGACGGTCAGACACAGCCGGAACTGGTGATCTCCAATAGCGTATCCCAGGTCGTGTTCGTTCCGGGCGCCGAGATTCGCCCCTTGTTGTTCTCGACGCCTTTGATGGCCGAAGCCCTGTGTCGGCGCTTGGCGCAAAGAGTGCGCATCCAGGTGAGCCATCGCCAGATTCTGGGTTTGAACAATCCCTTGCAACGCATCTGCGCACATCTCGAACTCCTGACCATGGGGGGGGACGGCAACCGGCGCATTCTCAAGGCACCGACGCACCAGGAGATCGCCATCATGGTCAGTCTGACTCGTGAAACGGTCACGCGCACTTTTCAGGTACTGCAAACCAAGGGGGTGTTGACTCGGGAAGGAGAAGACCTGCTGGTGGATACCGCCAAATTGTCGGAACTGTCAAGCAGCCGTGGGACTGGCGGTAGCGATTGACGGCGGCACGCATCGGCGCCTGCCTGGTGTTCCCGATGGTTGAAAGACTGTCGGCAAGGAAAGATTGATCCACTGATAACCCGCTCAGGCCGGACGAAATGCCCGCACGCCGAGAAGCACGCCAGCGATCAGCAAGGCAATACCGATCAGTGCCGTGTTGCCGGGAAAGGCGCCGCGCCAGATGAAGGCGTAGGCAAAAGCGGCAAGCGTTTCGAAAACAATCAATTGGCCGGCAAGGGCGGTCGGCAGCAGTTTGCTGGCGCGATTCCAGAGCAGCGTACCGAGCCACGACGCGCACAGTCCCAGGGTCAGCATCAGACCGATATAGCGTAGCGCTTGTGGTCCGAACGGGAAGTCGAAGCCGCTGCGCCCACGGAAGTACAGACCGGCAACAGCCATGCCAATGACCGCCAGCGGCAGCGTCACCAGGCCCTGGGCGATCGCCCAGGTACCTGAAGCGAGCGCCGGTCGCTGGCGCAACCAGCGGGAATTGCGGATCGGGTACCAGGTCCAGGCAACGAGCGCAGCGATCGCGAGCAGCGCCCCCAGGAAATGATCATGACGGCTGCGCTGCCCATCGAGCAGTGCCATCTCATGGCTGTTCACCAGCGCGATGCCCGTCGAGATGACCGCCAGCGAAGGCAGCAGGCGACGCCAGGGCAAGGCTTCGGCACCGAAGTTGGCGACAATCGCAATGACGATCGGCAACGTGCCGATGAGCATCGTCGGCAAAGGGGCGCCGGCGAGCTGGATCGCCGCCGAGAGAAAAAGATAGTAGAGGAGGTTGCCGACCAGCGCCAGTTCGCCAGCCATCAGCCAGTCCTGTTGCTGTAATTGTTGCAGGCGTGGCAGGTCGGCCCAGGCGAGCAGCAGCGCGATGACCCCGAAACCGAGGTAGCGCCCGAAAGAAAGCATTGCCGGCGGATAGTCGGGCAGCATCAGGGGGACGACGAACACCAGTCCCCACAGCAGGCCGGCGCCCATTGCGCAGGCTACGCCATCGACGAGCACGCGGCGGGCCGGCAACTCTGGCCGTAGCGTTCGCATGGCTGGCGCCGGCGTTGCCTGGTCCGCGCCGGGTCAGTGGCGAAAAATCGGCGCTTTCGTCAGTGGCGGCCACTCGACGGCGTCAAGCATGTTCTTGACCAGGAGGCCGAGTTCGGTGTCGCCGACGATCGACAGCTCGCGATTGAAGAAAAGCGTGTCCGGGTCTTCCTGGCGCACCAGCAGTTGCAGAAAAGCCGAGAGGTTGGCGCGAAAGCACAGATCCGGCACTTCCGGGACTCTGAACAGCGGTCGAAAAATGCCCCCGCGATAGCTGAACGACGCCTGTCCACCCGCGTCGAGCACTTCGATGACGAAGCAGCGGCCTTCAAGCAGCTCCAGACTGTCTGCCGGAAGCAGCCTCAACTTGGCGGCCGCGTTGAGTGCCGCTGCCAACGCCAGCGAGTGTGGCCATTGTGGCAGATGCGAGCCGATCGCCGAGACCAGGGTCGGCAGTCTGAAACGGGGAATCGAAAAACTATTGCTCATTGATAAGTTCCTTGCCGTGCTGTGACGGTAGCCTACGGGTGCTGCACGATGCCGGGATCGCCGAACCAGTAACCGTTGACCAGTCCTTCGCTGGACCAGTCGACGGGATCGGTGTTGACTGCCAAAGCCTGGCGTGCGGCGTCGAAAGCGCTAATGATCGCAGCCATTGCCTGCGGTTGCGGACTGATGCGGATGACCTCGATGCCCATACGCAGCAGTTCTGGGATCTGTGCCAACAGGTTGTAGGTCTGTGCCGACATCGTCTGAATGCCGTTGATGGCCAGGAACGGCTGTCCCTCACGGGTGTGCAGGGTGATTCCTTCGGGGTGGTCGAGACACTTGAACTGGCAATCGTCCTTGTTGAGGTGATAGCGACGGGCGGTGAAACAGCGTGCCGAGAAGGCCAGCGGCAGTCTGCCGAAAACGAAGACCTCGGTCTCGACGCCAGCCGGTCGACTGCGATGCAGCGCTTCGATCAACCGACGATCGCCCTCCAGCGGCGGCAGCCAGCGGCGCATGCCGTAGCGGGCAAAGGTGGCTAGCGCCGCTTCGTTGTAGATGTTCAGATGGGGGCCGGCGACAAAAGGACGGCCGGCGGCGAGGTTCACCGCGCCGAGGTCGTTGGCCTCGAACTGACAACCAGGGATTTCGCCGAGTTCGTCAAGCAGGCGACGCAGTGCCTTCAGATCGCTTTCCGATTCGAGCAGCGCCTGCGCGGAGATGACCACCTCTTTGCCGGCGTCGCTCAAGTCGCGCGCCAGGCCTAGCCAGTCGGCGATGCGAAGCTGCTGACGGCGCGAGCAAACCACTTCACCGACATAGACGATGTCGATCGCCGGGTGCTGCGCCATCTCGGCATAGAAATCGAAAACCTCATGTTTCGGCCAGAAGAAGAGCAGGGGTCCGAGAGCGAGTTTCATCCGGCCTCCTAGCGCCACGGACGGTTGTAGGCGCCCAGCGTCACCTGGCTGCCTTCGGCGACACGCGCCAGTTCAGACTGCCACGCCGGCTTGACGTGGAAGTGTTGCGCGTTCCTGGCGAGTTCATCGAGCGCAGCGCGCAAGGTGCGCGTGACCTGTGCGACATAGGCCGGGCTGCGCTGTCGCCCTTCGACCTTGATCGCGGCGATGCCGATGTTGGCGATCTTCGGCAGGATTTCCAGGACATTGAGGCTGGTCGGTTCTTCGAGTGCGTAGTAGGTTTCGCCGTCAACCTCGAAACGCCCCTTGCACAACGTCGGGTAACCAGCCGGCTCGTCGTCGCCGAAGCTATCGATCAGGATACCGTTCAGGCGGGTCGTCATCTGTCCCGGCGACCGGACCCACTGCACATACTTTGCCGGCGAACACGCACCGACGGTATTCGGCGATTCACCGGTTGCGTACGAAGACAGCCAGCAGCGTCCCTCGTTCATCACGCACAGGCTGCCGAATCCGAATACCTCGATTTCCACCGGCGTGTGGCGGATCACCGTCTCGACCTGCGCCAGCGTCAGCACGCGTGGCAGCACCGCGCGCCGGATACCAAACTCGCGGTGAGCAAAATTGACCGCCTCGTAGTTGGTTGCCGAGCCCTGCACCGAGAGGTGCAGGCGCAGGTCAGGGTGACGCCGGCTGGCGTAGTCGAGCAGTCCGACGTCGGCCAGGATCACCGCATCGACGCCAAGTTCGGCAGCACCATCGACGGCGTGCTGCCAGTCGGCAGTGCGTCCGGGTTGCGCAAAAGTGTTGATCGCCATCAGCACCCCGCGGCCTTGCGACTGCGCATAACGGATGCCTTCGGCCATCGCCTTCTGATCGAAATTGAGGCCGGCAAAATTACGCGCGTTGGTATCGTTGCGGTAGCCGAGATAGACCGCATCGGCGCCGTGGTCAACCGCCGCCTTGAGCGCCGGCAGGCTGCCGGCGGGACAAATCAGTTGGGGGATTTTCTGGCGCGGCATACGCGACCTCGTCGAGCGAAATACGCAGTATAGGCATGCCTGAAATGCAGCCCTTGATTCTCGTCAATTTGCTGCCGATTGCTCCCGCAAGCCGGCGATCAGAGTTTCCTGCCGCCTTCCGGCATGACGATGTTGACCTCCAGCACCTCGAAGTTTCCCTGTTTCTCCAACGACACCTTGATGTCCTCAGGGTTGACCGACACGTACTTCGCGATGACGGACATCAGCTCCTCCCGCAAGGCCGGCATGAAATCGGGCGTGCTGATGCTGCCATTGCGCTCGTGGGCAATGATCAGCTGCAGGCGTTCCCGGGCAATCGCTGCCGACTTGGGTTTGCTGCCGAAGATCAGGGAAAACAGGGACATGTTCATCTACTCCCGAACAGTCTCTTGAAGAGGCCTGGCTTTTCATAGTCGACGAAGCGCAGGGGAATGGTTTCGCCGAGAAAGCGACCCACCACGTCGAGATAGGCCCCGGCGACGTCGGTATCCGTCAGATGGATGACCGGGGTCCCCGAGTTCGATGACTGCAGCACGGCTTCGGACTCGGGAATGACGCCGATGATCGGTACGCGCAGGATCTCCTGCACATCCTTGAACGACAGCATTTCCCCTTCCATGACACGCTTGGGCGAATAGCGAGTGATCAGCAGGTGTTCCTTGACGGGTTCGCCCCCGAGCAGGGCGCGCCGCGACTTGGCCTGGATAATGCCGAGGATGCGGTCGGAGTCGCGCACCGAGGAGACCTCCGGGTTGCTGACGACCAGTGCTTCGTCGGCAAAGGTCAGGGCCATCACCGCACCGCGCTCGATCCCTGCCGGTGAATCACAAACGACATAGTCGAAACCCATGTGCTCGAGTTCCTTGAGCACCTTTTCCACTCCTTCTTCGGTCAGCGCATCCTTGTCGCGGGTCTGTGAGGCCGGCAGCACGAAGAGATGACCGTTGTCGCAATGTTTGTCCTTGATCAGAGCCTGGGTGAGTGTCGATTCGCCGTTGAGGACATTGACCAGGTCATAGACGACGCGGCGTTCACAACCCATGATCAGATCGAGGTTACGCAGGCCGACGTCAAAATCGATGACGGCAGTCTTGTATCCCCGCAGGGCGAGACCCGAAGCGAAGCTGGCGCTGGTGGTGGTCTTGCCGACTCCACCCTTGCCGGACGTTACGACGACGATACGTGTCACGGATTTTTCCCCGCAAATGAAAGAAGAGATTCTACCCGCAGAATATGTCTTCTGTTGAATGACTTGGCTATTCTCTGATGCCTCTCCACTCGCGCCATGGTCGCTAGTCGATGCGCAATGCTTCGACGATCAGAATGCTCGCTTCCTCGGCGGGTGTTTGCGCGAGTCTGATCTGCACCGGTTTATCGGCCAGTTCGACCGGAACGCCGCCATCGAAGGTTCGGTACAGCCCGGCTACCGAGACCAGTTCGGCATCGAAGCGGGTGCAGAAGATTCGGGCTCCGGCAGCGCCACTGGCTCCGGCGAGTGCGCGACCATGCAGGGGCGCGTAGATGTGAATGTGGCCATCGGCAATGACCTCGGCGCCGGCATTGACCGCAGCCAGAATCACCAGGTCGCCGCCACGTGCATAGATCTGCTGTCCTGAACGCAATGGCCGGTCGATGAACAGCGTCGGTGCGCTCACGGCCGCCAGCGCCGGTGGCGGTACGGCCTTGGGCGCGGACTCGGCGACCGCCGCTGCCGGTACTGATTCGTCGTTCGCAGCAACCGGACGTGTGCTGGTCGCGTAGGTCGGCAGGCCGGCGAAGGCCGCGCTGTGGCGGAGCTCCTCGCTGCCGCCGCGGACGCCGATGACGTTCAGACCGTGCATTTTCAGCACCTGTTTGACGCGTCGCCAGTCGGCTTCGGGCACATCGGCGAGTTGTGCCAGCTCGAGCAAAGCGGCATCACCGTCGAAAAAGTCATTGTCACCGAATAGCCGGCTGGCCGCCTCGGCCAAGGCTTCAGGCTGCAGGGAGCGCAGAGTGACTATGACTACTGGCAGTGTGGTGCCCTTGAACTCGATCAGTTGGATTGTCTTGTTTGTTCGCTGCATGGCACCGTCAGGAAGGTGATTGAATGGTCGTAATCATCGCGTCAGCCAGCGGCTGGAAAGCAGCGAAGTCTAGCTGAATCGACAACAAAGCGGAACACGCCGGCGCTCTGCCTGCGGCGGGCTTGCTGCATGCACTGGATCGAGCGGCCGCCAGATCGGCGGCCTGGGTACCGGCGTCGCGTGCTCAAGGCCAGGCCCTGGCTCCCCAGATCATGCGGCGGGCGATGAAGTGGCGTAGCGGCGGCAGCAGGTCGAGGGCCAGCAGACTCAGTCCGCGAGCGGCCCGCAGCGGTGCCAGATCATTGGAAAAGACGTGCACCAGGCCATCGGTAAACGCCATGCTGCCGCTGCGGTCGATGCGCCGGCGTCGAGCGTAGGCGGCCAGGGTGGCCCCGTCGCCGGCGTCGCTGCTGGCGCGCGTGCGCAGCATTTCGGCCAGTTCCCAGGCATCGCGCAGGCCGAGGTTGAAGCCTTGCCCCGAGACCGGGTGCAGACTTTGCGCGGCATTGCCGATCCACACCTGCCGGGGAGTGCTGAGCTGTTGGCGGACGCGCAGTGCGAGCGGAAAGCTGGCGCGCGGGCCGCTGCTGACGAAATCGACGCGACCGCCAAAGGATGTGCGCAGGGCGACGAGAAAGTGTTCTTCGTCGAGCTGCAGCAGCCTGCTGGCCTGTGCGGGCGGCACGCAGAATACCAGCGCGTAATCCGGACCCAGGGGCAGCAAGGCGAGAGGGCCGTCAGGGGTAAAACGTTCCCATGCCTGACGAGCGTGCGCAGCACGCGGGCGGACTTCGGCGACGACGGCGTGCTGGCAGTAATCGTACACCCTGACGCCGGCATCGTTGGCGGGAGTGCCTTCAGCATGGACGATCAGGCGTGCAGAGAGGCGGCTCGTGTCACCCCCACCATTCTCAAGCGTGATCTCGGCGGCTTCGCTGCCGAGGCGGATGGCGATGACCTCATGGCCGTTCAGCCGTTGCGAAGCCTCGATGCGCGCATCCAGGCTGGCCGCGAGATCACGGTAACGCAGCACGTAACCCAGCGCCGGAATGTCGTAATCCGCTGCGTCGATGAGCGTGCGGCCAAAGCCGCCACGTTGCGAGACGTGGATGGTTTCGATCGCTGTTCCGGCGTTGACATTCCATGCGCCGAGGCTTTCGAGAAGCTGTCGGGTCCCGTACGACAGCGCTAGTGCCCGTGGGTCACTGGCCCAGGCACCGCGCTGGCGGCTGTCGATCAGCAATACCCTGAACGGGCTACCGGCCAGCGCCAGCGCCAGTGTCATGCCGACCGGGCCGGCACCGACGATGGCAATGTCGACCGCATTGATGGGCTCAGTCATGGCGCATCACTTCCTCGATTTCGGCGACCGTTCTGGGTGCGCTGCTGTAGACCATGCAGCCGTCGGCGGTCAGCAGCAGATCGTCTTCAATGCGCACGCCGACGCCATGCAGCGCTTGCGGGACATTTGCGCCGGGACGAAAGTATAGGCCGGGTTCGACGGTCAGGGTCATGCCCGGCGTCAGTCTCACCCAGTCATCTGCAGCGGTACCGTTGCGGTACTCGCCGACGTCGTGGACGTCAAGACCCAGCCAGTGGCCAGTGCGATGCATATACCAAGGTTTATACGCTTCACTCTCGATGGCGCCGTCGACACTGCCGGCGATCAACTTGAGGTCGATCAGGCCTTGTGTGAGAACGTGCAGAGCCGCCTGGTGATAGTCCATGAACGACACCCCGGGGCGCACTGCGGCAATCGCTGCCTGCTGGGCGGCGAGGACGATTTCGTATACGTCGCGTTGTGCTGAACTGAATCGACCGTTGACCGGGAAAGTCCGGGTGATGTCGGAAGCGTAACCGGAAAGCTCGCAACCGGCATCGATCAGTACCAGCGAATGCGCGGCTAGCAAGCGATTGTTTTCAATATAGTGGAGGATGCAGGCATTGCTTCCCCCGGCGACGATCGGGGGGTAGGCGTGCCCGTTGGCACCACGGCGGCGGAATTCGTAGCTCAGTTCGGCTTCAAGTTCGTATTCGGCCATGCCCGGCCGGCAGGCGCGCATGGCGCAAGCGTGGCCGGCTGAAGCGATGTCGGCAGCGCGGCGCATGCAGTCGATTTCGTGTGCGTCCTTGGTCAGTCGCATCTGGTCGAGCAAGCTGCGCAGATCGCGGATTTCACCGGGGGCACGCGTGCCGCTGCGACTTTCGGCGCGCACTGCATTCAGCGCGCCGGCAATCCGGCGGTCCCAATCGGCGTCGTGGCCAAGCGAGTGCCAGAGCACGCTACGGTTGGCGATCAACTCGGGCAGCTTCTGTTCGAGACTGGCGATCGGATAAGCTTCGGAAAAGCCGAAGGCCTCGGCTGCAGTGGGTGGTCCGTAGCGGAAGCCGTCCCAGATTTCGCGCTCATGGTCTTTTTCTCGGCAGAAGAGGATTGACCGGGCGTCCTTGCCGCCGACCAGAACGATCGCTGCTTCAGGCTCGGGAAAGCCGCTCAGATACCAGAAGTAGCTGTCGAAACGATATGGGTAATGCGTGTCGCGGTTGCGCAGGCGCTCGGAGGCGGTGGGAATGACCGCGACGCCGTCACCGAGGCGGGCGAGAACCTGTTGGCGGCGTTCAGAGTAGGGTGGGTGATGCATGCGATCCTGCAAGCTCCATATCGAGTGCGGCGAGGCGTTCGGGGGTGCCGACGTCGACCCAGCGTCCGTGGTGTCGTTCACCACTGATGATTCCCCGGGCAATGCCTTCATCAAGCAGCGGACGCAGTTTCATCACCGTGCCGGCGGGGACGGAGGCAAAGAAATCCGGCCAGAAGACGCCGATGCCGGCGTAGGTCAGGGCCTCGCTGAGCGTGTCTGCGGCACTGAGCAAGGTCTCGCCGGCAAGGCGGAAATCGCCCGCAGGATGGTGCGGCGGGTTGTCGACCAGCAGCAGGTGGGCACGGCGCCGGTCGATCGCTTGCGCTGCCCGGTGCGCACGCGCGAAATCCCAGTCACACCAGATGTCGCCGTTGACCACCAGAAAAGGCTGTTTACCCAGCAGGGGTAAAGCGGCGGCGATACCCCCGGCGGTCTCCAGGGCGCCGACGGGTTCGCGGGAGTAGGCGATGTTGAGGCCAAAGGCGCTGCCGTCACCGAGTGCCGTTTCGATCTGCTCGCCTAGGTGGGCGTGGTTGATCACGACTTCGCGCCAGCCGGCTGCCGCCAGGCGTTGCAGGTGCCAGGCAATCAGCGCCTTGCCGCCGGCATGCAGCAGGGGTTTGGGCGTCGTATCGGTGAGTGGCCGTAGGCGCTCGCCGCGACCGGCGGCGAGAATCATTGCTTTCATCAGAAAGTGTAAGCGACTTCGGCCGGTTGCTGCTCGAGCGTATCAAGAAGGTGCGCAAGCGGTCGCAATTCTTTGTAGCGCTCGCAGGTCCGGCGCAGATAGCGCATCACCAGAGGCATATCCTTGAGGTAATCCTGTTTGCCGTCGCGGTGGCAGAGGCGGGCGAAAATGCCCAGCACCTTGAGCTGGCGTTGCGCACCCATCCATTCGTAGTCGCGGTAGAAGTCATGGAAGTCGGCGTGCACCGGCAGCCCGACCTGGCGCGCAGCTTCCCAGTAGCGGATCAGGAAATCGAGTTCCTGATCTTCCGGCCACCCGATGTAGGCGTCGCGATAGAGCGAGACGGGATCGTAGGTCACTGGACCATAGACGGCATCCTGAAAGTCCAGGATGCCGGGGTTGGCCGGAAAGCTGCCGTCAATGGCCATCAGATTGCGCGAATGGTAGTCGCGGTGGACGAAAACCTGTGGCTGCTTCAGGTTGTTGTCGAGCAGCGCGGCAAAAACCGCATCGAGTGTGTTCTGCATTTTGGCATCCGGCGGCAGGCCAAGGTGCCGCCCCAAGTACCAGTCGGGGAAGAGCGCGAGTTCACGGCTGAGCAGGCTGCGGTCATAGTCGGGAAGGACACCGGCGCGGCTGGCTCGCTGGATCGCCACGAGAGCGCAGTTGGCGTCACGATAGAGTTGCGGCGCGGCTCTTCTGTCCTGCAGGGCACTCAGGTAGGTGGTGCTGCCGAGATCGGAGAGCAGCAGAAAACCCTGCGCAAGATCTTGGGCGATGATTTTGGGGACATGCACCCCCGCTTCATGAAATAGCGACGCGATGTTTACGAAGGGATGGCAGTCTTCCTTTTCGGGCGGTGCGTCCATGATGATTCGTGTGCGCTGATCTGGCAGGGTGATGCGAAAATAGCGCCGGAAGCTGGCGTCGACCGAGGCGGGTTCGATGCGGATCTCATCGACCGGGAATTGTGGTTCAAAAAGCGTTTGAACCCAGTCTCGTAACAGTGCGGTACGCGGCATGCCGTTGCTCCTTGGCGTCGAAGTCGCATCAGCGACTCACCCCGACTCTCGCCCGCAAAGGCGCGTCGGGGGTGAGGAAACGGGCATGAACTTCAAGAGTCCGGGGTACCTGGAAAAATCATGGCCGTTGAACGATGATGCTAAAATGCCCTGATTTTAGCATCCGACCGGTGCCGCAAAGTACCTTCAGACGGAAACCCTCCTGACACATCCTTTAACCAACCCCTTCGGAATGACGTTTCCTTCTCGGCCCAGGCCGCTGACCCTGATCTTCTGCTGCAGTGTCGTTGGCATGCTTGCCCCAAGCCATGCCGACCAGGTTCGGGGGCAGGGTTCAGCACCATTCCGGGTCGATCCAGCCTTGCTGGGCTTGCCGCCGGTGAAACCGGGTGCCCAGCCGGAACCGCTGGCCCGGCCTTCGGCAGACACCAGGCCCGTGCACACCCCCGCAGTCGAGACACGGCCAATGCCGGTACCGCTTGCCCCCGCGCCGCAGGCCGACAGCGAACCGGGCAAGTCGTCGGCAGACACTACCGCAACCGTTTCGGGAACGGAAGGGCGCGTCCCCTTGGCGGATAGCCTCCCGAAAGCGCCGCCCGAGGTACCACAGGCGCCGGTGACAGGCAGCGCGCCCGAACCGCCCGACGCAGCGGCAACAACTGGCGCAGCGCTTGCCCAGCCAAACGAAGAAGCGGTTCTGCCATCCTCGCGACAGGCGACCCAGGAATCCCCTCCGGCAGTGGACGACGAACGCCGTGTGGCAGTGCCGCCGGTTGTCAGGCCCAAGCCTGTCGGAGCCGCCGCCGGATCGGTACAGAAGTCTGCCGTACCGGCAGGGTCATTGCCCATCGCTCCTGCGCTTGCCGAGTCGTTACCCGATGCGGAGTCGTTGTCATTGCGGATGGCCCCGGCGATACTGCCGCCAGTATCGGGGAGCAAGGTGCCGCGACCAGTTTTCCTGAGCGCCCAGCGCATCTCGGGGGTCGTGGACCGCGAGGTGATGGCCGAAGATGCCGCGGAATTGCGCAAGGCCGGCACCGTGCTGACTGCTGATCGCCTGACCTACTGGCCGGTTGACGACGAGGTCGAGGCAGTCGGGAAGGTGCGCATCGAGCAAGGTGAGGACGTCATTTCCGGATCGCAGGGGCGCCTCAAGATCGAGGATCAGGTCGGTTTTTTCGATCAGGCTTCGTACTTCGTCAAACGGCAGTCGGCACCAGCGGTTGCGGCGCAGGGCAGCAAGAAACCGGATTTGCCCTGGGCCGAGCAGGACGAATCGACAACCGGTTTTGCCGCACCGCGTGTGCTTGGCATCAAGCCCGGGCAGACCCGGCTGAAGAGTCCGACAAAGCCGGCAAACGAATTGACGGAGGCGCGCGGCGAGGCCGAGCGCATCGATCTCGAAGGGGAAAATCAGTATCGTTTGACCTCTGCCACCTACACGACCTGCAAGCCCGGCAACGATGACTGGTATCTCAGTTTTTCCAGATTGAAGCTCGACTACGATAATGAGGTGGGGAGCGGCGACGACGCCACGGTACACTTTCTCGGCGTACCGATCCTGCATTCCCCATGGGCTTCCTTTTCGCTGAACAACGAGCGCAAGTCCGGTTTTCTGATTCCCCGCTATGGATCGAGCAGTGACAACGGCCTGGAACTCGCCGTGCCGTACTATTGGAACATCGCACCGAACATGGATGCAACGTTTGAGTCCCGGATTCTCAGCAAACGCGGCTTTCAGCTTGGCTCCGGATTTCGCTATCTCGATACCGTTTATGGTGGAACTTATCGCGGCGAGACGTTTGGCGAATATCTCCCGCACGACCGGAAAACGAACACTGATCGCTGGGGCGTGGTGTTGAATCACAGCCAGACGCAGGCCAACGGATTCTCCGGGACAATCAATTACTCCAAGGTTTCGGACAACGACTACTATACCGACCTGTCCAGTCAGATTACCAGCACCTCGAAGACACAACTCCTGCAGCAGGGGGTACTGAGCTATGGTGGGGGTGGCTGGTGGAACGCAACGGCCAATCTGCAGTCTTTCCAGACCCTGCAGCCCGACCCGAAGAATCCGGTGGCCAAGCCGTATCGCTTGTTACCGCAGATTACGATTAACGCAAGACAACCCGACCTGTTCTCAAGCGACAGTGCTTTTTTCGGGCAATACACTGCTTTTGTGCACCCCGATGCAGACAAGGTTGAAGGGCAGCGAATCGTGTTGCAGCCCGAGGTGTCATTACCCTACGTCACGCCGGGGTGGTATGTGGTTCCGCGCATCGGGGTTAACTTTACCCAGTATTCACTATCCTATCCAACGTCGGCGAATGTGCTTCCTACATCGATCAGCCGCACCTTGCCGATTGTCAGCGTCGATTCCGGGATGACCTTCGAGCGATCGAGCAACTGGTTCGGCCGTGACTATACCCAGACACTCGAGCCGCGATTGTTCTATCTGAGCATTCCCTACCAGAACCAAAACAACATTCCGGTTTTCGACACCGCGCTCGCAGACTTCAATTTTGCGCAGATCTTTGCCGACAACCAGTTTTCCGGCTGGGATCGCATCAACAATGCCAATCAATTGACCGCTGCAGTGGCTTCTCGCCTGGTCGATTCATCTTCCGGGAGCGAAATCATGCGGGCGATGGTTGGCGAAGTCTTCTACTTCACCGATAACCGGGTGGTCCTGCCGGGCGCGCAAGCCAGGACCACCGACCGCAAATGGGATAAATCCGATTTGCTGGCCGCCTTCAGTGGCCAGTTGTTACCCCGTCTGTACGCCGATGCTGCCGTACAGTTCGATATCAACGACCAGCGTCTCCAGCGTTACTCGCTCGGTACGCGTTATCTGCCGGGGCCAGGCAAGGTGCTGAACGCCGGTTACCGTTACAACGTCGATGCGGCGACACCGATCAAGGAGTTCGACATTTCCGGGCAATGGCCGATCAACGCTCGCTGGCAGGCGGTCGGTCGCTATAACTACTCGTTGATCAATTCCACACCGGTCGAGATCATTGGCGGACTGGAGTACAACGCGGGCTGCTGGGCGCTGCGTACGATTGTTCACCGGATTCAGACGACCCAGGCCGACTCGACCACGCAGTTTTTCGTACAACTTGACCTGACCGGGTTGTCGAGCGTTGGCACAAACCCGCTGACTGTTCTCCAGCGCAGGATCCCCGGATACACTGTGGGCCAGGCGGCGACTGACCCAGCTTTGGCTGAATGATAGGTTGCATGATGAAGTTTCTATTTCGTGGCGTGCTTCTGCCCGCCTGCCTGGTCGGGCTGGCAACCGCACAACCGCAGCCAGTACGGCAGCCGGCCGCGGTCGATCGTATCGTTGCGGTGGTCAATGATGAGGTGATCACGCAGTACGAGTTGCGTTCCCGTCTCGATTCTGCGTTGGGTCAGTTGCAGCGACAGGGAATGTCATCGCCACCGCGTAATGTGCTCGAAAAGCAGGTGCTTGAACGTCTGGTGATGGACAAGGTGCAACTGCAGCAGGCGCGTGACATGGGCTTACGCATTGATGATGCGCAACTCGAGCAGGCGCTGCAGCGTATTGCTGCGGGCAACAATCTTTCGCTCGCCCAGTTCCGGGCAGTGCTGGAAAAGGACGGGATCGCGTTTGCAAGCTTTCGTGAAGAGATTCGCGCGGAAATCACGATTGCCCGCCTGCGCGAGCGCGAGGTGGAAAGCAAGATCTTCATCTCCGACGGCGAAGTGGACAACTATCTTGCCAGTCCGTCGGTGCAGGGCGGTACTGAGGAAGAGTATCAGTTGGCGCATATCCTGCTGCGAGCGCCGGAGTCGGCGAGCCCGGAGCAGATTCAGAAACTGCGGGCCAAAGCCGAGCAGATGCTGGAACGTTCAAGCAAGGGCGAGGATTTTGCGCAGCTTGCGGCCGCCTATTCGGATGCTCCGGACGGCATGAAGGGAGGCAATCTCGGTTGGCGTTCGCTCGATCGCCTGCCCACGATGTTCGCCGAGGCAAGTCTCAAGCTCAAGGTCGGTGAGGTGTCGCCAGTGCTGCGCAGTTCGAACGGCTTCCATCTGATCAAGCTCTTGGCCAAACGCGGAGGCGGTGCAGTCCAGGTCGTCGAGCAGACGCACGCGCGGCATATCCTGATCAAGGTCAATGAAGTCGTGTCGGAGTCGGAGGCACGGCATAAGCTGGAGAGCTTGCATGCGCGGATCAAGCATGGTGAAAACTTTGCCGAGTTGGCCAGGCTTTTCTCGCAGGACGGCTCTGCCTCCAAAGGCGGCGATCTTGGCTGGATCTATCCCGGCGATACCGTTCCGGAGTTTGAACGGGCGATGAATCTTCTCGCACCAGGCGAACTCAGCCAACCGGTTCAGTCACCGTTCGGTTTTCACCTGATCGAAGTGCTTGATCGCCGTATCCAGGACGTTTCGAGTGAGCGGCGACGCGCTGCGGCGCGCCAGACGCTGCGCGAACGCAAGCGTGACGAGGCCTACCAGGACTGGCTGCGCCAGGCACGCGACCGGGCGTATGTGGAAATCCGGCTTGAGGAAGGCTGAGCGAATGACGTCTTTGCCCGTGCTGGCCGTCACGGCTGGCGAACCGGCCGGTATCGGTCCCGAGATCTGCCTGCGCCTGCTTGAGCATGCGCGTGAACGACCGTTCCCTGCACGCATCGTCGTTCTCGCAGATCGTTCGCTGCTCGCTACGAGGGCGGCGTTGCTGAATCTGCCCTGCGATTTGCACGATTGGGATCCTTCGCTACCGCCGCAGGCAGGTAAGGTGGAGATTCTTCACCTGCCCCTGGCAGTCGATGCCCATCCAGGTCGGCTGGCGCCAGCCAATTCGCCGTACGTGCTGGCGCTGCTCGATCGCGCACTGGCCGGATGCCTGTCCGGAGAATTTTCTGCGATGGTTACCGCGCCGGTCCATAAGGGGGTGATCAACGACGCCGGAATTCGCTTCACCGGCCATACCGAATACCTGGCCGAGCGGACGGGAACGCGTCGGGTGGTGATGATGTTGGCCGGTGGCGGCCTGCGTGTAGCGCTGGTGACGACGCATCTGCCACTCAAGGATGTACCGGCTGCCGTGACCGAAGTGGCGATTGCCGAAACGCTGCACATTCTGCATCGCGAGATGAGAAGCAAGTATGGCATTGCTCGGCCACGCATCCTGGTTGCCGGTCTCAACCCGCACGCTGGCGAAGGAGGCTATCTGGGCCGCGAAGAGATCGACGTGATCATCCCGGTGCTCGACAGGCTGAGGGCCGAAGAGGGCATGACGCTGCTCGGGCCACTCCCGGCCGATACGATGTTCTCGCCGCCGGTGCTGGCACGCGGCGACTGCGTTCTGGCGATGTATCACGACCAGGGACTGACGGCGCTCAAGTACGCGAGTTTTGGTCACGGTATTAACGTCACCCTGGGACTGCCGATCATCCGCACGTCGGTTGATCATGGGACGGCGCTTGAACTCGCTGGCAGCGGGCAGGCAGATCCCGGAAGCCTGCTGGTGGCCATCGAGCAAACGATCGAGATGGTCAAGAGAGTCAGCCGCAAGGGCTGATCGAATGCGGCCGCCTATCGCGCGAAAGCGCTTTGGTCAGAATTTTTTGGTTGATCAGCAGATCATCACGGACTTCGTGAATCTGCTGGCGGTGCAGCGGGACGACCTGCTGGTTGAGATTGGTCCCGGGCTGGGCGCCTTGACCAGCCCGCTCTTGAGGAGGCTCGACCATCTGCATGTGGTCGAGATCGATCGCGATATCATCATCTGGCTGCGGCAAGCGTATGCGTCCGAGAAGCTGACAGTACATGCGGGCGATGCGCTGGCATTCGCCTTCGGTGAGTTGGCCGACGCTGCAGGCCGCGGCCTGCGCATCGTCGGCAATCTCCCTTACAACATTTCGACACCGCTCCTTTTTCACCTTGCCGGCTTTGGCGACTGCGTGCGCGACATGCACTTCATGCTGCAGAAGGAAGTCGTCGAGCGCATGGTCGCGGCACCCGGCAGTGGCGAATTCGGACGCCTGTCGGTGATGCTGCAATACCGATTCGTGATGGACAGGCTGCTTGATGTTCCGCCAGAGGCGTTCAAGCCCGTGCCAAAGGTACACTCGGCAATCGTGCGTCTGATTCCGCGCCCAGCAGCAACATTGTCGGTGATCGACACCCCCTTGTTCGCCAAGCTGGTGTCGGCTGCCTTCGCACAGCGACGCAAGATGTTGCGCAACAGTCTCAAGGGTCTGGTCGACGATTCACTGCTGGCAGTGCTTGGCATTTCACCCGCCTGTCGGGCCGAGGATCTGTCGGTGGACGACTACATTCGCCTGGCCAACAGCCTCAAGACGGCGCGCTGCAGTACAGCGCCGACCTGACCTCAACCGTTGAGGCAGGAGCCGCCCGGTTCGCCGCGGTAAAGAACTATCTCCCGTCCGCTGGCCTACCCCCGGATGGTGCCGGCGAGAAGCAGCGGGAATCCCGGGCAGTTCTGACTTTCCGTGAAGGCCTGCGCACCAGCCGGCAGCCTGACCATGCGCTGCATACTACGGCCAACTGCTCGCTCGGTACGGAGCGCCAGTAGTGTGTGCGGCGTGGACATCAGTCGGCCAGTTCAGCAGTGACCGGTGCGTGGTCCGACGGCCGTTCGAGTTTGCGTACTTCCCGGTGGATTGCGGCGCCCCTGCAGCGATCGGCAAGGGATCTGGACAACAGGATGTGGTCGATCCGCAGCCCCCGGTTTTTCTGAAAAGCGAGCATCCTGTAGTCCCACCAGGAGAAACTCTTGTCGGCTTGCGCGAAGAGGCGAAAGCTGTCTATCAGGCCGAGACTCAGCAAACGCTGAAAAGCGGCACGTTCCGGCTCCGAACAGAGGATCTGCCCGGCCCAGGTTACCGGGTCGTATACGTCCCGGTCATCCGGGGCAATGTTGAAATCGCCGGCCAGGATGAGTTGAGGATTGGCGTCGAGTTTTTCGGTGATCCATTGGGCGAGGGCATCCAGCCACTCTAGCTTGTAAGCATACTTGTCACTGCCAATAGCCTGTCCATTCGGGACGTAGGCGCAGACCACACTCATGCCGCTGACGGTCAAAGCCAGCAGGCGTTTCTGCTCATCGGGGTAGAGCGGATTGCCGAAAACGATATCCGTCGGCGTTTCTCGCGTCAGCAGGGCAACACCATTGTACGTTTTCTGTCCCGAGAAGACGGCCTGATAGCCCAGGGCCGCGATTTCCTGACTCGGGAAGTCCTGGTCCTGAAGTTTGGTTTCCTGCAGGCAAACGATGTCTGGTTGCTGTGCTGCCAGCCATGCGAGCAGTTGCGGCAGGCGGACCTTGAGTGAGTTGACGTTCCACGAGGCAATTTTCATGTTTGACCGAACCGATGATTGAATTGCGCGAAGGTAACTAACGAATAGCGTTTATCGGCCGCGCCAAAAGCGCCGGGTCCAAGCGGTGGCGTATCCGCGGCAGATAAACCTCGTTGGACTGAAGCGCCTCGACGGCAGTACTGATGGGGATTGTAAGCGTCCCGCGGCTTGGGTCAAGCCACGGGTAGGGTTCGGACGCGCGGGCGCGGGGTTCACGAGAGCCTTCCGCGTCGTCGCGGGAGCCTCACCGGAGTCAAACGGGCCGTCGGGTTGCGGCAAGCCCGGGTCAAGACCGTGACTTCGTCGCCTCGCCGACGCGTCAGCTCCTGGCGGCCTCGACCCCCAAGCGTCACCCAGCGCCACCGCCGAGGCTCCTCGGCCCTGCCCAGCCGTTCTCATGGCGGTCCGCGAACCGATGTGCTCGGCGGCGTCGCCGGACGCCGGGGCGGAATCGCCGCCGTCGGAACGAATCGCCCCGCATGGCAATGCGTGCAGCGCGCCCACTCGGCGCGACCGACGCGCTGCAGGAAGTCCGCCACCGTCGCCGTAATCACCGGATCGGGTTCCGGTACCGACAAGGCCTGCCGTGCCAACGCCAGGTGGGTGGCCTTCGCCGCCGGAGCCAGCAGACCATAATGCCGAATCCGCTTGAAGCCGTTCGGCAAGACGTGCAAGAAGAAGCGATCGATGAACTCCTCCGCCGGCACCTGGAGCACGCGCTTGCCCGGCGTCGCGCGCACGCGGAAACGGATCGTCGTCGCGTCCATGCCGACGAGACGCTCGTTCGAGATCGCCACCCGATGCGTGTAGCGACCCCGGTACTCGAGCACCTGCTCCGGTCCGCCGAGGGGCGGTTTCGCGTAGACCACCCAGTCGTGCGCCAGCAACTGCCGGCGCAACGCCTGTCACGCCTTCTCCTCTGCCAGCGCTTCCGTCAGAGGCTGGCCCGCGCCTCGGGCTTCACTCAGCGCCGCCATGAACTTGCCGCGAAAGACCCTTGAGAGCGCCTTGACCGGAAACAGGAAGCCACGCTTCGGCGACCGCCACTCGCCCGCGGGCGTCAGCGCTCCGCCGGCGACCAGGGCGTGCACAGGCACATGCCGCCCGAGGTCCTGCTTCCCGGTGTGCAGGACCCGCGAGAACGCCCGCTTGCCCAGCCAGCGGGGGTTGGCGGCGAACTCGCTGAGGGTGGCCGACGCCGTGCCAAACAGCATCTCGTAGACCACGCGCGGGCGTTGTCCGATCAGCGCGTGCAGCGCATGCGGCAGAGTGAACACCCGATGAAAATACGGTACCGGCAACAGCTCCCGACGCCGTTTCGCCAACCAGTGCGCCTTGGCTCGCGTCTGGCACTGCGGGCAGTGGCGGTTGCGACACGAGTGATAGACGTGTCGCGTCACGCCACAGCCGTCACAGGTCTCGACGTGGCCGCCAAGGACCGCCGTGCGACAGGCGACGATCGCCCGCCAGACCTTGGCCTTGACGGATGACAAGACGTGCTTGGCGAGGTACGCCGGCCCGTGCCGGCGGAAGACCTCGGCCAGGGTCACTGGCGGTGGCTCAGGTGAGCGGGTCGAGCCGTTCCAGGGGCGAGGTATTGCCGGTCAGCGACGAGCGGGCGAGATGGAGGTAGCGCGAGGTCGTCGACAGAGTGCCCTGGCTGAGGAGTCGGCCGATGCGGTAGAGATCGACGCCGGCTTCGAGCAGGTGCGTGGCGAAGGCATGGCGAAGACCGTGGATGCCGCCCTCGGGGGCGATGCCGGCGGCGTTGCGCGCGGCGTAGTCGATCCGCTGGGCGGTCTGGATTTCCATCGGACCGGTGCCGGCCCGGTTGGGGTGCCTAGCCGTCATTGTGAATGCCGGAGAGAAACTTCTTTGGGTTTTGCACGAACGCATATGATCGGGAACTGATCAGAGCAGACTTAACGGCGAGGACGTTTGATTCTATTGGGCACGCGAACTCAGGCGAAAACAATGTGCAGCCCAACGAGTTTGCAAGAGCACATATCGTTTGGACGAATGCTTCGGAATCAGAGCGTGCGTCTATTCTGGCTTTGACTTCTGCGCTTTCATCGTCATTGAACATGATGTCGACGCGGTTCCCCTGCTCGTGCCCATAGGCAAAGAAGTCTTTCATCAGCTCCTGAGGGGTTCCGAAACACGCGGTCAAGTGTGATTTGGCACGCGCAGCTTGTTGTATTGATACTGCTGGAACGTCATAACTATCGTTCAACAAAACCGGTGACGGACCATTTTCGGGGACAAAGAACAGATCGAACTGCCAGGCTGCCATGTGTACCACCTTGACGGCTAACGTTGAAAATCACCGGACCTTCGGCAAGCACAGCTTGCCGAAGGTCCGGTGGATTGTGATGTTGGGCGTCACTTGGCTCTCCTGATGACAAAGGCGTTCTCAGCCTTTGCAAAGCCCACAGATGGGTAGTACGACATGGCACCAGGGGCCGAGAGCAGGATGAGGGAAACCGCGTCACCGACAGTGGACTGCACCTGTCTTATGAGTTCTGTACCGATACCGTGCTTCTGAAACCCTTGATCGACCGCTAGGTCGGACAGGTAGCAACAATAACTGTAGTCAGTGAGTGCACGGCATACTCCGACTAGAACTCCGTTCGCCCATGCGGAAATGACTAGGTTCGACGCGGCGAACATTC
>DIME01000037.1:39674-39936 GCA_002425405.1 Candidatus Accumulibacter vicinus
GATCATCAGTTATGGAGAGGCAGGCAATGGCGCGATTGTGACACCCAACGTCATGGTGAGGCGGCCGTGGAGGCAAGCAGCGTAAGGGCGGTGGGTGAAAATGCCGGTAGGCCACCTACCGGCCTTACGCCGCTTGCCGGAGCGGGTCGCCTCGACCTAACCCAAGTTTAACACACCAAGAAAAACCTCTATCTGAATCAATTGCTTGCGTGCCATAAAAATATCAAGTGGCACTACAAGCCGTAATTTCTGATTCAGCTGA
>DIME01000020.1 GCA_002425405.1 Candidatus Accumulibacter vicinus
CGCGAAGGGCGTGTATCGTGAGAAGACCGTGCCGGTGGGCTCCTTGCCGGCCAATCCGTGGGGTCTGTACGAGATGCATGGCAACGTCTGGGAGTGGTGTGCCGACTGGTACGGGGACTACCCGACGACACAGCAGGTGGACCCGCGCGGTGCGGCGTCGGGCGGCGCCCGCGTGTTGCGCGGCGGCTCGTGGCACTCCTACGGCAGGGACGTGCGTTCTGCCTGCCGCAGCAGGATCGAGCCAGGCGGGCGCCTCAACAACATCGGGTTCCGGTTCGCCCTAGGTCCTGGGAAGCCGGCGAAGCCAAGCCAGGGGAATTCGGCGGCGGAGCCGCCGAATTGAGTGCCGGCGCCCGCGGAGCGGGTGCCGGCGGCGATGCGCGGGGTTTGCCGTGGCGGCTCCCGGTTTTTCAGTGTCGTCGCTTGGGCTGAGCCTGCCCAACCAGCCTTCCATACGCCAAGAAAACGGAAAGCGTGCTACATTCTTGCGGCCGGCGGGCGGTCCGCGCCAGGCGGCGATCCAGCACCAGGCCGCCGGCGGCCAGCAGCGGCAGAGGTCATTCTCACCCGTTGATTGCTGGAGCCGTGACAGAAAGGGAGGGGCCTGATGTTCTACATCACATTTCATGGCGGTCGTGTCGGTACGGCGATCAACAACGTGCATGTTTATGATCTGGTCGACGGTCAGCCGGTATGCATCACCACGGCCGCCCTGCAGACCCCGCCAGGTTCTCCGGTACTGAGCGAACTGCGTGATCTGGTCTTCGGTCCGTCGGGCGATCTGTTCGTGATCAATGGCTACAAGGACGCCAGCCAGGTTCTCCGCTACAGCGGTATTCCAGACGCCGACCATCGCCACGCCTACCAGGGCATCTATGCCGATGCCCGTGTTTCCGAGGGCATCGTGCATCCCTTTGCGCTGGCTTTCGACGGCAGCGACCATGGCTACCTGTCGAGTCAGGACAGCAACGTGGTCACTGCGCTGAAACCGCCAGGAGCCGGGAAACGCGGTCTGGCGCGGGCGGTTGCGGCAAGCTTGCGGGCACAAAAGGGGAAGCGCTTCCTCAAGGGGACCTTCGTGGCCTCGTCGAGGGGAAAATTGCCGGCTTCGCCGGCGCGTCCGCCAGCGAATTGCCGGCAGCCGGCAGGGCTGGCGGTGGTCGTCGCGCCGGACCCGTCAAAAAAGCATCCGAAGCGGACCAAGGTCGCGCACTCGGTACGCGATGTGCTGGTATACGGCAACTCACTGTACGTCGCCGACGAACCGGGCAACACGGTGAAGATCTACGATCTCGCCAGGGGCAAAACGCAGGGGCAACTGCAGGGGCAGATTGCCGACGCCCAGTTCCTGCGGGCACCCGTGCACCTGCTCGCACACGGTGATGATCTGTACATCGGTAGCAGCGGTACCGACACGATCCTGCAATATCACTTCGGCAGTGGCGAACTGAAGACGGTGGTCCGCGGCATCAGGACGATTTCGGGAATGTGTTTCGACGCGGCAGGCAACTTTTACGTCGCGTCGCGCGACGACAAGGCGATCTATTGCTGTGGGGCGGATTTTGGTCCACCACAAGCGTTCATCAGCGGCCTGCAGGACAACCCCGAGTTCCTGGTGTACACGGCGAACTGAACAAGAAAGTCCTGACCGCCGAGATCGGCGCCGCCGTCGTCGTCACCCGGATCGCGAAGAAGTCGGCGATGAGCCGCCGCGTCGTGCTCGCGTTCGCCGAACAGGCCACCAGCGCGCACTGACGGCGGCGCCGGCCGGCCGCAGCTCAGGCTCAGGCCGCCAGCTGGCGCTTGAGAAGCCGTAGCAGCCAGCCGATTCCCGGGAGTCTGGCGTACAGCTCTTCAGCGGCGTCCCAGTAGTCGCGGTGCCAGATCACCTTGCCGGCGCTGTCGAAGCGCAGGTGCGACGCGCCGCGAATCACTTGCGGTGACGCCGTCTTCCGCGCGCCCTTCAGCCGGTAGTGCAGTTCCCAGACCAGCAAGGCGCCGTTGTCGGCGACCACGCGCTCGCGGACGACGAAGCGTGGTTCGTCAACCTGCCTGAACATGTGCGAGAAAATCCGCTGGATCGGCGCCAGACCGCGCACCTCGTTGAACGGATCCTTGAAGTACGCATCCACCGCGTAGTACTCGGCAAAGCGGGCGACCGCCTCCGGGTGCAAGCCCTCGAAGAAGGCGACCAGCGCGTCGACCGACGCCGCATTGCTCATCGTGGGCGCCCGCCAGCACCGCCGAGACGGCGGACGAGGGGAAAGTAGAGACGGTACGGCAGATGCGCCAGCAGCTTCAGCACGCGCGTGAATCGCTTCGGATAGTGGATTTCGAAGGCGCCGCCGGCGAAACCGGCGATCGTCGCCAGCGCCGCCTGCTCGGCGGTGAGCAGCGCCGGCATCGCGAAATCGTTCTGCGCGGTCAGCGGCGTCGCGACGAAGCCCGGATTGATCACCCGCACGCCGATGCCTTGCGGCTGCAGATCGAGGTACAGTGCCTCGGCGAAGTTGATCAGCGCAGCCTTCGTCGGTCCATAGATCAGCGACTTCGGCAGACCCCGATAACCGGCGACGCTGGCCACGAAACCAATCTGGCCGTTGCCCTGGCGCAGCAGTTGCGGCACGACGCAGGCCGCGAAGGTGACGGCACCGACGAGATTGACGTCGATCATCCGTCGCGCCTTGGCCGTATCGAGTTCCCAGGCGCGCATCGGCACATAGTCCCCCGCCACGTACAGCGCGACGTCGATACCGCCCCACGCCGCCAGCAAGGCGTCCCAGGCGGCGCGCAGGCTCGCTTCGTCGGCGGCATCACAGGGCAGGACCAGCGCCTGCCCGGCGCCGGCGGCGACTTCGGTCAGACGGGCGGCGTTGCGCGCCGACAAGGCAACGCGCGCGCCACGTGCCAGCAGTTGGCCGGCGAGCGCCGCGCCGATGCCCGTCGAGGCGCCGAGCAGCCAGACGCGTTTGCCCGACCAGTCGGTGAGGCGTGGATTCATGGTTTCACCGCTTCGTGAAGCTCAGCGTCACGTCGCCGAGAGGGAAGCCGAACTTGCGCATCGCCGAACGGTTGAGCATCACCTTGTCGTCGATCAGATACATCCAGTCGTCGAAGTCGACGTTCCAGACGCGGCCGTCGACCGGCAGCGCGAGCACGTAGCGCCAGCGCAACGCGTTGCCGGCCGCTTCGCCCTGTGCTTCGCCGACGACATCGTCGGCGCGGCCGACGTAGCGCGACGCGTCGACGCGGGTGATCGTCCACACCCGCCGTGAAGTCGTGCCGTCCGACCACGCAAAATTCTCGTCGAGCGTCCCGACATCGACCCCGTCGCGTTTCTCCCATTTCGCGTCGATGACGACATGGAAGCGCTTGATCACTTCGCCCGAACGATCCTGGAACATTCCCCAGCCGTCGATCGTGCCGTTGAAGTAGCGGGCGAGGTCGAGCACGGGCCGTTCGGCCTGGTAACGGTCGACCGGCGTGCCGGCGCAGCCGCCGAGACCGAGGATTCCGCAAGTGAAGCAGGCGAGCCACAGGGTTTTCATCAGGAGACCTCCAGCGTGCGGCGCCAACGCCATGCCAGGATGGCGGCGATGGACTTGAAGAGCAGTGGCAGCAGGCAATAGACGGCGGCCAGACCGGCCGTCGCCGCAGCCACCCCCGGCTGGTAGCCGACCAGATCGAGCAAGGGCAGGGACAGGCCGGCGGCCAGCGCCAGATTGAGCTTGGCGACGAGATTCCACCAACCGAAGTAGGCGCCGGCCTGCGCCGACCTGCCGCCCGTCGGACGTTCGCAGAGGTCGGCGAGCAAGGCCGCCGGCAGCGTCAGGTCGGCGCCGAGTGCCGCCCCCGAGAGCAGGCAGACGACGGCGAAGGGCCAGACATCACCGGCGCCCAATCCCCAGGCCCAGACGAACGAGGCGACGGCGACGAGCATCGAGGCGACCCAGGTCCGCACGCGACCGAAACGCCGGGCGAGGGCGACCCACAGCGGCAGGAAAGCGACGCCGCTGACGAAGTAGAGCGCGAGAAAGGCGCCACTCCAGGCTTCGGCCTGCAGCACGTCGGCGACGTAGAAGAGGACCAGCGTTGCCGGCAAGGCCGCGGCGATGCCGTTGACGACGAAAACGGCCAGCAGGCGGCGAAAACGGCCATCGTCGAGGACCCCGCGCAGGTTGCCGAGCAGCCGGCCGCTCGCCGGCAGGCGTTCGGCCGACGGCGGTGTGCCGAGCAGGGTCCAGCTCGCCAGGAAAAGCAACAGCAAGGGGAAAAGTTGCGCCAACCCGGAAAGTCCCTGCGCGAGATCCTTCGCCAGCAACCCCGGCAGCGCCGCCGCGAGAACGACGCCGAGCAGGCCGAAGCCCTCCCGGCTGGCCGTCAGCCGCGTCCGCTCGCCGGCATCGCGGCCGAGTTCGGCGCCCCAGGCCTGATAGGCGACGCTCGCCAGCGAGAAACCGAAGTAGGTGCACAGCATCGATGCGAGCAGCCACCACGGCGCCGCGACGGCCGGCGGATGCAGCAGCGCGAGCATGCCCAGCGCCAGGCACGGCAAGGCGAATACGATCAGGCGCTGGCGGCTCGCCGTGCGGTCGCTCCAGCCGCCGAGCAGCGGATCGATGCCGGCGTCGAGCAGGCGTGCCGCCAGCAGCAGCGAGCCGAGCAGGCTCAGGCTCATGCCCGCGGATTCGGCGTACAGGCGCGGCACATGCACGTAGACCGGCAGTGCGGCCATCGCCAGCGGCAGGCCGAGCGCGCCGTAGGCGAGCAACTGTCGCCTGGGAAGCGTCACGGTCAGGGCGGCAGTCACGGTCAAGTCTCCGGCCGTTTGAGGAGCGCCAAGCGCAGGCTCGGGCTGCGGCTGCGCGGGGCGCGATGGAGCGGGATTTCGCCGCTCCCCCACTGCCGCCAACCGGCCTCGGACTTGCGCACCGCTGCCGGCAGGGCTTGCGCCAGGCCGCTGCAGGCGAGGAACAGCAGGGCAATCAGCGTGCTCCCGGCGAAGGCACGCCCAGCGATCCGTCCAGGGCGGGGAGGCGCTTCTTCCAGGGCTGGAGCGGCGTCGGCGAAACGGCAGGCTGGCAAGTGAGACATAATTTTGTTCTGGACAATTTAAAAAACTTGTCGAAAATATAAGCTCTTGGCTCTCGGATGTCAAGCTGTTTTGGTGTTTTGTCCAGGACAACACGCGATCTTTGTCCGCGAGGATCCCGGCCTGCCGGCGAGCGCGACAGGCAGATCGGCACTGCGCACGCGCAGTTCGCCGCCGCCGGGCAGCCCTGCCACTGCAACAGAGTGGAAGCGCCTGTCCGCCGATATGCCGGCATTGCGTCGGCACTCCGGCCGTTTCGCTTGTCTCAGCCGCGCTGGCGCGTTAACTTCATTCTTCGCGCCGCGCCGAGGAAGGAAACATGACCCCGCTTTTCGCCCGCCTGCGTCCCAAGCCTGGAATCGGCCCGGCGCTTTACTGTGCGTGGGCAATCGTCGCCATCGGCCTGTCGATTGTCCTGTCCGGCTTGTCGCCCGAGAGCGTCACTCGCCTGTTCGTAATCGCGCTTCTCCTGGGCGAACTGGCTTTTCTCCCGATGTTGGTCGACGCACTCCCGGCGCTGGCATCCAGGACTCGATTCCTTGTCCTCGGTACTCTCCTGGCCGCTGCGGTGGAGGGCATGCACATGCTTTCTATGCCGGTCTTTCTGGCGCTGCGCATCGACCGGGAGACATCTTTCGGTGAGGGACTGGTCCGCTATGCGCTCGACCTGTTGTTCACCTTGCCTGCCTACCTGGTGATCTTCTCGCTGCTCTGGTTCTTCATCAACCGCTACCGCTATACCCTGTGGAACTACATTCTGGTCATGGGCCTGGCGCAGACGCTGGGCGACGGGGGTCTGTTCTTCTTCATCGACGCTCCGGCCATGCTGTTCTTTCTCCCCTACCCGATGACCAACTACCACGCCATCAACGTGATTCCGTTTCTGGCGGTCCGCGATCACCTGCCGCCGGCGCGATCAGCAGGCGCTGGTCGCTACCTGGCGATTCCGGCCTTGATCGGCGCGTATCTGGTATGCGGGGCAATCATCAGGCTCGTCGGCAGGTCTCTTGGGTTTGCGGCAGATTGACGCGCGATCCCGTGGCGTGTCCGGTCGCCTTGCAAGTGGCTGTCTCAGAGCCTTCAACAACAGTCTTCGCCCGCGTCCGGTGCCGCCCCGCCATCAAGCTGCTCGCCCAGCAGGCCAGCTCCGGAGCTACGAGGTAGCGAGCGTGCTATAGTATCTATGGACCTGCAGACAGACCTTTTGCCACGTTTCGTGGCATGTGAAACCAATGGCAGGGGCTTTGCTCCCTCCCGCATCATGGCGTATCGCCGATATCAGCGTTGCGTGTGCATCGCGTAAGAGTGCCTGTAGGTCCCTGGCGCTCCGACCAATGCGATTCATACGCCTCGCCGAGAAAGGCATCTGCCAGTAAGACCAAGCATGGACCACGGTTGTGGGAACCAGGATCGAAAGATCGAAACCATGAAACGCAAGGTCTACATCGAGACCTGCGTCATAAGCTATCTCACGGCGCGCCCGAGCAATGATTCGATCAAGTCGGCATGCCAGCAGATCACCCGCCTGTGGTGGGATTCCGGGCGGACATCGTTCCTGGCCTTTATTTCACCTTACGTTGTGGAGGAAGCCAGCGCTGGCGACCCGCTTGCCGCCTTGGAGCGCATCGACGCCTTGCGCCCGATCCCGGTCTTGTCCATTGCACCGGAAATTCTCGCTCTTGCAGAATTCCTGTTGCTCGGTGGCGGTCTTCCGGCAAATGCCCGACTCGATGCCCTGCACATCGCCTGTGCGGCGTATCACGAAATGGATGTGCTGGTCACCTGGAATTGCAGTCATATCGCCAATCCGACCAAGCTACCCGTCATGCGCGGTTTGTGTGCTGCCAGGGGCTACAGCTTGCCGGAACTCGTCACACCCTTCAGGGCAATCGCTTACACAAATGGCATGGGGTTTTCGCTCCCGTTCTGCGAGAAAGCACGCCGGATGAGGGACTCGCGGTACTCCGGATGGCGGTCGGCATGAACGCGACGGCGGCGCAAACCCATTTTCACCTCTTCTTCTGGGCGCAAGGTCGCCAAGGCGAACTTGCGCAGGACGGAGAAATTCCGCGCGGCGTGACCTTTGCGGACACGGCAGTGATCCTCGCGGAAGACCACATCGAGGGTCCAGTGCAACCCGTTCTCGATGCCCCAGTGGTTGCGAGAGGCGTTGGCGAACCTCGCGACGGTCTGGACACCGCGGGAACCAATGGCATAATGATGCTCAACAGAAACGGTGTCGCCGATTTCTCGTATCGACTCGATCCTGCCGACCCCCCCGAGCTTCTTCCACGCTTCGCGCATCGGCTTGTCCATCCACGAAACGTCCGGGATCCAGGTGTAGCGGCGGGTGTCGATCCGGCCATGATCTTTTTCGATTTCCTCGAAACGCTGAACGTCCAGGCGTCCAAAACCCGCCTGATCGCCCTCCTCAAAAAACTCCCGAATGGCGGTGGCCAAGTTCTTCTGGTTGTCCTTGACCTGCAAGACGTAATCGCCTCCCTGGTCAACGATCTTCTCCGCGATCTCGGTTTGGCAACCGAGCGCATCCGTCGTGGCAATACACCCCTTTAAAATCAGCACATCCAGCAAGTTCTTGAGTCCCGCCAACTCGTGTCCCTTGCCGCAGGTTCCCTCCTGCGCCAGACATAGGCCACTTCCCACCGCATAGGCCGTCACCAAGTGCAGAAGCTCATTGCTTCCTTTCTTCCCCGATCCACGCAAGGTCTTCCCATCGAAAGCAACCACTCCCTCTACGACGCCGACCAACCCCGCGATCCACTGCCGAAACCGCTCCTCGAATACCTTCGCATCCAGCACCCGAAAGAGATCGCCAAACGTGTCGTGCGACGGGGTGCCTCCCTTCAGAGACCACCCGAATCGCTCCCGCAACCACTGTTGCCGATCCCGACACCAGTCCGCTACCTCCACCCAATTGTCGGCGCCACACAGGATCGCGCATAAAGCCATCACTACCATCTCCATCAAGACGTACCGCTTCGCCGGACCTCGACGGCTATCCGGCAATCCCGAAAACGTTTCTACCAGAGTCATCCGGCCACCCTCCCAAAAAGAGGAAGTAGACCCCATGGCCATTCCAAAATCAATATTTCATCATAGGTACAGGATAGATAGGTAGCGAGTAGGCTCTTTATGTGTTTCGG
>DIME01000203.1:0-3163 GCA_002425405.1 Candidatus Accumulibacter vicinus
CTACCGGATGTCCGTCGGCTCTCTCAGTCCCCCAAGCGAATCCCGAACTGACGTTACTATACGAAATAAAAGATATCTGCGAGTCCGCATACCACGGTTGGTGCTCGCCGGCGCCGACTCCACCCGCTCTTGCGGCAGCGTCGACTCCTTGACGCCCACCTGCCGCGCCACTTCGGCCGCCTGCGCGTGGACCTGAACAAGTTCATCGAGACCATCGAGGCGCAGGGTTTATCACCAACGAGCATCTGCTCGCGGTCGCCGCACTCCCACCACCGAGACCCCTTCGACCGGCTGCTAGTCGCGCAAAGCCTCAGTGAGCCGCTCATCCTGCTGACCACGGACGCCAAGCTCGCGAAATACGGGGCGACGGTCAGGGTCCTGGGCTGACCGGGAGCCTGTGGTGATCCTCGGAGGCAGCACAGCCTGACCGGAGTCGCCACGCCGAGGAGAGGCGACGATCATCGCCGCTCGGCGCGGGTGGCCCCCCGCCGGAACCCCGGCACCCGTCGACGCCACGACGGCGTGCGCGACTTAATCCCGACGGTTGCGCGCGTGCTGCTTGTCCCTCGTCAGGTGCTGCAGGATGCCCAACAGCGCCGCGCTGGTGAGGCCGAGCATCAGGATGCCATTGAGTGCCTCGAGCGGACCAAGAAGCTTCCGGTCGGTACTCATGACCACGTCGCCATAGCCGAGCGAGGTGAAATTGACTCCCGAATGGTAGACGGCCTGATGGAAATCGGTGAACTCCCCAAGCCAGAAGAACAGGCTGCCCCACAGCATGATCTGCAGGAAATTGCCAAGCATCATGATCACCATGGCCATCAACAGCGTGCGGATTCCCGCCAGCAGTGTCATGCCGGATTCGGCTTCGTCCGTCCGTCGCACCGCGTAGCGGACGCTCCAGAGGGAAAATGTGATCTGCAGGATCAGACACCCCATCATGATCAGCAAGCCGATCGCCAGATTGATCAGGATCATGCCGCTCCCTTCCATCAGCCGTTGTGAAAAAACAATGTGTTGCTTCCCGAAGCCCGTCAGCGTTCGAGCAGCCAGACCGTAGCCCAGACGTAAAGGGCGATGCCGGCGAAGGAGGGTATCGGCAAGCACAAGATGCGCCTCCTGAAAGTCCAGAAGTGCTGCACGTCTGGCGACGCAAACGCAGCAATCTATATACGATATATACGATCCTCATTGTCACCCACAACATGGCGCAGGCCCAACGCGCCAGCGAGGAGGGCGTGTGCATGCTGAGGGGCAAGGTGGTCGAGCATGCGCGCACCGATGTCTTCCTGCCAAATCCGGATCATTCGCGCCCGATCGACCCCTCGCTGCAGCGCGGATCGCCATCAGGCGTTATGATCCTACTTCCGGGTGGTAAAGCAACCGCGGGGACGGGATCACGGAAATTCACCGGCAGAAGGAGAGCGAATCATGCCGCAGTACGACTTTACATTGCCCGGTGGCGACCTGGGCTCGGAGAAGATCGACCCGCTTGCCGATCGCAACGTTTACCAGGTCAAATGGCGACCATTTTTCCTCATCGGCGGCGAACCGTTTTCCGGGGTCGGCCGCCGACCGACCGGCGGAGGTTTCTGATGCCTGCTCTGCAAACCCGACTCGACCCTCGCAGCGACGACTTTAGGGCCAACGTCGAAGCGATGCGCAGTGTCGTCGTTGACCTGCGCGCAACGGTTGACCGGATCGCCCTCGGCGGCCCGGAAGCGGCGCGCCAGAAACATCTTGCGCGCGGCAAGCTGCTGCCGCGTGAGCGGGTCGATGCACTGATCGATCCCGGTTCGGCTTTTCTGGAGCTGTCACAGCTCGCTGCCTATGGCATGTATGGCGAGGCGCATCCTTTCGAGGTGCCGGCGGCCTCGCTGATTACCGGCATCGGCCGCGTCAATGGTGTCGAATGCATGATCGTTGCCAACGATGCGACGGTGAAGGGCGGCACCTATTATCCGATGACCGTCAAGAAACACTTGCGCGCGCAGGAGATCGCCGGCGAGAACCGTCTGCCGTGCATCTATCTGGTCGATTCGGGCGGCGCTTTCCTGCCGATGCAGGACGAGGTCTTTCCCGACAAGGAGCATTTCGGCCGCATCTTCTACAATCAGGCCAACCTCTCGGCGGCCGGCATCCCGCAGATCGCCGTCGTGATGGGTTCGTGCACCGCGGGCGGGGCCTATGTGCCGGCAATGTCCGACGAGTCGATCATCGTCAAGGAGCAGGGAACGATCTTCCTCGGCGGGCCGCCCCTGGTCAAGGCGGCGACCGGCGAGGTGGTGACTGCCGAAGAACTCGGCGGCGCCGATGTGCATACCCGGATTTCCGGCGTCGTCGATCACTACGCGGAGAACGACGCGCATGCGCTGGCGATTGCCCGCCGCATCGTCGGCAACCTCAACTGGCGCAAGCGTCCGCCGCTGAGCCTCGCCGAACCGCGCGAACCGATCTACGCGGTCGACGAACTGTATGGCGTGATCCCGACCGACGCCAGGAAACCCTTCGACGTTCGCGAGATCATCGCCCGCCTCGTCGATGGCTCCGATTTCGACGAGTTCAAGGCGCGCTACGGGACGACGATCGTCTGCGGTTTCGCTCGTCTCTGGGGCTATCCGATCGGCATCGTCGCCAACAACGGCATCCTGTTCTCGGAATCTTCGCTGAAAGCCGCGCATTTCATCGAACTCTGCACGCAGCGCGGCATCCCGCTGCTCTTTCTGCAGAACATCACCGGTTTCATGGTCGGTCGCAAATACGAAAATGGCGGCATTGCCCGCGATGGCGCCAAGATGGTGACCGCCGTCGCCTGCGCCCGGGTCCCGAAGTTCACGGTCGTCATCGGGGGTTCCTTTGGCGCTGGCAACTACGGCATGTGCGGTCGGGCGTACTCGCCGCGTTTCCTGTGGATGTGGCCCAATGCACGCATCTCGGTGATGGGCGGCGAGCAGGCGGCGAAGGTGCTGGCAACCGTCAGGCGTGACGGCCTGGAGGCCGCCGGCAAGGCCTGGAGCGCCGACGAAGAAGCGGCCTTCATGGCACCGATCCGCGCCCAGTACGAATTGCAGGGCCATCCCTACTACGCCAGCGCCCGCCTCTGGGACGACGGCGTGATCGACCCGGCCGATACCCGCCGGGTGATCGGACTCGGTCTGTCGGC
>DIME01000203.1:3531-13360 GCA_002425405.1 Candidatus Accumulibacter vicinus
CAATCGATTCTCACCGAAATCGACGGCAACGTCGGCATCCTGACGCTGAACAGGGCGCAGCGGCACAACGCATTCGACGAGCAACTGATCGCCGAGATCACCGAAGGTCTGCGCGAACTCGAGGCGGACGCGCGCGTTCGCGCCGTCGTGCTGTCGTCCACCGGAAAAAGCTTCTGCGCCGGTGCCGACCTGAACTGGATGAAGCGTGTTGCCGGCTGCACTCCCGAGGAAAACCTGCTCGACGCGAAAAGGCTGGCCGAGTTGTTGTCGACGCTCAACGAACTCTCGAAACCGACGCTGGCGCGTGTGCAGGGACCGGCTTACGGCGGCGGCGTCGGACTGATCGCCGCCTGCGACATTGCCATCGGGACCTACGATGCGGTGTTTGCGCTCAGCGAAGTAAAGCTGGGGATCGTGCCGGCAGTGATCAGCCCTTACGTGCTGGCGGCGATCGGCGAGCGCTACAGCCGCCGCTACATGCTGACGGCCGAGCGCTTCTCGGCCGCCGAGGCCTACCGGATCGGCCTGTTGCACGAACTCGTTCCCGGTGAGGAGCAACTCGACGAGGCGATCGCCGAGATCCTCGACAGTCTGCTCGCCAACGGTCCGCGCGCACAGGCCGAATGCAAGGCGCTGATTCGCATCGTTGCCGGCCAGCCGATCGATGCCGAGACCATCGACGAGACGGCGCAGCGGATTACGCGCGTTCGTGCCAGTCCCGAAGGCAGGGAGGGTCTGGCGGCGTTTCTCGAAAAGCGGCAGCCCAACTGGGTTGCCGACTGAAATGGCGATCACCCGGAGACGGTTTGCATGCCCATGGCTGGCGAAAGGTTTTGCTCAATGTTTACCAAGATTCTGATTGCCAATCGCGGCGAGATTGCCTGCCGCGTGATCCGTACCGCCCGCCGCATGGGGGTGCGCACCGTCGCCGTTTTCTCTGAAGCCGACGCCAACGCCCGCCATGTTCGCCTCGCCGACGAGGCGGTGTGCATCGGTCCGGCGGCGGTCCGCGATTCCTATCTGGTCGCCGAGCGGATGCTCGATGCGGTCAGGCGTACCGGCGCCCAGGCGGTGCATCCAGGCTATGGCTTTCTCTCCGAGAATGACCGTTTCGCCGACGCCTGTGCGGCTGCCGGGATCGTTTTCATCGGCCCGCCGGCGGCGGCGATTCGTGCCATGGGTTCGAAGTCTGCGGCCAAGACACTGATGGCCGCCGCCGGCGTTCCCCTGACGCCGGGCTACCACGGTGACGAGCAGGAACCTGCCTTCCTGCACGCACAGGCCGACGCCATTGGCTACCCGGTGCTGATCAAGGCGGCTGCCGGCGGGGGCGGCAAGGGCATGCGTCTGGTCGAGAAGAGCGACGATTTTGCTGCCGCACTGGCCTCTTGCCGGCGCGAAGCGCTCTCGTCATTTGCTTCCGACCAGGTGCTGATCGAGAAATACCTGCGCCGTTCCCGGCACATCGAGATCCAGATTTTTGCCGATACGCTGGGCAATTGCGTGCATCTCTTCGAACGTGACTGCTCGGTGCAGCGCCGCCACCAGAAAGTGCTCGAAGAGGCGCCGGCACCCGGCATGACGCCGGCGCGCCGCGCCGCCATGGGCCAGGCCGCGGTTGACGCTGCCCGTGTGGTCGGCTACGTCGGCGCCGGTACCGTCGAATTCATTGCCAGCGATTCCTTCCCGCAGGACGGCAGCTTCTATTTCATGGAGATGAACACCCGCCTGCAGGTCGAACATCCGGTCACCGAGATGATCACCGGACAGGATCTCGTCGAGTGGCAGTTGCGCGTCGCCAGTGGCGAGCCCCTGCCGTTGCGCCAGGATCAGCTCGACATTCGCGGGCACGCGCTGGAAGCGCGCATCTACGCAGAGAATCCTGATCAGCAATTCCTGCCCTCGACGGGTCGCCTGCTGCATCTGGCGCGGCCGGCCGAGAGCCTCAACGTTCGCGTCGATACCGGGATCGAACAGGGCGACGAGATCACGCCTTACTACGACCCGATGATCGCCAAGCTGATCGTCTGGGATGTCGACCGGCATGCAGCGCTCGGGCGCATGCGGCAGGCGCTGGCCGATTACCGCATCGTCGGGGTCAGTACCAACATCGCCTTCCTGTCACGGCTGGTGGCCTGCCCGGCTTTTGCCAACGCCGATCTCGATACCGCTCTGATCGAACGCAGCCGCGACTTTCTCTTTCCGGCGCAAAGCGATCCTCCGAGCAGCGTCTTCTTCGTCGCCGCGGTCGCCGGTTTGCTGCGCGAATACGCGGCAGCGCTTGCCCGGGCCAGCCACTCGGGTGACCCCTGGTCGCCGTGGAGCCTGCACGACGGTTGGCGTCTGAACATCCAGCCGCGACGCACGCTGACCTACCGTAGCGGGGATGCCCGGCATGAAGTCCTCGTCGCCTACGCCGCCGATGGCTGGCGCCTGACGCTCGGCAACGAGTCGGTCCTCGCGCGTGGGCGCATCCTCGACAGCGGCCAGTTCGCCGGGCAACTGGCGGTCGAACTCGACGATCGCCGCCTGGTGGCGAGTGTCGTCGCGGTCACCGAAAAGCAGGAACGCCACGTTTTTCTCAATGGCACCAATTACGTCATCCTGCGCGACGATCCGCTGCATCTCGTCGCCGCGGGCGGAGCGCAGGGCGGCGGTCTGACCGCGCCGATGCCGGGCAAGGTCATCGCTTTGCTGGCCGCAGTCGGACAGCGGGTGGACAAGGGCGCGCCGCTCCTGATTCTCGAAGCGATGAAAATGGAACACACGATTACCGCGCCGAAAAACGGCCGCGTCAAGGCCTTCCACTACGCCGCCGGCGACCAGGTCGCCGATGCCGCCGAACTGGTCGATTTCGAGGTCGAGCCATGACCCTGCCAGCGCGCGTGAAACTGGTCGAGGTCGGGCCACGCGACGGCCTGCAGAACGAGCAAGCGATCGTTCCGACGGCGATCAAGGTCGAACTGATCGAACGTCTTGCCGAGGCCGGACTGTCGGCCATCGAGGCCACCTCCTTCGTCTCGCCGCAGTGGGTGCCGCAGATGGCCGACAACGCCGAGGTGCTGCGTGCGCTGCTGGCGAAGCCGCAACGTCGGCCGCAGCCCTCGTACCCGGTGTTGACCCCCAATCTCAAAGGGTTCGACGCCGCCGTCGAAGCCGGCGCGCAGGAAGTCGCGATTTTCGCTGCGGCCTCGGAGACCTTCTCGCGGAAGAACATCAACTGCAGCATTGCCGAGAGCCTGAAGCGCTTCGCTGCCGTCGTCGATGCCGCCAGCGCGCTCGAGCTCAAGGTCCGCGGCTATGTCTCGTGCGTCGTCGCCTGCCCCTACGAAGGCGCTATCGATCCGGCGAAGGGCGCGTGGGTCGCCAAGCGACTGCTCGACATGGGCTGCTACGAAATCTCCCTCGGCGATACCATCGGTGCCGGCACACCGGCCTCGGTCAAACGAATGATCGA
This sequence comes from Candidatus Accumulibacter vicinus, assembly GCA_002425405.1. GTDB lineage: Bacteria > Pseudomonadota > Gammaproteobacteria > Burkholderiales > Rhodocyclaceae > Accumulibacter > Accumulibacter vicinus. The sequence continues at coordinate 6,989 of DIME01000203.1, forward strand.
GGCCTGCGCGGCCGTGGTGCCGATCGAAAAGCTGGCGGGACATTACCATGACACCTACGGGATGGCCATCGCCAACATCTACGCCTCGCTCGAACTCGGCATGGCGGTGTTTGACAGCTCGATCGCCGGACTCGGTGGCTGCCCGTATGCCGCCGGTGCGAGTGGCAACGTTGCCAGCGAGGACGTCGTCTATCTGCTGCAGGGCCTGGGCATCGAATGCGGAGTCGATATGGAAAAGTTGCTGGTCGCCAGCCAGTTCATCGCGCACTTCCTGGGCCGCCAACCCGCGTCGAAGGTGGCGCGCGCCTTGCTTGCCAGGCAGAGCGCCCGATGAGGCAAGGAGTCGCCTCGCCATGCATCAATGTCTGCCGAATGGACGATCGAACCGGCTGGTGTCTGGGTTGCTTCCGGACGATCGAAGAAATTTCCGTCTGGAGCCGCGCCACCGATGACCGGCGCCTGCAGATTCTGCTGGCCGTCGAGCGCCGGCGTTTCGAGCACGATCCGGCCGGCTGTGCGTCGGGAGGGGATTTCCGTGCTGATTGCGATCGTTGATCATGAACGCGTCTGAAGAAGAATATTTCTGCGTCGGCATCTGCATGCCCGACCCCGATTCCGGTTACTGCCTCGGCTGCGGTCGTCCGCCGCTGCCGGTCTCGTCGATCACGCAAGGGATCGTCGTCGAGGAACTGCGTCGCGAGTCAATCTATGGTGCCTTGCCGAACCACGACTCGCCAGATCAAGACTGATGCTTCCCGATAGTCTGCGGGTTCTGGAACGCGGCTGGCTGTCATCGAACAACATCGTCTTTTTCGAAGGCGAGCAGGCGGCGCTGATCGACAGTGGCTACGTGACGCATGCCGCACAGACGGTCGCCCTGCTCGAACACACGCTGGCCGGTCGCCGGCTGACGCGGCTGCTGAACACCCACTCGCATTCCGACCATATCGGGGGCAACGCGGCAGTGACCGAGGCCTTCGGTTGTCAGGTGATCGTTCCCCAGGGGATCGACGCGACGATTGCCGAGTGGGACGAAGAGGCCTTGCTGCTCTCGCCGCTTGGCCAGTCGGGAGCGCGCTTTTGCCATGATGCAACGATCGCGGCCGGCGATGAAGTCGAGCTCGGCGGGCTCAACTGGCGTGCGATTGCCGTTCCCGGTCACGACATGGATGCGCTGGCCTTCCACAACCCGGAGCGACGCCTCCTGATCTCCGGTGATGCCTTGTGGCGCAACGGCTTTGGGGTGATCTTCTCGGAACTGCTGGGTCATCCGGAGGATGCGGGGGGTCTGAAGGCCGCGCGTGAAACGCTCGACATCCTGGCGCGCCTGCCGATCGATGGGGTGATCCCCGGTCACGGTGCGCCCTTCGTCGAGGTGGCCGATGCCTTCGAACGCGCCTATCAGCGGCTGGCCACCTTCGAACAGAATGTCGAGCTGCTGGCCAGACATGCTCTCCGGGTCATTCTCGCTTTTGCCTTGCTGGAAAGGCGACAACTGCCGCGCGCCGATCTCCCGGACTTCCTCGCCAGTCTCAGCTTCTGCCGGAGCGTCAACGCACGTTATCTGAACCACAGCAACGAGGTGCTCGCGCAATGGCTGGTCCGCGACCTGATCCGGGCGGGGACCCTGCGCGACGTCGATGGCATGTTGCTGGCCATTTAAGGACATCCGGGAGTTCCGTGACTTGACCCGAGGCACGGGACGCTTACAATCCCGATCAGTAATCGATCGTTGAACAGGGAGCCAGAAGTCATATGTGGAGTCTATTGGACTATTTCCCCGAGGATTTCAAGATCAACATACTCGACATCGGGGCGGCACTGAATGAACAACCACCCTATCAGTCACTGGTGAATGCCGGCCGGGCAAGGATCATCGGCTTCGAGCCGAACCGCGAAGAATGCGAACGGTTGAACCAATGTTACGGAGAGCCGCATCGCTTTTTTCCATACTTTGTTGGCGATGGACGATCAGCGATTTTTCATGAAACCAACTGGGTGTTGACGGGCTCGCTTTACGAACCCAATTCGCCACTCCTCGAGAAGTTCCAGAATCTTGCAGAACTGGTGACGCCAGTGGGCAAGCATCCGGTAAGCACTACCCGACTGGACGACATCGATGAGATCTCTGATGTCGATTTCGTCAAGATTGACGTCCAGGGAAGCGAGCTTGCTGTCTTCCAGAACGGATTGCGCGCACTTTCCGGCACGCTCCTGATACAGACCGAGGTCGAGTTCGTCGAACTGTACAAGGGGCAGCCGATGTTCGCCGACGTGGATTCCTTTCTCAGGGGCGCAGGGTTTCAGTTTCACGCATTCAATGGCTTTGGCAGTCGCTCGTTTAAGCCCCTGGTCGTCAATGGCGATATCAACCAGGGGGTTCGTCAGGCGCTATGGTCGGACGCTCTTTACGTCCGCGACTGGATGAGTCTGGATGCCCTTGATGCAACCAAACTCAAAAAGTATGCTGTACTTGCGCACGATCTGCTGCAGTCGTACGATCTTGCCCATCTGGTGCTCTTGACGCTGGACAAGAAGATCGGCGGCAGTTTCGCCGCCAGGTACCTGGGTCAATTGATCGACAGTAGTATCGAGCAACCGGACGAATGACGTGATCTGGCCTGAGCGCAAGGTCTGGCAAGCGTTCGGGTGCTGTTCCTCAAGGGTCAGACTGACCGGTCCAGGGTGCCTGCCACCCCGTACGTGCCCTTTCTAGCACCTCGAAAGCGGGACGCCAGTATCATGACGGAAAGCCGGGAGGAGTGAACATGGATCGGGTGCATCTCTGGTTGGGCAGCGTGCTGACGATGGTTTCCCTGGTGGCCCTGGCCGGCGGGAACGAGCTGGCCCTCTTTCAGATTCGCCAGGGCGACCAGACCGGCCTCATCGACCGCGGCGGCAAGGTGATCGTCCCGCCGGAGTTTCGCGAGGCACCCACCATCGGTGACCCCCTGATTCGCGTCCGCAAGGGGACGCGCACCGCGTACTATGCCCACGACGGAACCCTCGCCATTCCGCCCCAGGAGGAACTGACCGAGCCCTACGCCGAAGGGCTCGCTCCGGCGCTCCTCAAGGACGAAGGGAGCAAGCGGCTCTGGGGCTATGTGGATGCTCGCGGCACGGTGGTCATTCCGCCGCGCTTTCAGGCCGCGGATGTCTTTTCCGGCGGACTGGCCCGAGTGGGCGTGGCCAATGAGTGGGGCGAACTCCGCTACGGCTACATCGACCGCAGCGGCAGGCTGGTGGTCGCTGCCCGTTACGCCAAGGCTCTCCCCGCCAGAGACGGCATCGGGCGGGTGGAAACGGAGGGCGGTCTACGGGTGTTCGACACCCAGGGCCGCGACATCACCCCGGAGGGCGTCGATTTTGTCGGCCAGTCGGTCGAGGGCATGATTCGCATCTGGTCGGCCCGCAAGCAGGGATTCATGGACGCCACGGGAAAAGTGGTGGTGCCCCCCACCTTTGCCAACGCCAGCGATTTTCACGAAGGCATGGCCCGCGTGTGGAGCGACGGCAAGTTCGGCTTCATTGACCGCAGCGGCCGCCAGGTGATCGCTGCCCGCTTCGACAGCGCCGAGGACTTTTCCGACGGCCTCGCCCTCGTTCGGGAGGGGGAGAAGCGCAAATTCATCGACAAGACCGGAAAGACCGTCCTGGAGGCGACCTGGGAGCGGATTTCCGCGTTCGGTGACGGATTGGCGGCGGCCAAGGACGGCAAGCTCTGGGGCTATGTCGACAAGAGCGGCAAGTGGCTCATCACCCCCCGTTATTCCTATGCACGGCCGTTCTGGAACGGCCTCGCCGCCGTCACCGACGGTGGCCGCAGCCTGTGGATCGACCGGCGCGGCAGCATCGTCTGGCCGGCTCAACCTTGAACGACCCCTTACGCCATCGGATCCATGTCGGCCGCGCTGCCTTCCTGCGTCCGTGCCGACTTCGGCACGGCAATCGCCCATCAGCCACACAGAGTCTATTCCTGGACTCTGCCGCGTAGCCGACATCAACGCTGGCGTGGCGCTGCCAGGCGTTTGAGCATGGCGCGCACGGCGGCGATCTGCAGGCCGTCACGGGTGGCGTAAGCACTGCCGGAATAGCCCCACCAGTCCCAACAGCCCGAGGGGTTGTATACCCATTTCCAGGACCCGAAGGCGAGGCCGTAGCGCGGTACGGTTTGCGGGTAGAGCACGATGATGTGGTTGTTGTCAGCCCAGGCATTGTATCCGGCGCCCTCGACGAAGCGTCGCCCGATCTGCGTGGCGCTCTGGCGACAGCCGTGGAAGGCGACATGCACCCGGCAGGCCGTGCTGCGGCAAGCCTGCGGCACATAGACGTACGCCTCGTCGGCGAGTCCCGCATCGATCGCCTGGCCGTCGACAAAAGGCTGTTGATCGAAACTCAGGACTTCGCCACGCGCTGTTCCGCCCGCCGCTTGCAGTGGGCCGAGCATCTGGGCAAGCATTTCGCCGGCGGCGTCGAGATTGCCGCAACGGCTGATGAACGGTGCCTGCATGCTGCTGCACGGATTGGCCTCGCGATCGGCGACCGAGATCATCGCGTGCGCGGCTTCGGGAACCTTGACGAAGCGAATCGCTGCCGGCGGCAGCCATTCGGCGTAGAAAGCCGCCAGCCGCTCGACGACTGCGGTAGGCACGGTCTCATCCTTGCCGCCGGAGAGCAGCCAGACGCGGTCGTCGCGCAGATGTTCCAGGGAATCGATGCGGCGGGCGCGCGCCAATGCCTCGGCGTGCGCCCGCAGTTCGGCGACTGACGGCAGTTCTGCCCAGGAGGACGGCGACATGCAGCGGGTGAGCGCACGCAGGATCGAACCTGCAGCGCAGTCATACGGTCCGCCGGCGATGATGCCGGCACCATGCACCAGTTGCGAATACGCGACCTGGAACTGCACCGCCATGTAAGCGCCCGAAGAAACGCCGGAGACCGTCAGTTCGCGCAGGTCAGCGGCCAGTGCCGGCAGTAACGGGGCGGCGATGACGATCCGCAGGCCGAACATCAGGAGAACCGGGGCGGCAAGGCAACGCAGGGAAGCGGAGGTGATCATGGCCATGGCGTGGTGTAGCAGGTGAACAGCACATGCTAACAGCCTACATGATCGCCCCCTGGTTTGCCAAGCATTCAATGCCTGACCGGAATCCCGCCCCAGGAAAAACAGGAGCGCTTCCCCCGTTGGAACGGGACCGCCGGCTGAACAGCCAAGCGTGATGCGCCAGGTCGGGCGGCTGCAAGATCGATAAAACCGGGATCGATTCTGTAACCGAATCGAACGTCGAGCGTTATTCCGTTATTCCGTTATTCAATTCCGTGTGGCCCAACAGAAAGGTTATCCATGTACTCGAAACGTCGTATCACGGTAGCGGCACTCTCCCTGATCGTGCTGTCAACGCTGTCCGTTGCCGCGCCCCCAGGCGGACTGATCTCAAGCAAGGTCGAACTGACCACGAGCGATGACAATGTACAGGTCACCGATTTGCGTGCCGTACAATCCGACCGCCTGCTCCGTGTTCAAGCCGAGCTCACCAATTTCTCCCCGTACAACCAGCAGGTCTATTACCGATTCAAGTGGCTGGACAAGAACGGTTTCACGGTATGGGATGACGAGCCGTGGAAACCGATGATTGTCTACGGAAGCCAAAGGCAGATCATCAACGTCAGCCCGCCATCACTGTTCGCCACCGACTTCCGCCTGGTTCTGCACTCTTCGCGGCGCTAGCGGTCCGCTTCGTAACACCATTTTCCCAGAAGATCAGCCGTAGGCTGGGCAGCCCCCGCGATAGCGCGGGCTGCGACCAGACTTCGCACCGCAGGAGGCAGGTTGTTGGGCTTCGCAAGCTCAGCCCAACCTACCGTTCCAGCGCGCCATCGGTCGCCTGCGGCGCGGCATCGGCGGCCTGCCGATGTCCTCCATCGTCTGCGCCGGTGGCCAAGGAGGCACGCATCTGGCGCGCGCGCCGGACATTGCGCGACGGGCCCCTTCCCGCCTCGACCGACGATGGCCGTATTTGTCCTGCGATTGTCCCGGTGCGGCATCGTTTATTTGCTCGCCTGGCCTTACGATGGCGGCACGTCAAACAAACGGTCATGACTTTGCAAGACACCCGCCGATGATGAAAGTCATGACCGTTTCCCCTCACCCCCGACCCCTCTCCCGCGAGTGGAGAGGGGAGATTCGAGAGTCGCTCGCGACTTTCATCGTAAGGAGATCTGAAAATGTCCGAAAATGATGTTGTCAGGGGTCGTCGTGCAGCGCTGGTGGTGATCGACGTGCAGGAGTCGTTCCGGCACATGCCCTTCTGGTCCGAAGCCGATCTGCCGGCGTTCAGGGAGGCCTTGCTGCGCCTCGACGCCGGTTGCCGG
>DIME01000203.1:13704-15915 GCA_002425405.1 Candidatus Accumulibacter vicinus
GTGCGCGCGCTCGACTGGCTGCCCGGTTCGCCCGACGTGTGCTTCTTCAAGCACACGCACAATGCCTTCTCGGACACCGGCCTCGACCTGTGGCTGCGCCGCCGCGGCATCGAGCGCCTGATCATCGCCGGCATCCGCACCGAACAATGTTGCGAGACGACGACGCGAGTCGGCTCCGACATCGGCTACGAGGTCGATTTCGTCAGCGAAGCGACGCTGACCTTTCCGATGACGCATCCGGTCAGCGGCCGCAGCTACTCGCCGGCGGAGATCAAGGAACATGCCGAACTCGTGCTGGCCGGGCGCTTTGCACGCATCGTCGGTGTCGACGATTGCCTCGCCGCGCTGGGAGAAGGACATGCTTGAACTGCGCCCGAACTGCGAGTGCTGCGATCGCGATCTGCCGCCCGACTCGCCGGCGGCGATGATCTGTTCCTTCGAATGCACCTTCTGCGCCGATTGTGCCGACACCCGGCTTGCCGGGCGTTGTCCCAACTGCGGCGGCGAGTTGCTGCGCCGGCCGATTCGCCCGGCGGACAAGCTGGCCCGCTACCCGGCGTCGGCGCAACGGGTCTGCAAGCCCTGCGCCGGCAGCGACCTGCCTGCCGCTGCAACGACCGCGGCACAGGCCTGAGCGCATGCGTCCGCGCGATCTCGCTCTCGCCCTGCTGGTGGTCATCGTCTGGGGGGTCAACTTCGCGGTCATCAAGACCGGGGTCGCCGAAGTGCCGCCGCTGCTGCTCGGCGCCCTGCGCTTCCTGCTCGCCGCCTGCCCGGCGGTGTTTTTCCTGCGCGCGCCGAAAGTGCCCTGGCAGCTCTACCTCGCTTACGGGATGACCATTTCGGTCGGGCAGTTCGCGTTCCTGTTCTCGGCCATCCACGTCGGCATGCCTTCCGGGCTCGCCTCGCTGGTGCTCCAGTCGCAGGCCTTTTTCACGATGCTCTTCGCCGCGCTGTGGCTCAAGGAGGGCTGGCGCAGCAGCCAGCTCGTCGGGCTGCTGCTGGCCGCCTGCGGTCTGGCGCTGATCGGCTCGGCGCATGGCCTGTCGATGCCGCTGCTCGGTTTTCTGCTGACCGTCGCCGCGGCGTCGCTGTGGGCGGCCGGCAACATCGTCACGCGGGCGGTCGCCGCGTGCGGGCCGATCAACCAGCTCGCCTTCGTCGTCTGGGCGAGTCTCGTGCCGCCGCTGCCCTTTCTCGCGCTATCGCTGCTGATCGAGGGCCCGCCGGCGATGGCTGCCGCGTTGAGCAACTTCAGCCTGCGTGCCTTCGCCGCCGTCGCCTACCTCGCCTGGGCGGCGACGCTGCTCGGCTACGGCTTGTGGACGCGCCTGCTGTCACGCTACCCGGCCAACCAGGTGGCGCCGTTCAGCCTGCTGGTGCCGGTGGTCGGGCTGACGACCGGCTGGCTGGTGTTCGACGAAGTGCTGCGGCCGGTGCATCTCGCCGGCGGCGCGCTGCTGATGCTCGGTCTGGCGGTCAATCTGTTCACCACCCGCCTGCTTGGCTGGGCGAGGGCGCGGCCATGACGCTGTCGGTCTGGTTCGTCCTCACGCCGAACGTGCTGATGCTCGACTACGCCGGGCCGGCCGAAGCGCTGCGCATGGCCGCCGAGATGGGGGCGGACATGGCGGTCCACAGCTGTGCGCCGGTGGCGCAATTGCGCACTTCGCTGGGTGTCGAACTCGCCGGTCTCGCCCCGCTGCCGGCGTGTCTGCCGCCCGACAGCCTGGTGATCGTCACCGGCAACGCCTGCGAGGCCGAGGATTACGCGCGCCCCGAGGCGCAGGCCGTCGTCGCCTGGCTGCGCACGGCCGTGCCGCCGGATGCGCAGCTCGCCAGCATCTGTTCCGGCGCGCTGCTGCTCGCCGCCGCCGGGCGGCTCGACGGCCGGCGGTGTACGACGCACCACAGCCTGATCGATGCGCTACGAATCGCCGCACCGGCGGCGAAGGTCGAGGAGAACCGCGTCTTCGTCGACGACGGGCCGCTGCTGAGCAGCGCCGGCATCACGACCGGCATCGACCTCGCGCTGTACCTGATCGAGCGGCATGCCGGCGCCGAACTGGCGGCACGGGTCGCGCGTCGGCTGGTCGTCTACCAGCGCCGTGCCGGCAACGATCCGCAGCTCTCGCCGTGGCTCGCCCACCGCAACCACCTGCACCCCGCCGTCCATCGGGCGCAGGACGCGATCGCGCAGGATCCCGCGCG
>DIME01000203.1:16279-17405 GCA_002425405.1 Candidatus Accumulibacter vicinus
CTGTTTGCCGAGCACGCGGGCATCAGTGTCGTCGGCTATCAGCAGCGGCTGCGCGTCGCGCGGGCGCGCGAACTGCTCGCCGAGCGGCAACTCTCGGTCGAGCGCGTCGCCGAGCTGGCCGGTTTCGCCTCGGCGCGCGATTTCCGGCGGGTCTGGCAACGCCATGAAGGCGGCACGCCGAGCACGCTTCGCGCTGCGGGCGGGCGAGGCAGCACCCTCGGCGATCGCCAGCCGTCCTGAACCGTGGAGCGGCAAGGCCAGCAGCAGACTTCCCGCCATCAACGGCATTCCGGCGACAGCTTCCGGGTGCGCCGGCGTTCTGAGAGCTTGTGAAGAAATCGTCGCGAGCAGGCCGAGATGCAAGGCGCGATGGAGTGAGCGACGAGACATATCAAGTGGATAGGCGAGGAGTGAGCGACTGGGCAACGCAGCAGATCGGTCGCGCAGTAGATTTACTCACAACCTCTGGGGCGTCATTCGGCAGCGAGGGTGGGCAAGGGAAAATCGCGGGCCGAGGCGCGGACGTGGAACCGGCAATCGGCCAGCGAGTGGGCGCCTGTTCAATTTCCGCTGCCGACCCGATGCGGCCTTTCACTGTTCTCGGTGATCAGCGCAATGGCGGTCAATGGCACGCGGGACGCGCCAGACGCCGGGAGGTTCAGCGTTTTGCGCTGGCTTTTACGGCCTGGGTCGGTGCGTCGGCAGGATCGGGCAGTGACGGACACGGCTTCTGGTAGGGGAGGTCGCCCACCCAGCGCCGCCATTCGGCGTGGCTCATGTTGTGGGTGAGTTTGGCGCAGAGGATGTCGGCCCAGGCGTCGAGCACGGGCCAAAGCCGCAGCGTGTGGTCCTTGCTGCCCGAGACGATGCGCGTACCATCGGGGCTGAAGGCGACGCTGGTGACCCAATTGGAATGCCCGCGCAGCGGCTCGCCCAGCGCCGCACCGGTCTTCGCATCCCATAGCCGCAGCGTGTGGTCCCAACTGCCCGAGACGATGCGTGTGCCATCGGGGCTGAAGGCGATGCTGGTGACCGAATCGGAATGCCCGCGCAGCGGCTCGTTCAGCACCGCGCCGGTCTTCGCATCCCACAGCCGCAGCGTTTTGTCGTTACTGCCCGAGACGAT
>DIME01000035.1:0-7620 GCA_002425405.1 Candidatus Accumulibacter vicinus
TCGTCGCGGCCAACTCCCTGGCCCAGGTGTCGCTTGTGCGTGATCTGCGCGGCATCGAGCAGACTTTCGTGGCGGCCCTGCAGCATGCACCGTTCCTACGCTCGATGTCCCTGCTCGACGACGCGGGCCAGATTGTCGCCAGTTCCAATCCTGCCAACCTCGGCGTGACGGTGGCGACACAAGACTATCTGCCGGCAGACGCTGGCCGGCTGCAGATCCTGCGCATCGGCAAGCCCTGGGCCGGACGTGATTTCGCCAGTGGCCAGGCATCGACAGCGGGAACGCCCGTCGATGCCGACTCGCTCGGCTTCATTCCGGTGATGCGCAGCATCGGGCTTGGCAAGGGTCGCGTGACCCTACTCTTTGCGCTGAATCCGGACTATTTCATCAACCATGTTGCGCAGAAGCTCGCTGCCGAGGAGGGGTCGGTCAGCGTGCTGCGCTACGACGGCACGCTGCTGATCGATAGCGATCCCGGCGGGCAACCCGGATCGTTGCGGGACCACTTCGTTCGCGACCTGCGCCTGGACGAGGTCGAGTTCGGCCAGTTCGAGCAGGGCAGCAGCGAGGATCGCCCGCAGCTGATTGCCTTTCGAGCGTCGCGCCTGTATCCCTTCCTCGTCGTCACGGCGCTCGATCGTCGGCACGCCCTGCAGCAATGGCGGACCGAGACCAGGATCGTGCTTGGCGTCATGGTTCCCGCCCTGCTGGCGATCACGCTGCTGGCGATCAGCCTCTACCGTCGGCAGATGCAGTTGGCCGAGCAACGCGCAGAATCCGATCGCCTGCAGCAGATCAACGCGGCCAGCGTGTTCACCAACGCCCGCGAGGGCATCATGATCACTGCCCCAGACGGCACGATCATCGACGTCAATGAGGCCTTTTCCCGGATGAGCGGTTTCAGTCGCGAGGAATCCCTGGGGCAGAATCCGCGCTTTCTCCGCTCCGGTCTACAGGAAAAGGAGTTTTACACCGCCATGTGGGGCGATCTGATCGGCCAGGGCCACTGGAGCGGTGAAGTCTGGAATCGCGGCAAGAACGGCGAGATGTTTGCGGCGATACTCACGATCAGCGCGGTGCACGATGATCAGGGCAGAACCCGGCAGTACGTGGCCCTGTTCTCCGACATCACCCTGCTCAAGGCGAACGAAGAAAAGCTCAAGCGGACGGCCCACTACGACGCGCTGACCGGTTTGCCCAACCGCGCGCTGCTGGCCGACCGCCTGCAGCAGGGCATGATCCAGACCCAGCGGCGCGGGCAGCGTCTGACCGCCGCCTTTCTCGACCTCGATGGCTTCAAGGCGGTCAACGACCAGCACGGTCATGAGGCCGGAGACCAGCTGCTGATGACGGTGGCGGGCCGAATGAAGCAGGTCTTGCGCGAAGGCGACACGCTGGCGCGTCTGGGAGGCGACGAGTTTGTCGCGGTATTGCTCGATCTTCCCGACATCACTTCCTGTGCACCGATCCTGAACCGCCTGATTGCCGCCAGCGCCCAGCCGGTGCGGTACGGCGAGCGGGTCCTGCAGGTGTCGACCAGCATCGGCGTGACCTTCTACCCGCAGGCTGAGGAGGTCGATGCCGATCAACTGTTGCGCCAGGCCGACCAGGCCATGTACCAGGCCAAGCTCGCCGGCAAGAACCGCTACTGTGTCTTCGATGCCGAGCTGGATCGCAGCGTCCGCAGCCACAATGAACGGCTGGAGGACCTTCGCCGTGCCCTGTTGGCCGATGAATTCGTTCTCCACTATCAGCCCAGGGTGAACCTGCGCAGCGGCGCGGTGATCGGGGTCGAGGCCCTGATTCGCTGGCAGCATCCGGAACAGGGATTGCTGCTGCCGGCCACTTTCCTGCCGCTGATCGAGAATCACCCGCTGGCAGTCCATCTCGGGGAATGGGTGATCGAACGCGCGCTGGCGCAGATCGCAGAATGGCGCGCTGCCGGACTGGAGATGGCGGTGAGCGTCAATATTGGCGCGCGGCAGTTGCAACAGGCCGGTTTCGTCGAACGACTGAGTGCGCTGCTGGCCGGACAGCCGGAAGTCGAACCCGGCAGGCTTGATCTCGAATTGCGCGAGACCCGTGCGCTGACGGACCTGGCCAGCGTCTGTGCGATCATCAGCGCGTGCCGGAAAATCGGCGTGTCATTTGCCCTCGACGATTTTGCCTGTGGTCATTCCTCGCTGACCTACCTGAAGAGCCTGCCGGTTTCCCGGATCAACATCGACCGCAGTTTTGTCTGCGACCTGTTCGAAGGTGGGGAGAATCGGGCCATCCTCGAAGGGGTGATCGGGCTTGCCACGGCCTTCCGCCGCCAGATCGTCGCCGAAGGCGTGGAGAATGTCGAGCAGGGCCGGATGCTGCTCCAGCTCGGCTGCGAAAATGCCCAGGGTGACGGCATTGCCCGGCCGATGCCGGCTGCCGACCTGGTGGCCTGGGTGGCTGCCCGGCAGGGCGATTCGGCTGGTCGCCATCTGGTCGCAACGGGCCAGTCATAGCCGGGCTGGGTGTTCCCTCTCTCCTGGCAGCGCTCGCCAGGCACGCTTAGAGACGCAACGCCGCCGTCAGCGAACGCACGTCATCTGCCGACTCATGCATGATTTCGAGTAGCGTGTCCTCGCCGATCAGCAGGTCGATCGAGGCTGCCGTGCCTTCCCTGGGAACGCCGTCGAGGTCGCGTAACGGGCTTTCGACCGGAGCCAGTTCGTCGGCCAGCAGCAGGGTATCGCCGAGCGTCGTCGGCGGCATCGCCAGAAAGCCCCGCCAGCACACTTCAATCGCTTCGACCACCGTTTGCGGGACCTCCAGAACCTGGAGCAAGGGGCGGCCGACCTCGGCCTCGCCGGTTTCGCTCCACGCCGGAAAATCCTCGTCGAGCAGGCCGGGATACTCGGCGGCGCGTGAAATCAGGTAGAAGCCGCTGATTTCATGGACGATGCCGGCGAACATCGCGGTTTCCGGGTCGAGGTGTGTCACCTTGCGGGCAATCACCTGCGCCAGTGCCGCGACATGTGCGGTGTGCTCCCAGAGTCGCGCCGCCATGGCACGATCCTGTACCGACAAGGGGGAGGCCAGCGCGCGCGTGACGACTGCCGCTGCCAGCGAGCGCAGATAGCGAAAACCCAGCCGCAGAACGGCGGTGCGTACGTCGGTGATCGGGCGGCCCGAGGGATTGAAGGCGGTCGAGTTGGCCAGTGCCACGACCCTGGCCGACAGCAGGGGTTCGGCCTTGATCAGGTGCGTGGCCTGGTCGATGTGGCAATCCGGATCGTTGAGCGCATGCTGCAGTTTGAGCGCGACCAGGGCGTTGGTCGAGAAGTTCACTTCGCCATGTTCCAGTTCTGCGGCGATCTTCTTCAGGATGTCGTATCGTTGCATGGTCATATTCAAACCTCGCGTGGGTTGAAGGTTTCGATCAGCGCCGCAGGGATCTGCTGGAGTGGCAGCACCCGATCGGCGGCGCCGAGCTTGATGGCCTCCCTGGGCATGCCGAAAACCACGCAGGAGGCTTCATCCTGGGCGATCGTCGCGGCGCCGGCATCATTCATCTCCTTGAGGCCGCGGGCGCCGTCATCCCCCATGCCGGTCATGATCACGCCGACCGCGTTGCCGCCGGCAAACCGGGCCACCGAGCGAAACAGCACATCGACCGAGGGTTTGTGGCGATTGACCAGGGGGCCATCGAGCACCTCGATGTAATACTGCGCGCCGTTGCGCTTCAACAGCATGTGCCTGCCGCCAGGGGCGATCAGCGCGCGCCCCGGCAGCACGCGGTCGTTGTTCCGGCCCTCGCGGACCTCGATCGTACACAGCGAATCAAGGCGTTCGGCGAACATCGCGGTGAACTGCTCGGGCATGTGCTGGACGATGACGATGCCCGCGATCGTCGGCGGCAGGCGGGTCAGTACCGCTTCGAGTGCCTGCGTTCCGCCGGTCGAGGTGCCGATGGCGATCACCTTGTCGGTCGTCCGTTGCACCGTCGCGGTACCGGCGGGGAGGATGGCGTCGGCGCTGTTGCGCGTCATTCTCTCCAGCGTCGGCAGCCGCGTGCTCGCCGCCGGATGGGTGGTGGGGAGCGGCTGTCCCGGCAAGGCGACCCGGGTTCGGGCGGCCGCGCGGATGGCCGCGATGATGTCGTTCGTGGCGTCTTCGAGGAAACCCTTGAGCCCGAATTTTGGCCGGTTGATGATGCTCACGGCGCCGGCGGCAAGCGCCTGCATGAGCATGTCGCTGCCGGTCGCGGCGGGCGCCGAACAGATGATCACCGGCGTCGGTCGTTCAGCCATCAGCTTGCGCAGGAAAGAGAGGCCGTTCATGCGCGTCATTTCGATATCGAGAATGATCACATCCGGCCAGCTCCGGCGCAGCTTGTCCATGGCGAAGAGCGGATCGGCCGACGTACTCATGACCTCCATGCCGGTCTCCCGGACCAGTGCCTGCGCGATGACCTGACGGACCAGCGGCGAGTCATCGATGATCATGACCTGGATTTTCTTTTGGTTCATCAATGCTTCCGATGTTGAATGGGTGAATCGGTCAGGAATGCCGGAGTTCCTGGAGGCTGCCCTGGCCAGCTGCGTCCCCGGATCGGGCCGTGGCCAGGGATGCGCCGGCGACTGGCCATGGCGGTGGGGCGTCGGAGTGACCGGTGGCGATCGTGTTGAAGGTTTCGGCGCAGACCAGGAAGCAGTCGACAATCAGCGGGTCGAATTGTTTGCCACGCCCCTGCACGATGATCTCCACGGCTTTGCCGTGGGGCAGGGCGGGCTTGTACACGCGCTTGCTGATCAGGGCGTCGTAGACGTCGGCGATGGCCATCAGGCGTGCCGCGAAGGGAATGTCCTCGCCGCAGAGGCCTTCCGGGTAGCCCGTGCCGTTCCAGCGCTCGTGATGCGAATAGATGATTTCGCTGGCGATCCGCAGGAACGGGTGCCGGGTGTCGCCCCCGAGTTCGGCGGCGCGCAGGGCATTGCGGCCGAGCGTCGTATGTCGTTTCATGATCTCGAACTCGTCAGCGTCGAGTGGTCCCTCCTTGAGCAGGATCTGGTCGGGAATTCCCACCTTGCCGATGTCGTGCAGGGGGGCGCATTTCCAGATCAGTCCCCATTCTTCGAGTGGCATGCGTTCCCGCTGTGCGGGTTGTTGCAGGAAGTATTCGACGAGCGTCCGGACGTAGGCGCGTGTGCGGCGAATATGGTTGCCGGTTTCGTTGTCACGGGTTTCGGCGATCGCTCCGAGGGCCACGATCGTCAGTTCCTGACTGCGTTGCAGGTCCAGCGTCCGGGCTTCGAGGGCATGCGTGCGTTCGCTCACCAGCGATTCGAGATGGAGATTGCGGTCAGCCAGATAGATCTGTGCCTGGCGCAGGCGTAGTTGTGTGCGTACGCGTGCCAGCAGAATCGGCGGCTCCACCGGCTTGGGCACATAATCGACCGCGCCGAGTTCGAGACCGCGGATGATGTCGGCAATATCCGTGTGGCTGGAAAGAAAGATCACCGGGATCTCGGCGGTGCGGGTATTCCGCTTGAGCGCCGAGCAGACCTGATAGCCGTTCATGTCGGGCAATTCGAGGTCGAGCAGGACCAGGTCGGGTGCCGGCGACATGATCGCCAGCTCGATGCCCTTGCCGCCACGCGTCGCGATGCGCGTGCGAAAG
This sequence comes from Candidatus Accumulibacter vicinus, assembly GCA_002425405.1. Lineage (GTDB taxonomy): Bacteria > Pseudomonadota > Gammaproteobacteria > Burkholderiales > Rhodocyclaceae > Accumulibacter > Accumulibacter vicinus. The sequence goes on from DIME01000035.1 coordinate 5,657, forward strand.
TGCGGGAGCAAGGATGCGTTGATGACTTCAAGGGTGGCCGGGTCGTCATCAATCAGGAGAATGGTGGTCATGATGTTCCATCCGGGTTATGGGTTGTTTGATGATCGGGGAGCGGCCGTCTTGCGATATCGAAATTGTCATCCGGCCTCATCGCCGCCAGCGAGGAGTTGCCGCGCGGCCTCGAAATCGAACTTCTGCACCTCTGCCCGCGCCGCTTGCAGCAACGGTTCCCAGTCGTTATCCGGCAGCTCTGCAAGACAGCTTTCGATCGCCGTGGCACTGCCGCCATCCGCGTCCTGCAGCAAGCGCAGCAGGGCTGCGACCGAAGCGGGCATCGGCCCGGCAGGCCTTGCTCCCGGTGGCGGTCTGCCCCCCCGGCTGGTCGCCTGCCGGGGGGGCGATTGGGCGAGCGCCGCCTGAATGCCGACGCACATGGCCTCAATCGACTGCGCCAGTTGCCGGCGCAGTGCATGGCCCGCCGGGCTGTTCGCCTTGCCGGTCCGCAGAGCCTGCTCGAGCGCCGCGGCCAGAGCTTGCAGTTCGCGCATGCCGAGCATTCCGACGCGGCCCTTGAAGGCGTGCACCGCCTGTCTTGCCGACTCGCTTGCACCACCGGCCAGCAGGGTATCGATGGTCGCGGTGAAACCGGCCGACTCGCCGACGAATTCCCGCAGCCAGTGGCGGTAACGCGCGCGGTTGCCGGCAAATCGCTGCAGTGCTGCGGTGCTGTCGAGGCCGCTGATTGCCGCCAGCTTGTTCTCGCCGGCGTCGGCAGCACTGGCTGCAGGTGGCGCCGCCGCTGCCGGTGCGCTACCCTGCACCGGCAGCCAGCGCGCCAGCAGCGCGAAAAAAGCCGGCAGTGAAAACGGTTTGCCGAGGTGATCGTCCATGCCTTCGGCCAGGTACACCTCCTTCTCGTGCACCATCGTGTGCGCCGTCATGGCGACGATCGGCAGCGTGGCGAAACCCGGCAGCGCACGGATTCGGCGGGTGGCCGCAAGGCCGTCGAGAACCGGCATCTGGATGTCCATCAGCACCAGGTCGAAAGCCTGCGCGCCAGCCTCGCGGAGAATGTCCACCGCCTGCTGGCCGTTCTCGGCAAGATGCGGCACGATGCCGACGCTACCCAGCAGCTCGAAGACCAGATCACGATTGAGCGGCTGATCGTCGACCACCAGCACGCGCGCTGCCGGGTAATGCGCCGGCGGGTCGGCGATAGCGGCCGGGTCGTCGCCGGTCGGGCACTCGCTGGCGGTGGCCACGCCCAGGCGCAGGTGGACGCAAAAGCGCGTGCCTTCGCCCGGCCGGCTGCTGACCTCGATCGAACCCTGCATGCCTTCGGCGAGTTGCTTGCAGATCGCCAGGCCCAGGCCGGTGCCGCCGTGCTTGCGGGTGATCGACGGGTCGGCCTGGACGAACGGCTGGTAGATGCGGGCAATCTCGCTCTCGCTCATGCCGATTCCCGAATCCTCGACCTCGATCAGCAGCCCGGCCTGCTGATCGTCGAGGCCCTCGATGGCGATGCGTACCACGATCCGGCCGGTTTCGGTGAACTTGAGCGAGTTGTTGAGCAGGTTGAGCAGGATCTGTTCGATACGTAGCGGGTCACCGAGCAACAGTTCCGGGAGTCGTTCGTCGATCCGGCTTTCGAGACGCAATCCTTTTTCGATGGCATGGTGCCCAATCACCGACAGCGCGCGTGCGACGGTCTTCCGCAGGCTGAACGGCGTGCATTCCAGGCTCATTTCGCCGGCCGCGATCTTGGTCAGATCGAGCAGGTCGTTGATGATTGCCAGCAGCGTCTGGCCGGCATCCCTGACCTTTTCCAGGTATTCGCGCTGGCGAGGGTCGCTGCTGTGGTTCAGCGCCAGTGCCGAGAGCCCGATGACGGCATTGAGCGGCGTTCGCAGTTCGTGGCTGACGTTGGCGAGGAAGGCATCCTTGACCCGGTCGGCGACTTTCGC
>DIME01000035.1:7970-9517 GCA_002425405.1 Candidatus Accumulibacter vicinus
GCAGCAACTGGTCGTTGATCGGCTTGGCCAGATAATCGGTGGCGCCCGTCCGGTAGCCATGGATGCGATCCTCGGGGCTGTTGTGGGCGGCAGTGATGAAGATCACCGGCGTGTCGGCGGTCTGCGGATTGGCGGACAGGCGTTCGCAGACCTCGAAGCCGTCCATCTCGGGCATCTGTACGTCAAGGAGGATCAGCGCGAATTCCTCCTCGAGAGTGATCGCCAGCGCGTCGAAACCGTTGCCGGCCTCGACGATCGTCACCTCGACACCCCTGAGGGCGGCGCGGATTGCCAGGCGGTTGGCGGCCAGATCATCGACGACGAGGATCTTCGGCAGGCCGTTCATTTCGCCCTCGCCATGGTTTTCCGGAAAATCCGCAGTCCGGCCTGCAGCGGCGCCCAGGTGTCTTCCCGGTTGAGGATCGATTCGGTGCTGCCGAGAACCAGGAAGCCGCCGCGCTGCAGGCTGCGTGCGAAGATGTCGAGCGCTCGCGCCTGCAGCGCTGCACCGAAGTAGATCAGGACGTTGCGGCAGATCAGCAACTGCGTTTCCAGGAAGGCATCATCGGTGACCAGGTTGTGTTCGACGAATTCCATCGCTTGCAGGGACTCTGCCCGAATGGCCATTGTCATATTACCGTCATGGCCATTGCAGACGAAATAATCGTCGAAACAGGCGCTGCCGCCAGCGGCGAAATAGTTGGCCCGCCACTGCGCGAACTGGTCTGCCGGCCAGCAGCCGTGGCGCGCCACCTGCAGCAGGTCGGCGTTGATGTCGGTGGTGATCATCCGCGCCTTGTACGCCAGACCACATTCGTGCAGCAGGATGGCGAGCGAATAGCTCTCCTGGCCGTAACCGCAACCGACCTGCCAGACGTTGATGCGCGGAAAGCTGTCCAGCTCCGGCATCACCTGTTCGCGCAGACACTTCCACACCGGCGGGTCGCGGAAGAACTCCGACACCGGCACCGACAGCATGTTGATCGCCTTCTGTGCCACCTGTTCGTCGCGCAGCAAGGCCGGCAGCAATTCAACCAGACTGCCGGCCTGGCAAGTTTCGACCACTTGCCTGAGCCGACGGATCAACGAGGCGCGACCGTAACCGCTGAAGTCGTAGCCGTAGCGCTCGCGCAGCAGCAAGAGCAGCAGATCGGCCTCGATGGCCTCGATCTGGCGTGCGGATTTGCGTTTCAAAGCCATTTTTCGAGCAACTGCAGCAGACGGTCGATATCGACCGGTTTGGCGAGGTAATCGCTGGCGCCGGCGGCCAGGCAGAGCTCGATGTCGCCGGGCATGGCCTTGGCGGTGACGGCAATGATCGGGATCTGGCCGGTGCTGCCGCAGCGCATTCGCCGGATCAGCTCGTAGCCATCCATGCCGGGCATCATGATGTCGGTCAGGACCGCAGCAAACTGGTCGGTAGCCAGCATTTCCAGCGCCTGTGCGCCGCTGCCGGCGACGCTGACGGCAAAGCCGCGAGCGCGCAGCGCTTTCGACAGAGCCGACTGGTTGCGAACGTCGTCATCGACGATCAGCAGCGCGTCGTG
>DIME01000035.1:9891-13884 GCA_002425405.1 Candidatus Accumulibacter vicinus
CCGAGTAGACCACCACCGGCGGCAGTTGCGGCGTTGCTGCGGCGGCTTGTTCGAGCCATTCAAAGCCGCTCATGTCGGGCAGCATCAGGTCGAGAATGACGGCGTCGAAATGCGCAGCGGCGAGTGCCACCAGACCTTCGCTGCCGTTGTGCGCCCGGCTGAGCTCGATGTTCGTATCCTTGAACAGGACACGCACCGCCTGGCTGCTCGCCTGGTCGTCCTCGATCAGCAGCACCTGCGGCTGGCCGGCGGGCGGGATGGCCGGCACCGCCGCCTGCGAGTGCTCGAGCATGTCGTGGAGCGCGGCCAGCACCGCGTCGCGGGTGATCGGCTTGCGGATATAACCGGCGGCGCCGAGTGCCGCCGCCTCGCCGGTGTCGGCCGTGCCGGAGATGATATACACGGGAATGCCGGCGCTGGCCGGGTCGGACTTCATTCGGCGCAGGACTTCGAGGCCCGGGATGTCGGGCAGGCCGAGGTCGAGCAGAACGCCGACCGGGCGCTCGGCGGCGATCAGTGCGAGCGCCTTTTCTCCGCTATCGACCGCCAGCACGGCGTAGCCGAGCGTTTCGATCAGGCGGGTGACGATCGTCACCAGCCGGCCATCGTCTTCGACGACCAGGATCAGTGTGTGGCGGCCGGCGGTGGCCGCGCGCGTGGCTACCGCTGGTGCTGCAGGCGCCGGGGTACTGCTGGCGGAGCAGACGATATCCGGCAGGTGCACCGAGAAGCGACTGCCACTCTCGGGCGTGCTCTCGACATCGATCCGGCCGCCCAGCAGTTCGACGAGTTGGCGGCTGATCGCCAGGCCCAGGCCGGAGCCGCCGTACTTGCGTGCGCTGCCGCCATCGACCTGCTGGAAGGCGTTGAAGATGGGTCCGATCTGGTCGGCCGCGATGCCGATGCCGCTGTCGATGATGTCGAAACGCAGCCCCCTGTCCTCGGTGCACAGCACGAGCCGCACCGACCCCTGATCGGTGAACTTGACGGCGTTCGACAACAGGTTGGTCAGGACCTGGGTCAGCAGGCGACGGTCACTGCGGATGATCGGCGCCGCTGCGGCTTCGACCTCGATGGCGAAAGCGATCGACTTCTTTGCCGCGAGCGGCTCGAACAGGCGGCGCAGGTAAAGGAGGATCTCGGAGACCGGGAAGTCCTCGATCAGCATCTCGACCTTGCCGGCCTCGATCTTCGACAGGTCGAGGATGTCGTTGATCAGCGACAGGAGCTGGTTGCCGCTCTCGTGGATGACGCTCGCCGACTCGACTTCATCGTCATCGAGGTGACCGGTCGAATTCTCGGCCAGATGCCTGGCCAGGATCAGAATGCTGTTCAGCGGTGTGCGCAGTTCATGCGACATGTTGGCCAGGAACTGCGATTTGTAACGGTTGGCCTGCGTGAGTTCGCGCGCCCGTGCCTCGGCCTCGCTACGGCCGAGTTCGAGTTGTCGTCCCTGCGCTTCCAGACTGCGGTTCTTCTGTGCCAGTTCCTCCTGCTGCACCCGCAGTTCCTCCTGGGTGCCGCGCAGGGCCAGGTTCTGTGCCTTGAGTTCGTCGGACTGGGCACGCATTTCGTCGCTCAGCGCCAGCATGGCGCTGTTCTTGTCGGCAAGTTCGGCTTTCTGCTGGCCCAGGATCTCGGCCTGCCGGCGACTTTCATCGAGCAGCGCGAGATTGCGCTCGGCGGCTTCGATGTTCGCCAGTTGCAGTCCGAGCGGCCCCACCAGGGCTGCGAGAAAAGCGTGCTCGTCGGGCGACAGCCGGCGCGTCGCCGCCAGTTCGACGACCGCCAGCGTCTCGTCCTGATGCGTGATCGGGTAGAGCACGAGTTCCTCGGGCGGGAACTCGGCCAGCCCGGTGGCGATCAGCATCAGACCGCTGCCCACCGGTGCCAGGATGACCGCCTGGCCATCGCGGGCGCACTGACCGACCAGCGATTCGCCGGGCGCGAAGCAGTCCTGCGACTGGCTGCGCCGAACCAGTCCCTGGGCGCCGGCACGCCGGTAGTAGCCGTCGGCGTCGCGCAGAAAGAGCGTCGCGACGGGAACATCGAGCTGCTGCCGCAGATGTCCGAGGAGGACGTCGGCCACGTCGGCCAGTCTTTCCCTCTGGCTGACGGCGGCAGTCAACGCGGCGACGTTTTCGTGAATCCGGCGGTCGCGTGCGACCGCCTCGGACATCTTGCGAAAACATTCCGCGGCCTTGGCCATGTCGCCGATTTCGTCCTGGCGGTCGAGGCCGGGAATCGCCGTTTTCTCGCCTCTGGACAGGCGTACCAGTGCAGCCTGCATGGCCAGTACCGGCTGAAACAGCCGCCGACCGCCAACGACTGCCATCGCGGTTGCGGCGCCGGCAATCAGCAGGCCGCTGCCGAGCATCAGCCATTGCAGCGAATACAGACTGGACAGCGCTTCGTCACGGCTGATCTTGGCGATCACGCCCCAGCGCGGCTGGTCGCCGAGGGCGCCGGCAAACGGCTGCAACTGCCGGTAGGCGATGAACGAAGGCTGGCCGCGATAATCGATGAGCTGATCGCTGCCATCGTTGCCGGCGAGCACACGGTTGACGGACTCGGTGTGCAGTTGCCGCTTGAGGACCGAAGGTTCCTGGTCGAAAAAAGTGTTGGTCAGCATCCAGCCGCCGCTGCCGACGACAAAGGCTTCACCGCTCTGGCCGAGTCCGGCCTTGAAGTGCATGTGCCGGTCGAGCGGTCCGAAGGCGATCTGCACCACCAGTGCCCCTAGCGGCTGACCGTTGTCGGGGTCGAGGATCGGGATGGCGAGGAACATCGCCGGCCGGTTGCCCGCGGCCGCGTAAAGTTCGGCATCGGCAAAGGCCGGGACGCCGCTGACCGCCTGACGCAGGGCAATCTCCGCCACACGCGCCAGGCCGCTGTTCTTCCAGGGCCCGGTGAACAGGTTGGTTGCGAAATCGTGAGCCTTGAGCAGGGAATAGACGACATGGCCCTGCGGGTCGACCAGCAGCATGTCGTGCCAGCCGTAGGAAACATGGCGCCTGCGGAAGAACACATCATGCTCGCCGTGTACCTGTTGGTAGCCGCGACGGCAGGGATTGTTGGCGGGGCTGGCGGCCTGCTCTGCGTCGCGGTCGTACAACTGCTGGAGCTGGGTGTCGGCGCTGGCACCGCAGGCGGCGAAAGCGGCGGCAAACTGCTGCATGGCCGTGACCACGGCAGGGGCGTTGCCCATGCCGATGATGTCGTCGCGCATCCGTTCGAAGTGATTGTGAATATCTTCGCGGCGCGCTTCGACGACCGCTGCCAGTGCACGTTCGGCGGCCTCCTGCAGGGCGTTGCCGGTGACCAGGGTGACGATCGCCAGCAACAGCGAAACGGCAGCAACTGCCGGCAGAACCGTCTGGAGGAGCAGTTTCGAGCCCAGTTTCATGTCGATGTCCCTATTGCTTCGGCAATGAGCTGCCTCGCCGCTTCAAAATCGAAACCTTCCGCTTTCGCCAGCGCTGCCTGCAGCAGCGCGTGCCAGTCGCGATCCGGCAGTTCCGCAAGGCAGGCGGCGATGGCCGCGGCGCTGCCGCCGTCCGCAGCTTCCAGCAGCGGCAGCAGGGCCGCGATCGCGGGCGGCATCGGCCCTTCGGGCCGTGCTGCTGCGGCCGTCGTGGCCGGCCTGGCGGAGCCGAGCACTGCCTGCAGACTGGCGCGCATCCGTTCAATCGACTGTACCAGTTGTTGGCGGATTGCGCTGCCAGATTTGCTATCCATTTCATGGTCGGGCTCGCCGGCCCGGAGAAACTGCTCCAGTGCCGCCGCCAGATCGTGGAGTTCGGTCATGCCGAGCGTACCGGTGCGACCCTTGAAGGCGTGCACCACCTGCCTTGCCGCCGCGTAATCCCGATTGTGCAGCAGCGCGTCGAGCCTGGCCATGAAATCCGCCGAATCCCCGACGAATTCCCGCAGCCAGTACCGGTAACGCGCGCCATTGCCGGCAAAGCGCTGCCGTGCTGCGCTGGCGTCCAG
>DIME01000096.1:0-22608 GCA_002425405.1 Candidatus Accumulibacter vicinus
GCTGGGCTTCGGCCAGAGAGGAAAATCAGGCCCTGTCACGCTTCCTGCAGTATCAGCTCTTCGGCTGGTGCCTGTTCATGGCCGGCTCCATCGTCCTGGTCTGGAGCCATGCCGACGTCCTTGGCGGCCACTGGAGCTTCGACCTCTTCGAATTGCTGGAAACGCCGCAGATCGCCAAATACCAGTCGGCGGCCTTCTATCTGCTGTTTTATGGCCTGGCGGTACGCACCCCGCTGTTTCCCCTGCATGGCTGGCTCCCCAACTCGGCCGGCTACGGCCTGATCGCCGTGGGTCCGGTGCTGCTGCTCGGGGTCAAGGTCGGCATCTATGGCATGGCGCGCTTCCTGCTACCGCTCACCGCCGAAGCGGTGATGATCTGGCAGCCCTATGTCGTGGCCTTCGCCATGGTCGGCGTCTTCTTTGCCGCGAGCATGGCTTTCCGGCAGGCCAATCTGCGCCGGCTGATGGCTTTTGCGGTGGTCAGCCATACCAGTCTGATCGTGATTGGCTTGTTTACGCTGCATCCGGCCGGCCTGCAGGGCGCACTGCTGCTGGCCGTCAACTTCGGACTGGCGATTACGGTCATGCTGTTGATGGTCGGTTACGTGTACCGCCGTACTGGCACCACCCATCTCGATCGGCTCGGCGGTCTCTTCGACCGCGTTCCCTTCATCGCCGTCGCCTTCCTGATCGGCGGCCTGGCGCTGCTCGGCATGCCCGGGACACCCGGTTTCGACGCTGTGCACCTGGTTCTGGAAGCGTCGATCGAAACCTTTGGCGCCTTGCCGACAATCGCCACTGCGCTCGGCAACGTCGCTGCCGCCGGTTTCCTGCTGTGGGCTTTCCAGCGCGCCTTTCTCGCGCCGCGACCCAGGGATCTGCCGGCAGCCCGCATCGCCCGCACCGGCAAGATGGAGTATTTCGTTGGTGGTGCCACGCTGCTGGTGCTGCTGGCAGCCGGTTTCTACCCCGAACCCTGGCTGCAGTTGACCGACACGGCAACGCAGACGCTGTCGGCCCATTTCTACCATGAGTGAACCGGCGTCCTGGCCACTGCTGAGTACGCTGCTGTCGCTGCCGCTGCTTGGCGCGCTGTTGGCCACGCTGTGGCGGCGCGAGGCCGGTGCGCAGTGGGTCGCCCTGAGCAGCGCGGTGCTGACGCTGCTCTGCTCGCTGCTGATCGTCGCCACCTTCGATAGTCAGGACCCCGACTTCCAGTTGCTGGATTCGGCGAGCTGGATCCCGGGAGTCAACATCCACTACCTGGTCGGCGTCGATGGCCTCTCGCTGCTCTTTCTGCCGGCGACGGCGCTGCTCTTCTGTGGTGCGATCGTCGCCGGCTGGCGACGACGGCATGCGCCGGCTGCAGCCGCAGCCCCCCCCGGCGTGTACTTCGCCCTGCTGCTGCTGCTCGAAGCGGCCACTCTCGGCGTCTTCTGCGCACTCGACAGCATCCTGTTCTTCTGCTTCTGGGAGTTCACGCTGCTGCCGCTGTACTTCCTGGTCAGCCTGTGGGGCCTGGGTGCCAGCCGCCAGGCAGCCGCCGTGCGCTATTTCCTGGTCATGCTCGCGGGCGGCGTACCGCTGCTGTTTGGCCTCCTGGCGCTCGCTTTCGGACATGCCGAACAGGGCGGCGCGCTGCACTTCGATCTGCCAACGCTGCTGGCGACAGCGCTGCCGGAGCGAACCCAGTATCTGGTGTTCCTGCTGCTGCTCGCCGGTTTTGGCGTCAAGGTGCCGCTGCTGCCGCTGCATACCTGGCTGCCCGCACTGGCGATGGGTGCGCCGGCGGCAGTGACGGCCGTGCTGGTCGGACTCAAACTCGGCGTCTACGGGCTGATCCGCTTCGCCATTCCACTGGCGCCACTCGCGGCGCGCGAGCTGCACTGGCTGCTCGCCGGTTTCGGTACCGTGGCCATCCTTTACGGTAGTGTTGCAGCACTGGCACAGAGCAATCTGCGCGCCGTACTGGCATACGCGAGCCTGTCGCATGTCGGGCTGGTCGTGCTGGGACTGGCATCGTTCTCGGTTTCGGCGCTGCAGGGAGCGCTCCTGCAACTGCTGCACTTCAGCGTCGCCGCAAGCGGCGGCTTTCTGGTCCTCGCTTTCCTGCAGCGCCGAAGCGACTCGACCGACCTCAGCCAGCTCGGTGGCGTGATCCACCGCATGCCACTCCTGTCGGGCTTCTTCCTGTTCTTCGGACTGGCCGGCATCGGCCTGCCGGGGACCAGCGGCTTCCCCGGAGAACTGCTGATCATCGTCGAAACGCTGCATAGCCATACCGGTGCCGGCCTCGCAGCGCTGTTCGCCATGGTGCTCGCTGCCGCAGCCTTCCTGTCGCCTTTCCGGCAAGCCTTTCTCGGTCCCTTGCGCAATCCCGACCTCGCCACCGCCGAAGACCTGCTGCCGCGCGAGCTGGCCTTGCTGCTCTTGCCGACCCTGTTGATTCTGGCGGTCGGCGTCTATCCGCGGCCGATCCTCGAACTGCTGCGGCCGAGTGCCGAAGCCTGGGTGGCGGCGCTCGCCGGGCTGTAGGCGGTTTGATCCGTCGCGCGTGCGTTTTGGCCAAAGCGCAGCGGTCGATGCTTGCGTGTTTCAAGAGATACCGCAAAAGACCGCAGAAGTGTCCTTGGATTTCTACCCTTCGACCGTCCAACCCGTCCATTTTCCCGGAATCAGGGCCATTCGGCATCTTTGCCTCAACTGCTCGCGAAACACCATGATTCGATATTAGAATTGTCTCCGCCGAATACCCGCTTGACCTGGAGATTCCGGCAACATGCAAGCTTCGCTTCAGCCCACCACACCAGAGGAGAAAACCGAAATGACCGTCTCAGTAAAAGACTTGCAGGGAAGCACCCCTGAGCTGATCGAAAAGCTCAAGGCCAATGGAATCCTCAACAATGAACAGCTTCTCGCGGCAGCCGCTGCGCCGGCACAGAGAAAAGTCCTCGCCAGCGCTTGCGGTTGTGAGACCCGCGTCATCCTGGAGCTCACCAACCGGGCCGATCTGGCCCGCATCAAGGGCGTCTCCGGAGTCTATTCCGACCTGCTCGAGAAGGCCGGCGTCGATACGGTCAAGGAACTGGCAACCCGCCGCGCCGACAATCTGCATGCCAAGATTGTCGAGACCAACGCCAGCCATCAGATCACCAAGCAAGCACCTTCCTTGGCCATGGTTGAGTCCTGGGTGCAACAGGCGAAGGAACTGCCCAAGACCTTGAGCTACTGAGTTTCACCGAAACACGAATTGGCTTGGGGCCTTCGGCCGTACCGCGGGACCCAGGCCGGCAGCAGCGCCTCCGGCAGCGGCAACAAACCGAAAACCCCTGCTTGACGACAACGACGCGGTGCTTGTCAAGAGGGTCTGCGCAAGGAGTTTCCATCTTGCATGGATATTTTCCGGGGTGCTCCAGCAGGTGGAGACGATCGCATCGCGTTCGGGATTCGGCGTGATGCGTTCGATATAGGATCGGCCGGTCGCGGGGTGGGCTAACCACCAAAATCGAGATGCGGTTGCTCCGGAGTGCCGCAACTGGTTATCGCCGTAGCATGCAATCTGGCACTGTTGCGAAAAACGACTCGATCAGCTCGGCCAGCATTTCCGGCCGATCGTGCTGCACGTTGTGCCCGCAATCGTCAATGCAAGCAACGCTTCCCTTCGCGAAGCAGTTCATTCGTCGTTGCAGTTCGTCGGGAGACTTGCCGAAGCGCTGCTGCACATAGCCTTCATCAGCCGTCACCAGCAGGACGGGAGCAGTCATCGCCCGCCAGCAGGCCATGACTTCCTCGATCCGGTAGAGGTGGGGCGAGGGGACCTTGTGCCAGGGGTCGCAGGCAACGACATACTTCCCGTCGGGCAGCTCGGTTGCGCAATGCGTCGCCAGAAATGCGGCCCGTTCCGGGAGGAGTCGCGGGTTGGACTGCAGCAGTCGCGCAGCAAGCTGATCGCGGCTGGCGTAGGCGCGCAGCTTCGGCGTCCCGCGTGCGTGGTCGAGCCATTCGCGGATGCGGCCGGGTGCTTCGTGGATTGCGTTTGGCTGCAGGCCAAGGAAATCGACCATCAGCAGGCCGGCAATCCGATCTGGCCGGGCGCCGCCGTAGATGCTCGCCACCCCACCGCCCATGCTGTGGCCGATGATGCGTGCCGGCACACCGGGGCTATAGCGATCGAGCAGCGCATCGAGGTCGGCGTAGTAATCGGCGAACCAATAGCGGCGGTTCAGCCATTCGCTTTGCCCGTAGCCACGCCAGTCCGGCGCCACCACATGCCACGCGTGACGGAGCGCATCAACCGTGAACTGAAAGCTGGCCGAAGAATCCATCCAGCCATGCAGCATCAGCAGCAGTGGCGCATCGTCCGGGCCCCAGTGGCGCACGTTGTAGGTGAGGCGATTGATCGCGACCCGCTCGCAACGGGAGGGCGTCAACGTCTGCACCCGTTGATCCAATCGGGTAAGGCGGGAATATTCACGATCTTCGTGCTATGACCTCCCCCCACGACGCGTCGAGGGCGCCCCTCATTCAAGCTCGCGCAACCGTCCGACCGCTTCTTCGACGCGCCGCACGGCGATCACTTCGAGGCCGCCGATCGCCTGCCTGGACTGGTTGGCCTCGGGAATCAGCGCGCGCGTGAAGCCGAGCTTGGCGGCCTCCCGAAGGCGTTCCTGACCACGCGGCGCCGGGCGGATCTCACCGGCCAGGCCCACTTCTCCAAACACCACGAGTTTGGCTGGCAAGGCGCGGTTTTGCAGCGACGAGACGATCGCCAGCAGCACCGCGAGGTCGGCCGCGGGTTCGCCGATCTTGACGCCACCGACGGCATTGACGAAAACGTCCTGATCAAAACAGACGATGCCGGCGTGGCGGTGCAGGACCGCCAGCAGCATCGCCAGTCGCTGCGCGTCGAGCCCGACCGTCAGGCGGCGCGGGTTGCCGTGCGCCTGATCGACCAGCGCCTGGATCTCGACCAGCAGCGGCCGCGTGCCTTCCTGGGTGACCAGCACGCAGGAGCCGGGAACATCGCTGCCGTGTGACGACAGAAAGATCGCCGAAGGGTTGCTCACCCCCTTCAGTCCGCGGTCGGTCATGGCAAAGACACCGATTTCGTTGACCGCCCCGTAGCGGTTCTTGACCGCCCGGATCAGGCGGAAGCTCGAGTGCGTGTCCCCCTCGAAATAGAGGACGGTATCCACGATGTGTTCGAGGACGCGCGGCCCGGCCAGAGCGCCCTCTTTGGTGACGTGGCCGACCAGGATCACCGTGATGCCGGTCTGCTTGGCCAGGCGGGTGAGCTGCGCCGCGCATTCGCGCACCTGCGCGACCGACCCCGGTGCCGAACTGAGCTGCTCCGACCACAGCGTCTGGATCGAATCGATCACCGCCACCTGCGGCTGCGCGGACTGCAGCGTGGCGAGAATCTTCTCGAGATGGATTTCCGCCAGCAGTTTCAGTTTGCCGGTGTCGAGCGCCAGCCGCCGCGCGCGCATCGCCACCTGCTGGCCGGACTCCTCGCCGCTGACATAGAGCACCTGCTGTGTCGCCGACAGGGCCGCCAGCGCCTGCAACAACAGCGTGCTCTTGCCGATTCCCGGATCGCCGCCGATCAGCACGACGCCCCCGCTGACCAGCCCGCCTCCAAGCGCCCGATCGAACTCGCCGATGCCGGTCGGCAGCCGATCCTCTTCGCGCGCTTCGATGTCGGAAAGCGTCTGCAGTCCGGCGGTGCCGCCGAGCGCGGCAAAACGCCGCTGGCTGCCGGTGGCCACCGGCACTTCGACCATCGTCTCGACCAGCGTATTCCAGACCTCGCAAGCGGGGCACTGGCCTTGCCACTTGCCGGTGCTGGCGCCGCACTCGCTGCAGGTGAAAACGGTTTTTGAAGGGTTCCCCGGCCGCGCCATGCTCAGATTTCGACGACCGGGACGCGCCGTGCCAGTGCACAGAACAGCTCGTAGCTGATGGTCTGTGCAGCGGCCGCTACCGCGTCGGCCGGCAGACCCTCGCCCCAGAGGACCACCGGGCTGCCGACGCCGGTGCCTGGCAGATCGGTCAGGTCGCAGGCGAGCATGTCCATCGACACTCGACCGAGCGTTTGCGTCTGCTGACCGGCAACGAGAATCGGCGTGCCGCTGGGCGCATGGCGTGGATAACCATCGGCGTAACCGCAGGCGACGACGCCGACGCGTGTCGGCCGCTGCGCGACAAAGGTGCCGCCGTAACCGACGCGCTCGCCGACGCCGATTTCCTGCACCGCCAGAATCCGGCTGCGCAGCGTCATCACCGGCTTGAGGTCGAGGCTCGCGGCCTCCTGAGCGGCGAACGGGCTGCCGCCATAGAGCATGATCCCGGGCCGTACCCAGGCATACGCGGTCTGCGGGTAACGCAGGATGGCGGCCGAGTTGGCGACCGAGATCGGCAGGCTTGCGGCCTCCGGCCAATCGGCGAGCATGCGGGTAAAGCGTTCGAGCTGCCAGTTGATGCAGCGCTCACCGCCGACCGCGTCGGCTTCGGCAAAGTGCGTCATCAAGGTCACCGGGGCAGGAGCCGCCGCCGTAGCCAGCGCCGTCAGTTCGCGGCGCGCGGCCGGAATCTGCCCGCCGGAGAGACCGAGGCGATGCATGCCGCTGTCGAGCTTGAGGTAGATCGGAAGGGGGACCGGCAGAGCGGCGTGACGCAGCATCTGCAACTGTTCGAGGCGATGAATGACTACACTCAACCGATACGTCGCACAGATTTCCAGATCGGCCGCGGCAAAGAAACCCTCGAGCAGGAGAATCGGCTGACGGATACCGGCCTCGCGCAGGATGATCGCTTCATCGAGGTCGAGCAGGGCGAAACCGTCGGCGACCTCGCCGAGCGCTGTCGCCGCACGCAGCAGGCCATGCCCATAGGCGTTGGCCTTGACCACCGCCCAGGCCCTGGCCGCACCGGCATGCCTTTTCGCAACCAGGTAATTGTGACGCAGCGCCGCCAGATCAATGCGGGCTTCAATCGGGCGCGGCATCAGGCAGACAGCTCGCGCAGCTTGTTCCTGGCGAAGTCGACGAAGGTGAGCACCACCCTGGAGCGGAAGCGTTCTTTAGGATAGACCAGCGACAAGGTACGCTTCAGTCGCGGTCGCAGCGGAACGGCGACGAGCGTTCCGAGTTGCCGTTCCTTCTCGAAACTCGCCCGCGACACGATCGAGTAGCCCAGACCGGTCGCCACCACGCCCTTCAAGGATTCCGGACTCGACAACTCCATCAGCATCCTGAGTTTCTCGGGATCGACGCCACAAGCCCGAAAATAGTCGTCGGTGACTTCGCGGGTGCCCGAACCCGGTTCACGTGCGATGTAGTCGTACCCCAACAGGCTGCGCGCATCGACATCGCTACGCTTGGACAGGGGATGATGGGGCGTGCACACCACCTGCAGTTCATCGTCGCCACAGATTTCGCACTGCAGGCTGGGATGATTGTTGGTGTTCGATTCGATCAGGCCGATGTCAAGGGTATGGGCGGCGATGGCGTTACTGATCGATTCCGAGTTGGCAACGGTCAGCCGCGCACGCACCTGTGGATAACGGACGTTGAATTCGCCAAGGATCGGCGGCAACATGAATTCGGCAATCGTCGTGCTCGCCCCGACCAGCAGGCTGCCGCTCATCTGCCCGGTCATCTCGGCGACACGGACGTCGAGTTCCTTGGTCAGTCCAAGGATGCGCTCCGCGTAATCGAGCACCAGGTCTCCGGCCGGAGTAAGCGAGATTCGCCCGCCACCGCGCTCGAAGAGACGGGTGTTGAAGTGTTCCTCGAGTTGCTTGATCTGAAAGGTCACGGCCGGTTGCGTCATGTACAGCGTCTCGCCAGCCTTGGTAAAGGACAGGTGTCTGGCCACCGCTTGAAATACCTGTAATCGACGATCAGCCACCAGCCATCTCTCCTTTTTCCTTTAAACCAGATTCAAACACAAAACAGCCCGGCGAGCCAGATCTGTGCCGGTCCAATGCGCAGCACCCGGCCACGGGGTTCTGCTAACAAGTTGGCGCCTTTCATGGTATAAGGCCAACACCCAACCCACAGGGCATCATAATATCCAATGCCTTTCGGCTTCTACATCATCATGGCTGCGCAGTTCTTTTCAGCGCTGGCCGACAATGCCCTGCTCATCGTTGCCATCTCGCTCCTGCGCGAAATGCACGCGCCGAGCGAGTACGAACCGCTGCTCAAGACCTTCTTCACCGTCTCCTATGTCCTACTCGCGGCTTTTGTGGGCGGCTTTGCCGACTCGATGCCGAAGTGGCGAGTCATGTTCATCAGCAACGGGATCAAGATCTTCGGCTGCGCGATCATGTACTGGGATGCGCACCCCTTGCTGGCCTACGCCGTCGTCGGTCTCGGGGCGGCCGCTTACTCGCCGGCCAAGTATGGCATCCTCACCGAATACCTGCCGCACCGTCTGCTGGTGGTCGCCAATGGCTGGATCGAGGGGCTGACGGTCGGTGCGATCATCCTCGGCGTCGTCGTCGGCGGCACGCTGATCCAGCCGGAGGTCGCCTACAGCCTGCTCGCCTTCGATTTGCCGGTCATTGATACCGGCGTCGATACCATCGGCGAAATGTCGCTCTGCTTTGTCGCCGTTTTCTACCTGCTCGCGGCACTGTTCAACCTCTATATTCCCGACACCGGCGTCGATCACCGTGTGCTGCACAAGAACCCCTGGTATCTGCTGCGCGAGTTCAATCATTGCCTGGTACTGCTCTGGCGTGACCGCCTGGGCCAGGTGTCGCTGGCAGTGACCACCCTGTTCTGGGGCGCTGGCGCCACCCTCCAGTTCATCGTCATCAAATGGGCCGAAACGGCGCTCCATCTCGGCCTCTCGAAGTCGAGCATGCTGCAGGGCGTGGTTGCCGTCGGTGTGGCGCTGGGTGCCGCTGGCGCGGCGAGAATGATCACCCTGCGCAAGTCCGTGCGCGTGATTCCGCTCGGCATCGCCATGGGGATCATCGTGCTGGTGATGAACTTCGTCCATCACCTGTGGCTCGCCATTCCCCTGCTGGTCCTGATCGGTGCGCTCTCCGGCTTCTTTGTGGTGCCGATGAATGCACTATTGCAGCACCGCGGCCACATCCTGATGGGTGCCGGACACTCGATTGCCGTTCAGAACTTCAACGAGAACCTGTCGATCCTGGCCATGACGGGTCTTTATTTCCTGATGATGCGCGCCAACATCTCGATCTACGTGGTGATTACCCTGTTCGGGATGTTCGTCAGCGGCGCGATGTGGCTCGTCAAGGGCCGCCATGAAGCCAATCAGGAAATCCGGGATGACGTCAGCCAGCTCGACGACAACGCCCTCTGAACTGGCCCGAGCCATTCCCTGCTGATTGATCTATGGGCAGAAACCGCTATACTGCGCATATTTCATGCATAAAAAGTACCGATCATGTCAAAAATCACCATCGACCGTTACGATCTTGCGTTGCTCGATGCGTTACAGCGCAAGGGCAACGCCACCAACGCAACCCTCGGTGAGCAGATCCGTCTTTCCGCGTCACAGATCAGTCGCCGCATCCAGCGGCTCGAGGAAGATGGCATCATCGCCGGCTATGTCGCGCTGCTTGCCCCCACGGCGCTCGGCCTGGGGGTCACCGCTTTTGCCCAGGTGATCCTCGAACGACACAACGATGCGGCCAGCGGGGCCTTTGAAAACGCCATCGCGGCCATGCCGGAAGTCACGGACTGCTTCTCCGTCAGTGGCGACGCGGACTACATGCTGCGTATCGTGGTTCCCGATCTGGCGGTGTTTTCCCAATTGATGATGAAGCGCCTGCTGTGTCTGCCGGGCGTTGCCCGCATCAAGACCAGCATTGCCCTGCAGACAGTCAAGCAGACGCATGTCCTGCCTCTCGATCACCTCACCCAGCCGAGCAAGCCACGCCAGCGCGTGCGCTATGCCGAAAGTTGATTTCTCGCCCCCAACCCTTCGCCCGCAAGTGGGAGAAGGGTTGGGGGCGAGTCGCGGGCGCGGCTTTCAGGGCTCTTACACTAAAGCACCAGCGGGGCGTTGGGTAACTCGTTGGACTTTTCGCCTGTGGCAGCAAAGTGTTCAGCCAGCGCTGCGGTGATCGTGCGCAATGCGAGCAGGGTACCGCCCTCGAAATCCCCGCTTCGGAAAGCACTTTCCATCTGGCGGCAGACACCCTCCCAGAATTCCTGCCCAACGCAGGCGTTGATGCCGCGGTCAGCGACGATTTCCACACGCCGGTCGATCAACTGCAGATAGATCAGCACGCCGCTGTTTTCCTCGGTGTCCCACACCCGTAACTGCGAAAACAGTTCGATCGCCCGCGCCCGTGCCGACTGACCGCGCCACAGGCCGGACAGGGGCAGATTGGCCTCGACCACCACGCGCAACTCGCCACGATGCGTCGATTCCGAGGCAGCAACCACCCGTTCGATTCGCTGCAACAATGCCGCGGGAAGTGCGCGCAACACCCACCAGTGCGGCAGCACCAGATGGCGAAAAATTCTCTGCAATCGCATCACCAGTCCCCCGAAGCACCGCCGCCGCCGAAGCTGCCGCCGCCCCCTGAAAACCCCCCGGAGCTACGCCCACCACCGCCCCAGGAAATGCCGCCGGATGACCAGCCGGTACCGCCACGCATGCCAAGAAACAGGGAAACGATGGCGGCCGCCACACCCAGGACAGCAGCGATCAGCAGCGACGAGATCAGCATCGCAGCGATCACCCCGGCGGCGACACCGACCATGCCAGCCGCCAGAAAACGCCCAAAAATGGCTCGCAGAACGCCGCCAACCACAAAGACCAGGACGAAACCGATCAACAGCAGCATCTCGAAATGATCGTCGACATCGGCACGCCGAGCGCCTTCGACGCGTGCCGCAGGGGGCAGCGCTTCGCCGGTGATCACCTGCATCATCGCGGTGACCCCGGCATCGATGCCACCGTAGAAATCGCCCTTCTTGAAACGCGGGCCGATCGTCTCGCTGATGATTCGCTTCGCGGTCGCATCGTTGAGTGCGCCCTCCAGACCATAGCCCACCTCAATGCGAAGTTTCCGATCATCCTTGGCAATCAGCAGCAGCGCGCCGTCATCGACGCCGCGGCGCCCCAGTTTCCAGGACTCGACGACGCGCAGCGCGTATTGCTCGATGCTTTCCGGCTGGACCGTCGGAACGATCAAAACGGCAATCTGCGATCCCTTGGCATTCTCGAACGCAGCCAGCCTGGCATCGAGCCGTCGGTGCTGCTCGACGTCAAGCGTACTGGTCAGGTCGGTCACCCGCGCCGCCAGCCGGGGAATCGCCTGTTGTTCGTCGGCACGGGCAAAACCTGCACCGACCAGCAGCAACAGGCCCAACAGCCAGACTGCAAGACGGGCCGGAAGGCTTGGCACGGCCGCTCAGTAACTGGCTGCCGGCGCCGGCCTGCCGGCGTCTGTCGGTGCAGCAGCAGGCGACGCCGGCGCTGGTCTGGCGAAATCAACCTTCGGCGCCGTCGAAATCGCCTGCTCGTTCTCGACACTGAAATTCGGCTTCACGGTGTAGCCGAAGATCATCGCCGTGAGATTGTTTGGAAAGGTACGCACCGAAACATTGTAGCCCTCGACCGCTTTGATGTAACGGTTACGCGCCACGGTAATCCGGTTCTCGGTGCCTTCGAGCTGCGCCTGCAGGTCGCGGAAAGCGGCATCGGCCTTCAACTGGGGATAATTTTCGGCAACCACCAGCAAACGTGACAGCGCGCTCTTGAGACCGGCCTGCGCCTGCTGGAACTTGGCAAAGGCCTCGGGATCACTGACCAGTTCCGGCGTCGCCTGGATCGCACCCACCCGCGCGCGCGCCTGCGTGACCTGCGTCAGCACGTCCTTTTCGTGGCTCGCGTAGCCCTGTACCGTAGCCACCAGGTTCGGTACCAGGTCGGCTCGCCGCTGATACTGGTTAAGCACCTCTGACCAGGCCGATTTGATCGCCTCGTCGCCGCTCTGAAAAGTATTGTAACCGCAGCCGGAGAGCAGACCGGCAAGCAGGGTCAGGAGGATCAGAATTCGCAGTCGCATGACATTTTCCTTGATGAGAAGTGAACAGGATATCGCCCAATTGGCGACTTTCGATGATTTCTCAAGGGGAGGCAAGCCGCTCCAGCGGACTACGCAGGCAGCGGCGGAGCGGCTTGCGCAGCGGCGGCCTGGGCTGCACGCATCAGTCTGCGTGCCCGGCACAGGTCCTCCCAGGCTTTGGCCTTGTCCGGCAGGGTGCGCAACAGGTAAGCCGGATGGTAGGTAACCACCACCGGAATGGCGTGTCCACCGGCTTGCGGCGCAGGATAAGTGAAGGTCTGGCCGCGCAGGCTGGCCAGCGAGCCGACCTCACCGAGCAGCGCATGCGCCGCTGCGCGGCCCAGGAGAACGATCAGTCGTGGCTGGATGAGCGCAATCTGTCGCTGCAGATAGGGTGCGCAGGTTGCGATCTCGGCCGCCTCCGGTGTTCGATTGTTGGGCGGACGACACTTCACGGCGTTGGCGATGTAGACATCCTCGCCCCGCTGCAGGTCGATCGCCGCGAGCATTGCATCGAGTAACTGGCCGGCCGGGCCAACGAAAGGTTCGCCACGCGCGTCTTCTTCAGCTCCCGGCCCCTCGCCAATGAACAGCCAGTCGGCGGCGAGATCGCCGACACCGAGCACCGCTTGCCGCCGCTGCTGGCAAAGCGTACACGCCCGACAGGCGGCGACACTGTGCTGCAACTGCTCCCAGGACATGCCGGCGATAGCCTGCGACCGCGCAGAGGCCATGACAGCGGGTGCGGCGGGCGCTGGCGCGAGTCCGGCGATGGCGGTGATCGGGTTTGCTAACGCGGGACGCCGTTCGTCCGGGAGGGTCGCCGGCGCGGCAAGCGCCACCGCGCGCTGCTCGCGCAACTGCCACTGCGGCGACAGGCCGATCTCGTGCAACAGTTGCGCGCGCGTCAGCGGCCCACCGCTCGGTTTATTGGCGATCATTTCTCCCCCCAGGCAGTACCTGCCGCATTACCAGCGCATCCTCGGTCCCCTTTTCTGCCGGATAATAGCCACGTCGCACGCCGATCTGTCGAAAACCGAAATGCTGATAGATTGCCAGCGCCTGCACGTTCGACGGGCGTACCTCAAGCAAGACGCTGGTCGCCCCCGCCTGCCGGGCAAGGCGCATGGCGTGGCGCAACAGGCAGGTGCCAATCCCCATTCCCTGGCGCTGCTCGGCGACACTGATGTTGAGCAAGTGCGCCTCGTCTACGACCATCATCAGGACATAGTAGCCCACCAACTCGTCAGCGAGACGCCCCCCCCAGACACTGTAGCCGGCGGCGATCGAATCGACGAAATTGGCCCGCGACCAGGGAAACGGATAAATGCGATTTTCGATCTCGATGATCTCGTCAAGGTCGGCAGGGTACATCGGCAACATCGAGAGCCTCGCTGTCAGCACGGCGCTCATGCTTTGCCACCCATCGCCAGGCGCTCGGCGACCGTCAACGCAACCTTGTCACGGACGTACAGCGGCGCCGCTGCAGCCACATCGATCCCCGCACCACGCGCCAGGCGTGGTGCGGCAAGAGCGGCGACAGCGTCGGCTGCGGGCATCAGTTCGGGCTGCCAGAGGTGCACGCAGCCGGCCAGCCGCGCACGCAGCAATGGATAGGCGCGAAGGCCATTACCACAAGCCAGCCAACCCGCCGAGTCGGGAAGCGGCAACGCCGACGGCTGGCAGACCCCGACCGCACCGAGCGGCACCGCCGCAGAAAACCAGCCGTAATAGACTTCACCCATGCGGGCGTCGAGCAGTACCAGCACCTGTTCCCCCCCGCTGGCCAGCGCCATGGCGTCGAGGGTGCCGATCGGAATGACCGGTAGCCGATGGGCAAAGGCCAGACCCTGGGTGACTCCGCAAGCGATACGCAGACCGGTAAACGAGCCGGGACCGGCCGCGAAAGCGATCCCGTGCAGATCGGCAAAGCCAAGCCCGGCCTCGCCAAGCGTCGCGCGGATCAGTGGCAGCAGCGTTTCCGAATGCGCCACACCGACCGGACAGAAACGCCGCAGCACGACGCCATCGCACCAGAGGGCAATGGAGCCAAGATCGGTCGAGGTCTCGATGGCCAGCAGATTCATGGGCGTATTCTACCCGTCCTGCCCGCCGCCGTCGCCATCGGATGCCAGGACACTCCCTGTCGCCTGGCCGGCTGGCCGCGACCGCGGATCTTTCTCCCGAGGCAGCCCGATTCGACGCCCAACAGCGCTGCCGACATGGCCGGCCAACGCCTTTCCCGCTACAATGAGAGGGCCTTCAAACGACGCGCCGAGAGCACGTCCACCTCATAACCACAGCATAGAAAGTGCCGCAATGAAAGTACTCCTATTGACGCGAGAATACCCTCCCCACGTCTACGGCGGAGCCGGAGTTCACGTTGAGTATCTGTCTGGCGAACTCGCCAAGCTGATGCATGTCGAAGTCCGCTCCTTTGGTGACCAGGATGCGGTCAGCAGTGATGGCGTACGCATCAAGGGCTACCCTTTCGGCAAGGGAAGTTTCGCGCATGTCGACAAGAAACTGAGCGGTGCGCTGGATACCTTCGAAACCAACCTCCAGACGCTGAGCGATCAGGTCGACGCCGACCTGGTGCATGTACACACCTGGTACGCACATTTGGGCGGCATCCTGGCAAAAACCCTCTATGGCATTCCGCTGGTGCATACGGTGCATTCGCTGGAACCGCTGCGCCCATGGAAACGCGAGCAGCTCGGCTGTGGCTATGACATGTCGTCATGGGTCGAACGGACCTCACTGAGCATGGCCGACGCAGTGATCGCCGTCTCACAGGGAACCAAGGCCGACATCCTCGAGCATTTCGACATCGACCCGGCGAAGATCACGGTGATCTACAACGGCATCAATGTCGACCAGTACCACCCGACGGACGAAACCGCTGCCCTCGAAAAGTTCGGCATCGACCCCGACAAGCCGATGGTCCTCTTCGTGGGCCGAATCACACGTCAGAAAGGGATCGTCCACCTGGTCAATGCCATTCATTACATCAATCCCGATGCGCAGGTCGTACTCTGCGCCGGCGCCCCCGATACCCCCGAAGTCCTGGCCGAGATGAAGGCTGCGGTCAAGCATGTGCGCCAGGAGGGTTTCCAGAACGTGGTCTGGATACAGGAGATGGTGAGCAAGGAAGAAGCGATCCAGCTCTATTCGCATGCCACGGTGTTCTGCTGCCCGTCGATCTACGAGCCTTTCGGGATCATCAACCTTGAGGCCATGGCCTGCCGCACTGCGGTCGTGGCGAGTGCCGTCGGGGGCATCAAGGAAGTCGTCGTCGATGGCGTCACCGGCTACCTGGTGCCGCTGGAGCAACTGCATGTAGCCCCTTTCGAGCCGGTCAATCCGGATGTCTTTTCGCGCGATCTGGCGGCCGCGATCAACAAGATTCTCGACCACCCGGAACTCGCCGCATCGATGGCCGCAGCAGGCCAGCAACGGGCGCGCGAAGTCTTTAGCTGGTCGAGCATCGCGCAACAAACGAAACAACTCTACGATTCGCTGGTGAAGTGATGTCGGCGGTTGTCGACGGCCACGGCGACGCCCGGCTCGCGACCGTCGGCCTGCACGCTGTCGGCGCGCACCGGCCGTCACCCTACAGACCCAACGCTTCCGGCCTCGCCGGTTCAGGATTTAGGATTAGGATTTAGGAGCAGCAGGATGATGATTCCCAAAGAATACCCCCGTGTGGTCATCGAAGCGGTCGAACCGCAAGTAGACGGCGGCCGTTTCCCCATCAAGCGCGTCGTCGGCGAGAAAGTCACCGTCAGTGCCGACATTTACAAGGAGGGCCACTTCAAGCTGGCGGCCGTGCTCAAGGCACGCCAGGCCGGGGACCGTGAGTGGCAGGAAAGCCCGATGACGCAGGGTGACAACGACCGCTGGTTCGGCGAGCTTACCGTCACCGCGATCGGTCGCTGGGAGTACACCATCGAGGCCTATGCCGAAACCTATCTGTCGTGGGTCGACGAAATCACCAAGAAAAGCGTGCCGGGTGCTGACCTCAGGAGCGAACTGCTGGAGGGTCTGGTGATCCTCAAGAAGTCGGCCGCCGTGGCACAAGGCGAAGATCTCAGCCGCATGCTGGGCATCATCGCGGCCATCGAAACTGCGCTGGCTGCCGGTGAGCAGCGTGGTGCCATCGACCTCGGCATCGGCAAGGTCATGCGCAGCATGATGGCCAGTTACCCTGATCGCAGCGAGGGCCATCAAATGACGCCCCCCTTGGCGATCATGGTCAATCGGCCGATTGCCCGTTTTGCCGCCTGGTACGAGTTCTTCCCGCGTTCGCAAGGCAATCTGCCGTACCGGCATGGCACACTGCAGGACAGCATCCGTCGTCTGCACGACATCAAGGCGATGGGCTTCGACGTCGTCTATCTGCCGCCAATCCACCCCATTGGCCATAGCTTTCGCAAGGGCAAGAACAACAGTCTGGTAGCCGTACCGGGCGACGTCGGCAGTCCCTGGGCGATCGGCAACAAACACGGCGGCCACATGGCACTGGAACCGCAACTCGGCACCTGGGACGACTGGGAGCAGTTTGTCGCCACCTGCCGTGAGTTGGGAATCGAGATTGCGCTCGACTATGTGATGAACTGTTCACCCGACCATCCCTATGTCACCGAGCATCCGGACTGGTTTTTCCATCGTCCCGATGGATCGATCAAGTACGCCGAAAACCCGCCCAAGAAATATCAGGATGTCTACCCGCTCAATTTCGGAACCAGCGACCGCACCGGACTGTGGCAGGAAATGCTCAAGATTTTTCTGTTCTGGATCGGCAAGGGCGTCACCACCTTCCGGGTCGACAATCCGCACACCAAACCGGTGCCGTTCTGGGAATGGGTGATTGGTGAAGTGCACCGGCAGCACCCGCAAGTCATCTTCCTGGCCGAAGCCTTCACCAAACCGAAGATGATGCGCTTGTTGGCGAAAGTCGGTTTCGCCCAGTCCTACACCTACTTCACCTGGCGCGACCACAAGCATGACCTGACCGAGTACGTCAGCGAACTGACCTGTGGCGAGATGAAGGAGTACTTTACCGGCAACTTTTTTGCCAATACCCCCGACATCCTGCCACCGATCCTGCAGTTCGGCGGCCGCCCGGCATTCATCATGCGCGCCGTGCTGGCCGCGACATTGTCAAGCGTCTACGGCATCTACAGCGGCTACGAGCTGTGCGAGAACGAGGCGATTCCCGGCAAGGAAGAGTACCTCGACTCGGAGAAATACGAGATCAAGATGCGCGACTGGAAAGCCCCGGGCAACATCGTCGACATCATCACCCGGATCAACCAGATCCGCCAGGAATGCCCTGCCCTGCAGACCTATAACAATGTGCTCTTCCTGAATGCCGACAACCCCAACATCCTTGCCTATGCCAAAATGACCGAAGACCGTTCGGACATTGTCATCTGCGTGGTCAATCTCGACCCCTTCCACGCGCACCACTCGATCCTGCATGTGCCACTGGGCTCCTTCGGAATTCCCGAGGACGAGCAGTACCAGGCGCACGACCTGCTCTCCGGCGAGCGCTATCGCTGGCATGGTCCGACAGCTTATGTCGAGCTTGCTCCGACCACCAAGATGGCGCACATCATCAAGGTCCGGCGCTGGTAGCCGCTGGTCAGCCCGACCGGCAAGCAGGCACTGCTGGCCAGGGCGGCGAGCATAGCTTGGGCGACTTGCACCACAACCAGCGAAATGGGACCGGGGCAGGCCGGTCCTCCGGCCTGCCCCGGCTGCGATCACTCAATCTTCTCCGGCAAGGGCACGTGTAAACTGCATGTCCTTGCTCGACAGCTGACTGAGTTCGATGCGCACCGGCTTCACCTTCCAGATCTCGTCGCAGTACTCGCGGATCGACCGGTCGGAAGAGAAGAAACCTGAACGTGCAACGTTGAGAATCGACATCCGCGTCCAGCGATCGACATCCAGATAGGCTTCCGAGACTCTGGCCTGACAATCAATGTACGACTGAAAGTCGGCCAATACCATGTACTCATCATGGTTTAGAAGATGATCAACGAGAGGCCGGAAGATTTCCCGGTCTCCCTTGGTAAAGAAGCCACTGGCAATCAGGTCGATTACTTCACGCAGGTGCGGGTTTGCGTCGTAGTAAGCCCGTGGTCGGTAGCCCGTCCTTCTGAGTTCCATGACCTCGGGCGTGCTCATCCCGAACAGGAAGAAGTTGTCGTCGCCGACTTCCTCGCGGATTTCGACATTGGCACCGTCGAGCGTGCCGATGGTCAGCGCACCGTTCATCTGGAACTTCATGTTGCCGGTCCCGGAAGCTTCCTTGCCGGCCAGTGAAATCTGTTCGGACAGATCGGCTGCGGGAAAGATTAACTGGGCATTCTTGACGTTGTAGTTCGGAAAGAAAACCACCTGCAGCTTGCCATGCATCGCCGGATCGCGACCGATCACGTCGGCGACGGCGTTGATCAGCCGGATGATCAGCTTGGCCATGAAGTAACCCGGCGCTGCCTTGCCCCCGAAGATCACGGTGCGGGGCGCGGTGGCGAGGTTGGGATTGTCCTTCAGGCGCTTGTACAAGGAAACCACATGCAGGATGTTGAGGTGCTGCCGCTTGTACTCATGAAAACGCTTGACCTGGATGTCGAACATCGACGCCGGATTGACGTCGACATGGACAAAACGTTTGATCTCGCCGACCAGCCGGTTCTTGTTGCCGCTCTTGATCCGCCGCCAGGATTCGCGAAAGGCGGGATCGTTGGCATACGGTTCGAGTTCGCGCAGCCGTGTCATGTCGGTCACCCAGCCGGCACCGATGGTTTCCTCGATCAGCCCGGACATCGTCGGGTTCGCCAGGAGCACAAAGCGGCGCGGCGTGACGCCGTTGGTCTTGTTGTTGAACTTCTCCGGCCACATCTCGTAGAAGTCCTTGAGGACATCCGACTTGAGCAGTTCGGAATGCAGCCTGGCCACGCCATTTACCGCAAAGCTGCCGACAACGGCGAGATTCGCCATGCGCACGTAGTGCGCACCATCCTCGTCGATCAGCGACATCCTTCTCAGCCGCGCGTCGTCGCCCGGATAGCGAATCCGCACTTCGTCGAGGAAACGCAGGTTGATCTCGCAAATGATCTCGAAATGCCGTGGCAGCACGCGCTTGAACAAGGCCAGTCGCCACTTTTCGAGCGCCTCCGGCAGCAGCGTGTGGTTGGTGTAGGCGAAGGTCTTGCAGGTAATCGCCCAAGCCTGATCCCACTCCATCATATATTCATCGACCAGCAGGCGCATCAGTTCCGCCACGGCGATCGACGGATGCGTATCGTTGAGCTGGACGACAAACTTCTCGTCGAAATGATCGAGATTCTTCTCGCGCTGCAGTTGCAGGCGGATCATGTCCTTCAGTGAGCAAGCCACGAAGAAGTACTGTTGTTCTAGCCTGAGTTCCTGGCCTGCTTCGGTTTCGTCGTTCGGGTACAGCACCTTGGTGATGGTCTCCGAGCGAATCTGGGCATCGACGGCCTCATGGTAGTTGCCGGCATTGAAGGCCGCGAAATCGAAACTCTCCGGCGCCTCGGCGCTCCAAAGCCTGAGCCGGTTCGGGGTGTTCACTCCGTAACCCAGTACCGGCATGTCCCAGGCGGTACCGCGAACCACCTTTGCCGGGACCCATTGCACGCGCAGGCGGCGTTCGCCGTTTGCCTCGAACTGAAATTCGGTATGACCGCCGAGCTTGATGTCGAAAGCGATATTCGGACGGTGGATCAGCCAAGGACTCCCGGCACGTAACCACTTGTCGGTCAGCTCGACCTGCTGCCCATCGCGAATCGCCTGTGTGAAGATACCGAACTCATACAGGATGCCATAACCGATGGCGGGAATTTCGAGGGTTGCCAGCGAGTCGAGGTAACACGCCGCCAAGCGTCCGAGACCGCCGTTGCCGAGCCCCGGCTCCTCTTCCTGGTCGAGCAGCATCTCCAGATCGAGTCCGAATTCCTGGGTGGCCTGCCGGGCCTTGTCGAAGATCCCGAGATTGATCAGATTGTTGCCGAGTTGCGGACCGATCAGGAATTCGGCAGACATGTAACAGACGGTACGGCTGCCCCGATCGCGATAGGTGCGCGCAGTTTGTACCCAGCGTTGCAACAGGCGGTCGCGTACCGCCTGCGCGAGCGCCATGAAGCAGTCACGCCGCGTCGCCACCTGCGGGAAGCGCGCCTGCACATAGACCAGTTTGTCGAGGATGGCTCGCTGCAGCGCATCCACACTGAGTCCGGTACGCCGGTCTTCGCGCCCCACCAGCGGATCGCCGACCGCCTCTAGCGGCGGCGCATTTTCTTTTTCCATTTCAACGTTCATGTCAGCCCCTTTACTCTTCTTGTCCATTGAGGTGTACGAGATCGTGAATCCGCGTCCACCGATCCACGCCCGTGGCGAGTCTATAACATTGCGGGCAGCCGCGCACGCTGCGCCGTCCAAACGCAACCATTCTCGTTCTGAGTAATGCGCTGACGACTGGCCGGAGCATCCGGGAGATCCGGGGGAGCGCCGGGTTGCCGCTCACGCGGAGACTAGAGCCCAGAATTCTCTTCGGTCACCCAGGCCTCGATTTCGAGAAAATCCTTCTGGTTCTGGCGGAGGACCAGAAAGAAGACAAGCGCCAGAAGCAGCGCGAAGAGCAGGACCGAGACCTCGTGCCAGCCCAGGTTTGCGAGCAGTTGAAGCGGCATGGATTCCTCCGTTCATCGATGCGGCGGACCGGCGAAAGCCGAGGCCAAACCGCCTTGACCGGCCTATGACCCGCGTTCGATCGACCTGGTTCCAGCCACAGGGAGTGCAACTGGCGAGCCGGCCCAGCTCGCCGTTTCGGGCAGAAACTTAGAGCACGCGTACGCGAATCACGCGTTCAACCGCCTTGATGGCGTTGATTACCTCTTCGCAAGGCTTTTTCTCGACGTCCACGATGTTGAAGGCCAGTTCGCCGCGGCTCTTGTTCATCATGTCCACGACATTGACCTGGTGGTTGGCAAGAATCGACAGGACATGGCCGAGAACACCGGAAACATTGTCGTTGGAGAAAGTGATCCGCGAGGTGCCCGGACTGCGCTCCATGCTGATCTTCGGAAAGTTCACCGAATTCACGATGTGGCCATTTTCCAGATAGTCGACCAGTTGGTTGGCAGCCATCACCGCACAGTTTTCCTCGGATTCCTCGGTACTCGCGCCGATGTGCGGCATGGCAATGATTCGCGGGTGTCCGAGCAGAGCGGGCTCGGGAAAATCGCAGACGTACTTGCCGAGCCGACCGGCGTCAAGACTGCGCAGGACTGCCGCCGAGTCCACGATCGCATCCCGGGCAAAATTGAGCAGCACGGCACCAGGTTTGATGACCGCCAGGGTGTCGTCGTTGAGCATATGCCGGGTGGCATCGACCGCCGGCACATGCAGCGAGACGTAGTCGGAACGGGCGAGCAGCGATTGCAGGTTTTCCATGCGGCTGACTTCGTTCGACAGGCGCCAGGCTGCATCGATCGACAACACCGGGTCAAAACCGATCACCGCCATGCCCATCGCCAGCGCCATGTCGGCGACCATCGAGCCGATGGCTCCGAGGCCGACGATACCGATCGTCTTGCCACGGATCTCGTGGCCGGCAAAGCGGGATTTGGCTTTCTCGACGAGCGGCGACATCTCCGCCGGATCCTTGAGATCGGCGAGCGACTGTACATAGTTCATGCCGTCGACGATGCCGCGCGCACTCAGCAGCATGCCGGCCATCACCAGTTCCTTGACGGCGTTGGCATTGGCTCCCGGGGTGTTGAACACCACGATCCCCTGCTTGCCGTACTCTGCGACCGGCACATTGTTGACCCCGGCACCGGCGCGGGCGACGGCCAGCAGCGAGGCGGGAACGTCGATACCCTGCAGCTTCTGGCTGCGCAGGAGAAAAGCGTCGGGGTGAGCGATGTCGCTACCGACTTCATAGGATTGACGCGGGAATCGATCAAGACCCTTGATCGAAATCTTGTTGTAGGTTCTGACCTTGTACATGGCAATGTGACCCGGATAGGTGATCGGTGAAATGACGGGAATCAGGCGGCGACCTGCTGATAGGCCCAGGCCAGCCATGGCATCAGCGCCTGCAGGTCGGCAGTTTCGACGGTTGACCCACACCAGATGCGAATCCCTGCCGGCGCGTCCTTGTACGAACCGATGTCGAAAGCAACGCCTTCGCTGTCGAGCAGCTTGACGAGCTTCTTCACCTGCTCAGCGTCGAGTTGCACGCTCAGGCAGACGCTGGTGTTCGAGCGCGTTGCCGGATCCTTGGCCAGGAAGGCGATCCAGTCGTTGGCGGCGACAAACCCGGCGATCACCGCCAGGTTGGCCTCGCTGCGCGCGATCGCCGCCGGGACGCCGCCAATCGCTTCGATCCATTGCAAGGCGTCGAGATAGTCGGCAACGCAGAGCATCGAAGGGGTGTTGATCGTTTCCCCGCGGAAGATGCCTTCGCTGAGCTTGCCGCCGGAGGTCAGGCGGAACACCTTGGGCAG
>DIME01000096.1:22959-26897 GCA_002425405.1 Candidatus Accumulibacter vicinus
TCACCACGTCGAGCTTGTCCCAGGGCAGGTCCATGGCGAAAACCGCCGAAGTGGCATCGCAGATCGTCAGACCGGCGCGCTCATCCGGAATCCAGTCACCATTGGGCACCTTGACGCCGGCAGTCGTGCCGTTCCAGGTAAACACTACGTCATGATCGAAATTCACCTGCGCGAGATCGACGATGTCTCCATAATCGGCTTTCAGGACGCGCGCGTCGGAAAGTTTCAGTTGCTTGACCACGTCCGTCGCCCAACCCGCGCCAAAGGATTCCCAGACCAGAACGTCGACACCGCGCTGACCCAGCAGGGACCACATCGCCATTTCCACCGCACCTGTGTCCGACCCCGGCACGACGCCGACGCGATAGCCTTCCGGCAAACCGAGGATGCGAGCGGTTTCCGAGCATGCCAGCGCGAGGGCTTTCTTGCCCAGCGCCGAGCGGTGCGAGCGGCCCAGGGTGTTGAGTGACAGGGCGCTGACATCATAGCCCGGGCGCTTGCTGCAGGGACCTGATGAGAAATTGGGGTTTTTGGGTTTCGCTGTGGGTTGCATGATTGCCTCTATCTAGGGAAAAGAAACCGGGGGGCTGGCGCCTCCCCGAAGGTCCACCAGCCCGCATCGGACAAGCCTGGAATTGTAACAGAGGGGCACGTCGCAGGCAGCAGGCAGCCGCTTGTCCGCTTGTCGACGGATCGGCCAGCGCCGATAATCTGCTTGGGCCGGGCCAAACCGTGTATAGTGCCGGCCGGAAACGAGCTGCGTTTCATCCGGTCGGCAGTTTGGTTTTCTCGCGGTTTCTCCCCTCGGCAAGTGCCGAGTACCCCGTATCATCCCACCCCCAAAATCGTGGTATCCGCCTGGACCGGCTCTGATGGCGCCATGCCGCAGCAGGTCGTTTGCAGGAGATTTTCTTGTCCCAATCGTTTGCCCTACTCGGCCTTGCGGCCGAACTCACGCGTGTTGTCGCCGAACAGGGCTACACCGAACCGACGCCAGTACAGGCACAAGCCATTCCGGTCATTCTCGCTGGACGTGATGTTCTCGCCGGCGCCCAGACCGGCACCGGCAAGACCGCCGGCTTCACGCTGCCGCTGCTGCAGCGGCTGTCGGCAGCTTCTCCCGCTGCTGCGCATCACCCCCGGCGCGTACGGGCGCTGATCCTGACCCCCACCCGCGAACTTGCAGCGCAGGTCGAAGAGAGCGTGCGCACCTACGGACAGTACCTGCCGCTCCAGTCCACCCTGGTTTACGGCGGCGTGAACATCAACCCGCAGATCGAAGCCTTGCGCCGCGGCGTCGATATCCTCGTCGCCACGCCGGGTCGCCTGCTCGATCACCTGCAGCAGAAGACCGCCAACCTGGCACATGTCGAGATCCTGGTGCTTGACGAAGCGGACCGCATGCTGGACATGGGCTTCATTCGCGACATTCGGCGCATCCTCGCGCTGCTGCCGGCGCGGCGCCAGAACCTGCTGTTCTCGGCCACCTTTTCCAACGAGATTCGCCAGCTCGCCGACGGCCTGCTGCACGCGCCGGCGATGATCGAAGTTGCACGCCGCAACGCCGAGTCCGAACTGGTTGCCCAGCGCATCCACCCGGTCGATGCCTGGCGCAAGCGCGAACTGCTGACCCATCTGGTGTCGTCGGGCGACTGGCGACAGGTGCTGGTGTTCACGCGCATGAAGAGCGGCGCCAACCGGCTGGCGGAGCAATTGTGCAAGGAAGGCATCGAGGCCACCGCGATCCACGGCAACAAGAGCCAGCCGGCGCGGACGCGGGCACTGGCCGGCTTCAAAGCCGGCACGGTGCGTGTCCTGGTGGCGACGGACATTGCCGCGCGCGGTCTGGACATCGAAGAGTTGCCACATGTGGTCAACTTCGAGCTTCCCAATGTTCCCGAGGACTATGTCCACCGCATCGGTCGGACCGGGCGTGCGGGGAGCACCGGCGAAGCCATTTCACTGGTTTCGATTGAGGAAAACGCGCTGCTCGCCGACATCGAGAAACTGCTGACGCGTCGCATCGATCGCCAGATCGTGCCGGGATTTGAACCCGGTCAGCCGCCGCCCCAGCTGCTGACCGCAGCGCAAGCTGTCGAACGAGGCGGTCGCGATGGCCAGGGCAAGGCCGGTACGCAGCGGACAAAGACCTCGGCGATGCCACCGGCACGCCCGAGCGCGTCAACGCCGGCGCGCGCCAGTCAGGCGCTGCTGCCGAATGCACCGCGGGCGCCGCAGAGCGCCAGAGCCGGTGCTGCAATGCCGGCGCTGTTTCGCAGTCCTACGCGACGCGGCAGTTGAGCAGCGGGCCCGCGCCACCAGCCATGCGCCATTGATCGACCAGAACGCTATCGGGTACGCGCGCGCCCTCCGGGATGATTGTTGCGGCGCTCCAGGGATCAGCAGACCCATTCCCCTCTACCGAGTCAGCGCCATGAACAATTCGGGCAGCCGCTCCGGCAAACGATCAACGCGGTCGATCACCGAAAACCTCCGCCCGAAGATGTCGCTGACGTAGTCGTCGGCCTTGCGGTCGAGACTGATGCAGTAGGTGAAGATGCCTTGCTGGTCGAGTTCACCGACCGACTTGCGGGCGTCTTCGATCAGCAGGCGCGGATCATGGACGTCGACGTCGGCAGGCTGGCCATCGGTCAGGACCAGCAGCAGTTTCTTTTCGGTTTTTTGTGCGCCGAGGTAGTGCGCGGCGTGACGCATCGCCGCACCCATGCGTGTCGAATAGCCGGCCTGCATCGCGGCGAGGCGGCTCTTGACGGGATCGCCCCAGCTTTCACTGAAGCCCTTGAGGTGCAGGTAGCGGACGTCGTGACGGGTGTCGGAGTGGAAACCGGCAATGGCGAAGGGGTCGCCGAGCTGCTCGATCGACCAGCCGAGCAGCGATACTGCTTCCTGACTCAGTTCGAGAATGCTCTGTTGGCCACCGTTCGTGCCGACCTTGACCCGGTCGGCCAGCGACTTCGAGAGGTCGAGCAGGAGCAGCACCGCCAGATTGCGGCCGCTGCTGCGGTGACTCATGTTGATGCGCGGGTCCGGATGGGCGCCGCCCTTGAAATCGATCAGCGAACGAATGGCCATGTCGAGATCGAGTTCGCTGCCGTCTTCCTGATAGCGGATGCGGACTCGTTCCTGGGGTCTCAGCAGATCCAGCAGGCGCTTCAGGCGCCGAGCCAGCGCTGCGTGTTTTTCGAGCAGGCGATCGATGTCACGGGCGTCAGCGCTCGGGTGCAGCGATTCGTAGAGGCTCACCCAGTCCGGCCGGTAGCTCTGGCTCTGGTAGTCCCACTCCGGGTAGTGGCGCGGCGGCAGACGGTCGACCTCGGTAGCGGAGATCGTTGAACGCGGCTCGTCGAACATTTCCTCGTCGTCGCTCAACTCGTGGAAGCGCCAGAGATGACGATTGTCGTCACGATAGCTGACCTCGCTATCGGTAAAAAAGACGCTGGCCAGCTGGTCGCTCTGACATCGGGTACGTGCGACGTAGGAGAGTGCGAGCCGGGCGATTTCTTCGCTGCTCGAATCGCCCGGCTGCAGCGTTTCCTGGAAGCGCCGCACGAACTCCAGCAGGATCACGTCCTGGTAGCCGTGCTCTGGGTCGAGCATGGCACGTGACAGCATCGCCAGACGATGGCGGAGGCAGGAATGAGTCTTCGGGTTGCAGGCACCCTCCACCGGCCTCGGATGCAGCGCCAGGAAACTGCCACGCAGGCCAGGATAGACGCGCAGGATCAGCGTTTCGATGCGACAGTCTTCGAAGAACTCGATCGCCATGCGCTGCATGGGGCTGAAGTTGTCGGCAAACATCGGCTGGCTCCAGCGCCGATGCGCTGCGATATGGGCCAGTGTGACGCGATAGCGGTCGATGCCGGAAACACCGCTGGCGTCGTCGAGGACGTCGGGCAGACGGATTCCCGACGGGTCGT
>DIME01000171.1 GCA_002425405.1 Candidatus Accumulibacter vicinus
CCCGAAACACATAAAGAGCCTTCCGAAATTGGCCAGTCCTCAGCGCCTGACCACTGGGCGAGTCTTTTCGAGGTAACGCGACACGCCGGTGATCGTACTACCGGTACCAACCCCGGACACGAATATGCCGACCATTCCGTCGGTGTCATCCCAAATCTCGGGACCGGTGGTCCTTTCGTGTATCGCTGGATTGGCGGTTCTTGAACTGCTGCAGTAGCAGGTAATGCGCCGGGTCCGACGCAGCGATCTCCTCGGCCCTGGCGACGGCGCCACCCATGCCCTTCGCGCCGTCGGTCAGTATCAGCCTGGCGCCATAGGCGACCAGCAGCTTGCGCCGCTCCAGGCTCATCGTTTCCGGCATGGTCAGCGTCAGGGCAATGCCACGTGCAGCGGCGACGAAGGCCAGAGCGATGCCGGTGTTGCCGCTGGTCGGTTCCACGAGTTCCTTGCCTGGACCCAGCAAACCACGCTCCTCGGCATCCCAGATCATCGCAGCCCCGATGCGGCACTTGACCGAATAAGCCTACCGACGGCTCGCGTAGTGGCACCGGCCGCCGCCGCAACACGGCCTGCGGCGATCCTTCACGCAGCGAGGTGACACAACAAATCAAGCCGGCGGCGTGCAACGCACCCGCGGAGTGCCTGTGCCCATCAACGCAGCCGCGAGTTCGTCGTAGCAGTGGGCGTTCACGTAGGCACCGCCCGGACCCGGCGCCGTCCGGTCGCGGATTTCGCCGCGCTCGGGGGGGTTGTTGCGGCCCCAAAGGATGTGCACCGACTCGTGCAGGACGACGGCCGAACGACTGTCGTCGTCGGCGATTTCATCCCAGAAACCGGGGCAAAGAACCATACTGCCGCTGCCACGACGCGACCAGGCGAACGCCTCGCAGTTGGGCACGCGGGCGCGGGCTATCGAAGCCGGGTCACCGGCACAGACGTACTGGATCGGCTGCGCCAGCAGTCCCGCGACCAGCGAATAACGACGAGCAAGAATTCGTAGCTCTTCGCCGAGCGCGGTGTCATGGTCGGGCCGCACGCGGCCGGTGAGCCGGTTCAGGAAACCGCCGCGCACTTCGGGCGGCAGCCCAAAGCGCGCTTCGAAGGCGGCCAGCGTCTCTGCCGCCGGCGGCTGCGCGCCGAGCAGCGCGGCGGCGTTGGCGGCGATCTCGGCGGCTCGGGAATCGACCGTGGCCAGCGCCAGGCGTGCGTCGTCCGGAGCGCTGTTGACCCCATCCGGGCAATTCGACCAACTGGCGACGCTGCGCAGCAGGCGCGGCAAACCCGCCGCGCGGCCCTGAACCACGTGCGCCAGCTCGTGCGCGAGCAAGGCGCGCCCCGAGTCAGTGGCCGGTCGATACTGACCATCGGCGAACACCAGGTGCTCTCCCGCAGTGTACGCCAGCGCGTTGACGGCGCGTGCCGAGCGCGCGGCGACCGCATCCGTGTGCACCCGCACCGCGGCCAGGTCGTGGCCAAAGCGCGGCTCCATCCAGGCTCGCAGCTCACCGTCCAGCGGAGTGCCGGGCGAGCGTAGAACTTCTCCGACAGCCTCAGCAGCAGCCGGCCCAGGCAGCGCCGGTGTCGCCGCGTTCGTCGCGTCCGGAACGGCGCGGCGCAGGACGCGCGCCGCCATTCGGTCGGCTTCGCGCTCCAGTGCATCCCCAGGCTGGCTCAGCGGCAGGCCTGGCGGTAAGCGACCGGCACAGCGGGGGCAGCTGCCGCCACAGGCACAGGCCGCCCGGCGCAGCAACGGCGCGGCGAAGTCCGCGCGCCGCCCGTCTGATGGCACGAGGGATTTCCCCGGCATAGCAGGGTCGCGCCCGGCTGAACGTAAGACTGGTTGCCGCAGCATGACTTATCTCCGTAGTCGGCTATTAAGGATAGGAAATCCAACGGCGCCATGAAAAGTATATGAGCCTCCGTCAAGGGGCGTCAATCTCTAATTGTTCTTTGCTCCCGATGATCTGCGCGACCGCCTCGCGGCCTTGGTGCATTGAGGAAAGCGTTGCCGACGATCATCCGGTCGCATGCGCGGACAAGATTCGCGTCGTCTGCGCGACGCGGCACGATGAGGAAGCATTCAGGACGCAGTCGGCACTCGGGCGCTCGCTCGCGCTTTACGCGATGTTCGATTTTCTCGAGCGGCACCTGTTTCCGAACAATTCCGCCGGGCTGCCGGCCGTCTATAACATCGCCCTCGGCGAAGCGAAGGATGCGCCGAGGGTCCTGGTGTTCGTTCATGACCCGATCGTCATTGGATACCATCTGATAGCGACATGAAGACCTGCGTCCATTCCTCCCGACCTAGACCACCCATGCTGCTGCCAAGGCGAACGATGATGACGCCTGCCGATGGGTTCACGTACAGAAACTGCCCGAGATGGCCGTTTGCCATGAAGTCGGACCGATCACGCGCGACCAGCCACCATAGGCGCTGGTAATTCCAGGCGCTACCATCGGTCATATCGATGCGTGTGGATTCCCTCACCCAGACTTCCGGGATGATCAGCCGCCCGTCCCATATTCCCTTGTTCAAGTAAAGCCGCCCGAACTTGGCGAAGTCCCGTGCAGTGGCGGCGAGGCAGCAACTCGTTTTTTCCAACCCACCCGGCGCATGATCGATGCTCCATGCGCCGCCATATTCCATGCCCAGCGGGTTCCACAGGCGCTCCTGCATGTACTGGGTGATGCTCTTGCCACCCAGCGCACGTTTGAGAACGAGCGTCAACAGCAAGACATCGCTCGACTTGTAGATAAAACGAGTGCCGGGTCGCTCCCGCAGTCTGAGGTTCAGGATTTCTTGTTCGAGACGGTTTGTATAGAGAAGCGAACGTGTATCCCAAACGGAAAGTCGTTCTCGGCGTAGTCGATGCCGGAGGTCATTTGTAGAAGGTGCTTTAGTGTGACTGGCGTGAATCCCCTGCTCTTCAATTCAGGCACGAGGTCGGTCACGGGCTGATCGATCGACTTGAGGTATCCGTCTGCAATGGCGCAACCCACCAGAATAGAAAAGACCGACTTGGCCATTGAGAAAGACAAGGAGGACGTAGCCCGGTCGAAGTTTGCATTGTATTTCTCGAATAGGATTGCATCGTCCTTCACAACGAGAAAGGCAACCGTGTCGGTTGCGGACAGCAGTTCCGATAGGTGAACGTCCCGACGGTCACCAAAGCTGACTACAGTAGGAATATTCCATTTCCCGTGGCCTTCGCGAAAGCGAAAGGGTTCGGCTGCGGCGGTCAGATGGTGCTGAGGAAAGATACGGTCATCCTCGATGCCGGAGAAGTTGTAAACGACCGTCCGATAAACAGTGACAGGCCCAGCGGCAACAATCCACACGATCGCGGCAGCTAATGCGAACAGGGAGACTGCAAAATATGGCTTGATCCGTCGAGTGTTCATATACCGCTTTCACGCAAATAGGTGCGGCCCAATCGTGCTGGTCTCAACAGGGCGTCGATGAATCCAGTTGTTCCCGTTCCTCCGCCGTCAGCGTCACTCGATATTTGATCGCCGGTGGGCCGCTATCCCGGAAACGTATCGCCCATGTCCGCGCCCTTATGACGAGATTCTGACCGAGGGCGAAGCAGTCACCCCCCGCGCACCAAGCAAACGGTCATGACTTTGCAAGACCCCCCTGATCATGAAAGTCATGCCCGTTTCCCTCTCCCCCGACCCCTCCCCCACAAGTGGGGAGGGGAGATTCGTGAGTCGCTAACGCGACTTTCACATTAAGCAAGGCGACCTACCTGCTCAGCCGCCTGCGGAATCATGCCGACATGTCTGGCGCTTCATGACGACTCGGGTTTGGACTGTCTTGGCCCTGAGAATTGCCGCGCCGCCCGGTGCGCTCGCCGAGGCCCGGCAAAGGGGCCGCCTTCACCGACCGCCGGCTCAGGCTTCGAGACCGTCGCGCAGGATCGTTTCGATCTGTTCGAAATCGAAGTGCTCGGCATATTGCCGCAGAAGCTGCCCGAGCGCCTCGTCGTGTGCTTCCACTCGCGCGATCAGTCGGTCGATGCGCTCGACATTCAAAGTGACTGCCGCTTCGGTCAGTTCGCGTCGCAGCTCTGGCGGCAGTGCCGCGACGACCGCCCGGTCCGCCCGTTCTGCAACCGGCGACGATCGGCTCACCGTCGCCTCATGCTGGTAGCGCACACCCAGGAGGCGCGCCAGGCACGCGAAGACGTCGGCGCGACGAAATGGCTTGTGCAGAATGTCGTCCATGCCGGCGGCCAACATTTCTCCACGCTGCTCGGCGAATACGGAAGCAGTGAGCGCGACTATCTTGACGTCCTTTCCGCCGTCCAGCGCCCGGATGCGGCGGGTGGCCTCCAGTCCGTCCATCCCGGGCATACGTCGGTCCATCCAGATGAAATGGGGGCGCCACGACTGGAACAACTCGACGCCGCGCACGCCGTTCTCCGCCGTCTTTGCCTGAAACCCGGCCCCTTCCAACAGCCTGGCGAGCAGCAAGGCGTTCTCAGGTTGGTCCTCGACAATCAGGATCCGGAGCTCCGGCTGGCCTGGCGCCAAGGCCAGAACCTCACCGTCTCCTTCAGGCAAGCTGCTCACTTCGGGCGCCGATGCGGGTTCTATCGGCAAGTCGATAGAGAAGCAACTGCCCTGGCCCATCTCGCTGACTACACTGATTCGGCCGCCCATCAACTCGACGAACTGACGCGTAATCGCCAATCCGAGTCCGGTGCCGCTGTGCGCCGACGCCTGGCCCGCCTGTACGAATGGTTCGAAGATCATCGCCTGTTCTGCCAGCGCGATACCCGGACCGCTATCCGCCACGTCGATGCGCAGGCGGCGACCGTCTGCGCCGGCAGTGGCATCCAAGCGCAGCGTGACCGCACCCTGCTCTGTGAACTTGATGGCGTTGCCCAGCAGGTTGACCAGCACCTGCCGCAAACGGACCTCGTCGCCCCGAATGTAGCGCGCCACCTGCCCATTACGTTCCAGGCGCAGGTCGAGGCTCTTTTCGCGTGCGCGCTGGCCCATCATGGCAACGACATCATTCACCGCGGAGTCGAAGTCAAATGGCGCCACTTCCAGAGCGATGCGACCAGCCTCGATCTTGGCCATGTCGAGGATGTCGTTGATCAGACGCAGCAGGTGTTCACCGCTGCGGTTGATGATGTCCAGATGTTCCCGGTCGCGCCCGGTGATGGCGGCTTCTCGGCACATCATTGCCGAGAAGCCGAGGATGGCGTTGAGCGGCGTGCGCAGCTCGTGGCTCATGTTGGCCAGGAAGGTGCTCTTGGCCCGGTTTGCCGTCTCGGCCAACTCTTTGGCATGCTCCAGTTCGGCCGTGCGAACCGCCACCAGTTCCTCGAGGTGATTGCGATAGCTTTGCAACTCCAGTTCCGCACGCTTGCGTTCGGCGAGTTCGAGCGTCAGCTTCCGGTTGAGTTCGGACAACTCGGCCGTGCGCGACTTGATGGTCTGTTCCTGGCGTTCGTAGAGCACCGCATTGCGCAACACCAGAGCGAGAATGGTCGATAACGGACCAATCAAGGTCGTCGTGGCCGCCAGTTCGGCCTCCTCGGGCAAGCCAAGCAGGAGCAGCGCTCCGACGTGGTGAGCGCCGACCATCAAGGGCATGGCCATCGTCAGGCCCATCCCTTCTTCGAGCAGGATGCGCGCCGCTTCCGAAGAGTCGCCGGGAGGCCACACTTCGACCGCCCGCATACCCCGGAGCATGCCGCATAGACGGCGAAATCCCGCCGAATCACCGACAGGTCTGCGGCGCTTGGGATCGACGCTGACGATCCGGTAGTCGCCCGCCGCCGAATCCGTGTCGAACTGGATCAACAGCACGCTGCGGGCGGCGGTCATCGCACGCAGTTCCTTGGTCAGATAGCTGCCGGTATTGCCAGGGTTGTCCGCACGGTCGAGAACGTTGCTCAGAACGTCGATGGTCATGAACGACAGCGCGGGATCGTTGAAAGCGTCTCTGGTCATCCCGCTATCACCGATTCATCGAGCCGCCCCAGCGCCTCGCTGATGGCGCTGTGCAGGCAATCCAGCGGCGTGGCACGTGACTCCCATGGCAGACCGCAATAGTCTGCAATCGCCCGCAGCTTCTCTTGCGGCACGGGCAGCATGCCAGTATCGAGATAGACGATCAGGCGATGCAGGTCGCCCATCAGCCCTCTGGCATTGGCCCGATCGAGACCCAGCTCGTGCGCGAAGAAGCGCTCGCCTCGCTGCGCCCATTCCGGCAGCAGGAAGTAGGCACCATCGCGCGCGTCCCGCCGGTAGCGTTCACGGCCGAGCAGCAGTTCGGCACAGTTGGCTCCCTTGGTGAGCACGACGCCAGGTTGCGCCGCAAGCTGCCGCATCCCGACATAGCAGTCGCCATAAACCAGGACCACCCCTCGCCCGCTCCTCCGTTCCTCCTCGACGATCGCTTCCAACTGCTCACCGAGTCTAGCCGGACAAACGTGCAACATGGAGCGCACGACGCGAATCCGTAGCGCGGGCCAGTGGATCTGCCAGAGCGCCTCGACCTCGGCCGCGAACACCGAGCATACGACCAGCGTCGGTGGACAAGGCCCGGATTCGGTCACCGGCGATCCCCAGCAAATTCCTCCACCGATTTCCGGAAGGCGTGAATGTTGGCCGGGGGCGTATCGATGTACATGTCACCCTTGCAACTGGCCAGAATGAAACGCGGGTCGTCGCGCCGATTCTCCAGTGTCTTCCGGCACACCGCTTCGACATCCGCTGCCGCGGCTCGCCGCATCCACGGTGACGCGGGCCCGCTGAGCAGAATGGAGTCTGCGCCAAGAAGCCGGCGCGCCCGTTTCAGGTTGTCGCCCTGCGCGAGGACGAAACCGGCGACGGAAGGCAAACCGGACAAAACGTCCAGGTTGGCCACGAGGGGAAATTCCAGATGGTGCAGGACGACCGGCCCATGAACTCGCGCCAAGGTATCAACCAGCACGGGCCGCGAAAACTCCTGCAATATCTCGCGGGTAACGAAACCTGGCGAAGCGAAGCCGATTGTCCACACGACAAAGGCAGCGCCATCGGCGAAGCAGCGGTTGGCCAGTTCCGCGGCGAAGGGAGTCACTCGCCGCATGATCGCCTCAGCGGCCGGACGATCGAACAGCAAGGTTTCCAGCCAGGCGTCGAGGCCCATTACCAGCCCGGGAATGTCGATTGGCGCGACGAGAAGCACGGCTACCGGCACTTCCCGCCCGTGTTCGGCGACCACGCGCCGCAACGCCTCCCGCAGGTACGACAGGCGCGGATGCCGGTCCGGATCGGGAAACGGCAGACCGTTCCATTCGGACGCCACCTCGATGGCTGGTGTCGACACCACGGGCGGCCCCTTGTCGAAATAGCGGGCCTTGCTGCCGAATGCCTCGCCGATGGCGGCGACGATCAGGGGGCCGAACAATATGTCCGGGGCAAAGGTTTCGCGTACTGCCGTCTGCCCGCGCGCATAAGCCGCCGGGTCGTTGTAATGCTCCTCGAGGGAGCAGCCGGTCAAGGCCGCGCCGTACTGGCTCAACGGCATGGTGAACATTCGCCGGTCGGCCATTTCACCCGCCATCAGGCATTGCAGGCGCTGGATGCTGTTCACCGGGCGTCCTCGCCGCGTTCGCCGCGCGCCCAGAGCTCGGCAAAAAGGTGTGGGGCTTCGAGCATGTCCGGCGCGGTACCATCCCCCCCCACTTCATCGCAAAGCCCTTCTGCAACCAGAAACACGGCGCCGCCCACCGC
The DNA here is from genome assembly GCA_002425405.1 of Candidatus Accumulibacter vicinus. Taxonomy (GTDB): domain Bacteria; phylum Pseudomonadota; class Gammaproteobacteria; order Burkholderiales; family Rhodocyclaceae; genus Accumulibacter; species Accumulibacter vicinus. The sequence goes on from DIME01000171.1 coordinate 7,741, forward strand.
CAGTTGAATACGCCCGGACAGCCCTCGTGCATCGAGTTCACGCCGGATTTCCTTGATGTTCAGTGCCGTCGTCATGGTCATCGCCGACACGCCGATGACCCGCGCGCCAATCTCGATCGCCTTGTCTACGAACTCGGCCGCCGGCACATCGTTGCCCAGATCGCAAACGACCCAACCGCTGGAGCGCAGCATCGTCGCCACCATGCGGCGACCCAGGGCATGGAAGTCTTCCTCCGCGTTGCCGAGAACCACCGGCCCTTTGACCGTTTTTGGTTCACTGTTCTGCGCGAGCAATCCGGCGGACTTGGTCAACATGTCTTCGGCCACCTTGGCCGCGACATAGGCTTGAGCCAGCGAAAAGCGTTCCGAGTTGATACCGCGACCGATTCTTTTCAGGGCTGGCTCGAGAAGATCCTTGTACGCCGCGGCATAACCGTGTCGCGCAGCCCAGTGGTCGAGCAATTGTCCAGCCCGTTCGCGATCGGCGCGGCTGATTGCGGCCACCAAGGCCCGCCGAATGTTCAGATCGGAAAGCTCGCCGTCCGGGTGTTCGCCTGGCGTCATCTCGGCGTCCTCCCTATACTATCCAGGCGCGCCGTGGATCGCGACCGGCGCTAGGCCGACGTTGCCTACAAGCTGCCGAACGCTCGCCGTCGCCGACTGGAGAGCGCAATATCGGCCGCCGGGGTGCCTCTGAGGGATCTTTTCACCGCGCTGCGCCGGGTCGAGGCGCGTATGCTCGCATTGAGCCGTTCTGGTGTTGACGCGCCGGTCGTCGGAGCGTTCGTGTGGCATTGCGGGTCCTACCGTTCTTGATGCTCGGGATCGACGCCAAGTCCACCCCTCAGGGTATTTCCCTGGCAACTGAAGGCGATCCGGGCGACCGCTGACAGGGCATGATTCCAATCAGCGTATACTTCCATATTACATTGTCGACTGGGCAATTGAAACCCATCCGAGACTATCGGGGAAGCGAAGACCTCGTGCGAATCATCGCTGAGCGTCATGCGCGACGACAAAGCGCCCGCGACAGCGCCTACCGAAGGCGGCCGCCAGACCCGAAAAATCACATAGGAGAAAAGACTTGCCTGATGAAGCAGCGCGCATCACCGGCGTCATTCTCGCGGGTGGGCGCGGTCGCCGTATGGGCGGCGTGGACAAGGGGCTGCAGGAACTGTGCGGGCGACCGCTGGTGGCCTGGGTCATCGAGCGCTTCGGTCCGCAGGTCGACGAACTGCTGATCAACGCCAATCAGAACGGTGATCGCTACGCCGTTTTCGGCCATCGCGTCCTGACCGACCAGATCTCCGATTTCGCTGGTCCGCTAGCCGGTCTGCAGGCCGCGCTGCTGGGGGCGACGCACTCGCTGCTGGCTACCGCTCCCTGCGATTCACCGTTCCTGCCGAGCGATCTGGTTCTTCGCCTGCTGCAGGCTCTGACCACGAGCGGCGCCGATCTTGCCGTCGCCCGCACCTTCGACCAGCTGCAACCGGTGTTCTGCCTGTGCCGGCGTGACGTACTGCCATCATTGAGCGAATACCTGGAAAACGGTGGACGCCGCGTCGATCGCTGGCACGCGACGCTGCAGGTAGTCGAGGTGGCTTTTGATGATCAGGCCGAGGCTTTCGAGAACATCAACAACTGCGAGGAACTAGAGCATGTCGAAAGGGTGCTGCCGGATCGGACAACCTGATCTTACGGATTTTGCACAGTACCGAGTTGCAGGATCATCTGGCCGAAGTCCATCAACGACGGCAAAAAACAATGGATTGAGCCTATTGAAAGCAAGCCGACATCCTTTTGGAATGGGCTTGAAATGCAATCAGACAAAGTGGAATTACCGGCTCCGGGCACAGCAACTCTGAGAAACTGCTCGATCTGCACCATCGTTATCAGACGTGCTTCGTTCATGTTGATCACCATCCCTGAGAGGATCAACCCAAACGCCAAGTCACCCGCGATTTCTCTCGTTCAGGCTCATTCCTGGGGGGCAATGCGTTCCTCGTGCAGGCTCATACCACGTTGGACAAGGCTGGATCCGGTAAGACCGCCATCTCCATCTTTCTGTTAGAATTGCCATGTCGTGGCTGTCGGAAGGCGCTCAACGACAACCCAAGAGAGTACTCGCGGTTCTCCTCGCTACGATACCACCGAGATATGGCCACTACGTCGCACCCCTCTTTCATCATCGTCGGTCTGACCATCGCAGGCAAGAGGTTCCGCCCCAGTGACTGGGCTGAAAGACTTTGCGGTGTTCTTTCAGCTTTTGGCGCCGAGAAGAAAATGCGCTATTCACCCTATGTCGGCCCCAGGACCTACAAGGGCGAGAAAGCTGTTTTCGTAGACGGCCGATTATACGAAGTGGAGCCCATGGCCTACCGCTTCGTACTGCATTTCGCACAAGACAACGATCTGCAACTGATCCAGGACCTCGTATAGTGGTCTATCAGCGAGGAGCCTGTCGGACACAAGAAGAGCGTGCACTTTCCGACAGTCTCTGCATGGTCTTGTGTCGGCCGGTCGGGTGGAGTCAGGAAACGTTCATGTGAATCATCCGCGTTCTTGGCCGGAAACCAGCAACATGGGCTAACGGTCATGACTTTTCCAGGCACCCCCGATCATGAAAGTCATGACCGTTTCCCTCTCCCCCGATCCCTCCCCCGCGCGGGGGAGGGGGAGATTCGTGAGTCGCATACGCGACTTTCACATTAAACCAGCCTCCTTTGCTACCCTGGCTGGAAGGTTGTCGTCGACCCATCTGGGTGCCCATCCTGCCGCGATCATTTCCGCTTCGCCCAATATTCAGGCGGCAGAAAATTTCCCTTAGCAAAGAATGCCTTGCGGCAGCTCTCCACGCCTGACCCACAGCTTGCACACAGTGTTGTCCGTGCGTTTTCGGGATAGCGAAAAGCGGTTTCCGACTTATCCACAGCCCCATGGGAAAAGGCCGTCGACTCGACGGCCTTTTCTTCCTCTGCGGAGAAATAGGAAGACTACCGCGCCGCGAGTTCGCGCAGATAGCGCTGCCAGTTGGCTACGTAGTGATCGGCGCTATGCTGCAGCCGGGCGACTTCTTCATCACTGAGCCGGCGGATCACCTTGCCGGGTGAGCCGACGATCAGCGAATGGTCTGCAAAGACCTTGCCTTCCGGGATCAGCGTGTGGGCGCCGACGATGCAGCCCTGGCCGATCACCGAGCGGTTGAGCAACACCGAACCGATGCCGATCAGCGATCCATCGCCGACGGTGCAGCCGTGCAGCATCACCAGGTGGCCGACGGTGACGTTGCAGCCGATCGTCAGCGGTACGCCTTCGTCGGTATGCAGGACGGACTGGTCCTGGATATTGCTGTTTTCGCCGATCGTGATCGGGTCGTTGTCGCCGCGCACCGTTGCGTTCCACCAGATCGAGGCGTTTCTGGCCAGGCGGACGTCGCCGATCACGGTGGCGTTGGGGGCGACCCAGCTTTGCGGGTCGATCTGGGGGCGCCGGGCGCCGAGGGTGTAGATGGGCATGGGAGAGGTTCTCGCTGAGTGGGCTGAAGAAAGATTGTAGCCTGTCGTGCTACTGATGGCGTAGCGCCTCGATCGGATCGAGGGCGGCGGCGCGGTGCGCCGGGTAATAGCCGAAGAAGATGCCGATCCCGGCGGCGACCCCGAAGGCCACCAGGATCGAGGCGCCGGAAATGACGATCACCATGTCGGTCAGCGCATTGGTCAGCAGCGCACCGCCGATGCCGAGAAAGAGCCCGATCAGGCAGCCGGCGACCGAGATCATCAACGCTTCGAGCAGGAACTGCGCGAGGATGTCCCGCTGGCGCGCGCCGATTGCCATGCGAATGCCGATCTCGCGCGTGCGTTCGGTTACCGAGACGAGCATGATGTTCATGATCCCGATGCCTCCAACGAGCAGCGAAACCGAGGCGATCGCGCCGAGCAGCAGCGACATGACGCGTGTCGTCTCGGCTGCCGAGTCCGCTGCCGCGGCAAGGTTGCGCAGATAGAAGTCGTTGTCCTGCCCTTCACGAATGCGATGACGCTGGCGGAGCAGCGCGGTCATGCTCTTTTCGACCGCCGGCATCGCCTCGGCCGAAGTCGCCTGCACCATGATCAGGCGCACCGAGCCCGGAAA
>DIME01000170.1 GCA_002425405.1 Candidatus Accumulibacter vicinus
AAGGCTCATATACTCTCGATGGGGCCGTTGGATTTCCTATCCTTTCGGCCGAGATCTCGGGGTCTGACAGCGGCGGCAGGTTGAGCTGAGCTCTTGCGAAGCTCAACGAGTTCCGTCGGCGCGCCGCAAGGACGGCGTGTGCGTAGGGTCTGCAATCAGGCGTCTTGCAGCGTGCGCACATCCGGCGTACATTCTTGGTGTTCATTTCCGGAAATCCGCCATGACCAGCACCGCCATCAAGGAAAGCCGCCTCAACATCCGCTGCGACAGGCGTGCGCGCGAACTGCTCGAACGCGCGGCCGCTTACTCGCATGTCAGCATTTCGGAGTTCGTGCTCACGCAGGCCGTGGCTTCAGCCGAGCGAGTGGTCGAGGCCCACGCGTCGATCACCCTGCAAGCGGCGGATTTCGCGGCTTTTCTCGCCGCTCTCGACGCGCTTGACGGGCCAAACGCTGCACTGCAGCGCGCCTTCCAGCGCCATGCGAGCAGCCTCCGGAAGTGAGTGCTTATCGGATCAACCCGCTCGACGCCGCACAGGATGTCGCTGCTTTCCACTGCGGCAGCCCGCCGCTCGACGAGTACATTCGCCGCTATGCGTCGCAAGATGTGCGGAAAGACGTGGCGCGTGTCTTCGTTGCCACGCCCGACGATCAGCCGGAGCGATTGGCGGGTTTCTTCACCCTGAGCGCCGGCAGCGTCGCTTGCGGCGATCTGCCGTCTGCGCTGGCACGCAAGCTGCCTCGCTATCCGGTGCCGATCGCCCTCATAGGTCGCCTCGCCGTCGATACGCAGTTTCAAGGAAAGGGCTTGGGGTCGATTCTGCTGGCCGACGCTTGCGCGAAAGTCGTGCAGGCCGGCGCGGTGCTGGCCGTCGCCGGCATTGTCGTCGACGCCAAGGATCAAGCGGCTGCGGCGTTCTACACACATTTCGGCTTCGTCCCTTTGCCCGGCCGACCCGACCGCTTCTTGCTGCCTGCGAGCCTGCTGCCGAAAGACCAGCCTGGTGGGTCGGGTTAGCACAGCGTAACTCGACGGGGTTGTCGGGTTGCGGCCTGCGGCCTGACCCGACCGATGGGGCGATGACGCTCCGACGCTCGCTCACGCCGCGTTCGCCTGGCCGCTGGCTGGCGCCGCGAGCAGTTGCCGGCGCAGGCCGTCGCGTCTGGCGCGGGCCTGCCGCACCGACGCCGTCTTGACGTGCCCGAAGCCACGAATCCGTTCCGGCACGCTCGCCAGATCGATGGCAGTGGCCAGCGTGTCGGGTTTGAGTTGCGCGAGGATCAGTTCGACATCGGCCTCGTAGTCGGTGATCAGTTGCCGTTCCATGCGCCTTTCGTCGGTCCTGCCGAAGGGGTCGAGGAAGGTGCCGCGCAGGCCCTTGAGCCGGCTCAAGCAGCCGAACGCGGTCATCATCCAGGCGCCGTAGCTGCGCTTGCGGATTCGGCCTGTTTGCGGGTCCGGCCGCGCGAGGAGCGGCGGCGCGAGATGGAAGCGCAGCGTGAAGTCGCCTTCGAACTCTTCCGCCAACTGCCGGCGGAAAGCCGGATCGGCGTGCAGTCGCGCGACTTCGTACTCGTCCTTGACCGCCAGCAACTTGCCGTAGGCGCGAGCGACAGCTTCGCTCAGGGCGGTCGATTGCAGCGGCGCTTCGGTAGCGCGCGTTCTGATACGCGGTGAGGGTCTCGACGCGTCGCTCGATCACCTCGTCGAGGCTGCGCGAGATTGGCAGCGCCGTCGGCGTACCCGCCGGTTGCAGCAGGCGGCGGACGGCTTCCGGGTCGTGCGCGGCGCGCCGGCCCCAGAGAAAGGCCTGGCGGTTCTGCTCGACGGCGGCGCCGTTGAGCTCGATCGATCGGTCGATCGCCGCCAGCGAGAGCGGCACCAGCCCGCGTTGCCAGGCGACGCCGAGCAGGAACAGGTTGCCGTAGAGCGCGTCGCCCATCAGGCGGCGGGCCATCGCGGCGGTGTCGAGGAAAAGGGTCCGGCCGGCGCCGCAGGCTTCGTCGACGCGGGCCTGCATCGCTTGCTGCGGAAATTGCCAGTCGGGGTTGTGCGTGAATTCGGCAGTCGGTGTTTCGGCGACGTTGACGACTGCCCGTGTCTTGCCGGCAAGAACCTTCGACAAGGCTTCGGCGCCGGCGGTGACCACGAGGTCGCCGCCGATCACGGCGTCCGCTTCGCCGGTGGCGATGCGCGCGGCATGCAGGTCCTCGGGTCGGTCGGCGATGCGCAGGTGCGAAAAGACGGCGCCGAATTTCTGCGCCAGGCCGGTCATGTCGAGAACCGAGACACCCTTGCCGTCGAGGTGCGCGGCCATGCCGAGCAGCGCGCCGAGAGTGACGACGCCGGTACCGCCGACGCCGGTGATCAGGATGTTGAAGGGGTGGCGCGTGTCGGCGAGTACGGGGTCGGGAAGGTTGGCAAGAGCCGTGGAAAAAGCGCTGGCAGGAGCGCTGGCCAAGCCGCCATCGTCGCTGGCGATGGCGCGGCCGGCGCGCAGCCTGCCGCCTTCGACGCTGACGAAACTCGGGCAGAAGGCATTAACCTAGAATCCTCTGTTAACT
>DIME01000194.1 GCA_002425405.1 Candidatus Accumulibacter vicinus
GTAATCAACATGGTCAAGGAAAACGAGGCGAAGTTCGTTGACTTTCGCTTCACCGATACGCGTGGCAAGGAGCAGCACGTGACGGTGCCGGTCAGCGCTTTTGGCGAGGACAAGTTCGAGAACGGCCACGCTTTCGATGGTTCGTCAATCGCTGGCTGGAAAGGGATTCAGGCTTCGGACATGCAGTTGATGCCCGATCCGAGCACCGCTTATGTCGATCCCTTCTTCGATGAGACCACCGTGGTCATCACCTGTGATGTGGTCGATCCGGCGGACGGCCGCGGCTACGACCGCGATCCACGTTCGATTGCCAAGCGCGCCGAAGCCTATCTCAAGTCCAGCGGTATTGGTGACACCGCCTACTTCGGACCTGAACCCGAGTTCTTCATTTTTGATTCGGTGTCGTGGAGCGTCGACATGTCGGGCTGCACCCTGAAGATCTTCTCGCAGGAAGCGGCCTGGACGAGTGGCGAAAAGGGCGACAGTGAGGGGGGTTCGGGTCACCGCCCGGGGATCAAGGGGGGGTATTTCCCGGTACCGCCAGTCGATAGCCTGCACGACATCCGCTCGGCGATGGTGCTGACGCTCGAATCGGTCGGGGTGCCGGTTGAAGTGCATCACCACGAAGTCGCGACCGCCGGTCAGTGCGAGATCGGGACCCTGTTCAACACGCTGGTCAGGCGCGCCGACTGGACACAAGTGCTCAAGTACGTGGTCCATAACGTTGCGCATCAGTACGGCAAGACCGCGACCTTCATGCCGAAACCGATTGTTGGCGACAACGGTTCGGGAATGCACGTCCATCAGTCGATCTGGAAGGATGGCAAGAACCTGTTCGCCGGCAATGGCTACGCCGGTCTTTCGGAATTGGCGCTGTTCTACATCGGTGGCATCGTCAAGCACGCCAAGGCGCTGAACGCGATCACCAACCCCGGCACCAATTCGTACAAGCGCTTGGTGCCCCACTACGAAGCACCGGTCAAGCTGGCCTACTCGGCTAAGAACCGTTCGGCTTCGATCCGTGTGCCGCATGTCGCTTCCGACAAGGCCAGGCGTATCGAAACCCGTTTTCCAGACCCGATCGCCAATCCCTATCTGTGCTTCTCGGCCTTGTTGATGGCCGGTCTTGACGGTATTCAGAACCGCATTCATCCGGGCGATCCGGCAGACAAGAACCTCTATGACCTGCCCCCCGAAGAAGATGCCAAGATCCCGACGGTTTGCGCCAGCCTCGAAGAAGCGCTTGAATCGCTGGACAAGGATCGCGACTTCCTCACTCGTGGCGGAGTCTTTTCCGATGACTGGATCGATGCCTTCATCGAACTCAAGATGGACGAGGTCAACAAGGTGCGCATGACCACTCACCCGGTCGAATTCGATCTGTACTACAGTTGCTGATCGGGTAGGCGCAGACTAGAGGACGGGCTTGCCCGTCCTTTTTTTTGTCTACCGATCGACTGCCTGCCGCGTTACTATTGATTCGATTCCTCTCCTGGCGTCGCCTGATGTTCAGGAGGAGGGTCGCCGGTTTCCCTCCGCGGTGACTGGCTGCGACAAAGGAATACGACGACGATGAAACTGCCAGGCCTGTGTCTTTTGATTGGACTGTTCGCTGCAGTATCGGCGCACGCGCAGGACATCTACAAATGCGCCGACCCCGACGGACGGGTGACCTACTCGAATGTACCGAGCAAGAGTTGCCGGAAACTTGTCCTCGATCCGGTCAACCTGGCGCCAGCGGCCAAACCACCGGCTGCGGCAACGAAAACGCCGACGCCAGGCAACTTTCCGAAGGTGGACGATCAGACGCAGAAGTCGCGTGACGGCGATCGTAGACGCATCCTCGAAAACGAACTGGCGGCAGAACAGAGGAATGCCGAACAGGCGAAGAAGGACCTTGCCGAACAGGAAGGCATCATTCTGCCGAGTGAACGCATGCAGGGTGGGGCGGTCAGCGGCGGCAAGGTGCAGGAGCGGATCCAGACCTACAAGGACAAGGTTGCCCTGCACCAACGCAATGTTGAGGCCATCCAGAAAGAAATCGCCAATCTGCGCTGATCGTCAGGGCCTGCCGCCCTGCAAAGCCAATGCCTGAACATTCGGGAAATCCCTTCGCCGGTCTTGATCTGCTGTCGTCGGCAGTGGTGTTGCTCGACGCGCGCCTGGCCATCCGCTACCTGAATCCGGCAGCCGAAAACCTGCTGGAGATCAGCAACAAGGTTTTTACCGGTTGTCCGCTGGAAGGCGTCATGGAGTGCCCGCCGAGATTGCTGGCGGCACTCGACAGCGTTCTCAACCAGGGCTGGGGCTATACCGGGCAGAAAATCGGTTTACGGCTCGTCGGTGGTGAGGTCCTGCAACTGGACTGCACGGTCAACCCGGTCGATTCCCCGGAAGCCAGCCTGCTGGTCGAATTGTGGCCAATCGATCAACAGTTGCGAGCAACTCGGGAAGAGCGTCTGGTTGAGCAGCAGCAGGCCAGTCGCGAGTTGATACGCAACCTGGTGCACGAAATCAAGAACCCGCTCGGTGGTATCCGTGGTGCGGCGCAATTGCTGGAGCGCGAGCTCAACCAGCCGGGTCTGCGCGAGTACACGCAGGTGATCATCAAGGAGACCGACCGCCTGCAGGATCTGATGCGCCGCCTGCTGTCGCCGCATCGGCCGATGCAGCCGGGGCCGGTGAACATTCACGAGATCCTGGAACGTGTGCGCAGCCTGCTGACTGCCGAGTTCCCGACCATCCTGAGCGTTTGTCGAGACTACGATACCAGCCTGCCGGAGTTGGTCGGTGATCGCGAACAATTGATCCAGGTCTTTCTGAACATCGCCAGGAATGCCGCGCAGGCGATTGACCGGCAGGCTGACGGGAGCGTCACCGTGCCCGGGCTGATCACGCTACGCACCCGGGCCGCGCGTCAGGTGACCTTGTTCAAGCGCCGCTACCGGCTGGCGCTCGAAGTCAAGGTCATCGATGATGGCCCGGGAATTCCCGAGGATATTCGCGAACGCATGTTCTATCCGCTGGTTTCCGGTCGCGAGGGCGGTAGCGGCCTCGGGCTGACGCTGGCACAGAGTTTTGTGCAACAACACCAGGGGACGATTGATTGTGAAAGCCAGCCGGGACAGACCTGTTTCACGATTCGCCTGCCGCTCGTCTGAGTCGGCTGGCAGGCTTCTTGCTAGCCAATCATGATACTTGACAAGCCGCCTGAGGAATCGATGAAACCGGTCTGGATCGTAGACGATGACAAATCAATCCGCTGGGTTCTCGAAAAGACTCTGGCGCGCGAAAAGATCGCTTTTCAGAGTTTTGCCTCGGCAACTGAAGCGCTGGCGCAACTCGGTCCTGGTGGCGAAGCGCCACAAGTGCTGGTTTCCGACATTCGCATGCCGGGTCAGTCGGGACTGGAATTATTGCAGGTGTTCAAGGAACGCTTCCCGACGCTGCCGGTGATCATCATGACCGCCTATTCCGACCTGGAGAGTGCGGTATCGGCATTTCAGGGGGGGGCATTCGAGTATCTGCCGAAACCCTTCGATGTCGATCAGGCTTTGGAACTGATCCGGCGGGCGATTGGCGAGAGTCTGCACCAGAGTGGTGCGCCGAACGATGAAGGATTGACGCCGGAGATTCTCGGTCAGGCCCCGGCGATGCAGGAAGTCTTCCGCGCCATTGGTCGCCTGAGTCAATCGAGCGCGACCGTTCTGATTACTGGCGAGTCGGGCTCCGGCAAGGAACTCGTGGCGCGCGCCGTGCATCGCCACAGTCCGCGTGCCGACAAGCCGTTCATCGCCATCAACACCGCAGCGATTCCTCGCGACCTGCTCGAATCCGAACTCTTCGGCCATGAACGGGGTGCCTTTACCGGCGCGGCGGCGCAGCGCCAGGGCCGTTTCGAGCAGGCTGAAGGGGGCACGCTGTTCCTCGATGAAATCGGCGACATGCCGGCAGAGCTGCAAACACGGTTGTTGCGCGTGCTGTCGGACGGCCATTACTATCGGGTTGGCGGCCATTCGCCGCTGAAGACCCGGGTGCGGATTATTGCTGCGACGCACCAGGATCTCGAAGCGCGAGTCGGCCAGGGACTTTTTCGCGAGGATCTCTTTCACCGCCTGAACGTGATCCGCGTTCGCCTGCCGAGCTTGCGCGAACGACCTGAGGACATCCCGATCCTGGCGCGCCACTTCCTGCTCAAGAGTGCCCAGGAACTCGGTGTCGAGGGCAAGCGCTTTTCCGATGCTGCCCTGAAGCATCTGTGTTCGCTCGATTTTTCGGGGAACGTGCGGCAGCTCGAAAATCTCTGTCACTGGCTGACGGTGATGGCGCCGGGACAACTCCTGGAAGTCGCCGACCTGCCGCCGGAACTGCGTGAGGCCGGGCCGGCGACGCTGACCAACGACTGGCAAACTGCGCTGGCGAACGAGGTCGAACATCTGTTGAGAAGCGATCCTGGGCAGGTGCATGCGAAGTTGACGCAGTCCTTCGAACGCGTCCTGATCAACCGTGCGCTGGCCCATACCGGCGGGCGGCGAATCGAGGCCGCGCATGCTCTCGGCATCGGCAGGAATACCATCACCCGCAAGATCCAGGAACTTGGCCTCGACGGCAGTGGTGCCGGCGACGAGCGGGAAGGTTCATCGGCGCGATAATCGGCGATAATGGCGGGGTTGCTTGTGATGACGAAGCCATGAACCCTGCGCATAGCCCTTGCCAGATTGACCCTGCTCGCCTGACCCGGCTGCTCGGGCCGGCGCAGAGTCGCTTCACGATCGAGGCGCTACGCGAATGCAGCTCGACCAGTACCTTGTTGCTCGAACGTTCCCGGCAAGGGGCGACGAGCGGGGCGCTGCTGGTTGCCGACCGGCAGACGGCTGGGCGCGGCCGTCGCGGTCGCAGCTGGCGATCGTCTCCCGAAGCCAGCCTGACCTTCTCGCTGGCCTGGCGCTTCAGCAGCGACATCGCGCGGCTGGCGGGACTGTCGCTGGCGGTTGGCGTTGCCGTCGCACGTTCGCTCGAGGCCTGCGGTGTTGCCGGCGTCGGACTCAAATGGCCCAACGACATCCTCCTCAACGGCGGCAAGGTTGGCGGCATCCTGATCGAACTGGAGACCGTGCCGGGTGGCATGCTGGCGGTGATCGGTATCGGCCTCAATCTGCAGATGCCTGCCGTTGCCGCCGAAGAGCTGCAGGAGTTCCTGCATCGCCCGGCGGCATTGGCGCAGGCGCTGTCAGCAGCGCCCGATCGCCATCGCCTGCTGGCGCAACTGCTGCTCGATCTCGCCGCTGTTCTCGACGACTTTTCGGCGGGTGGTTTCAGCGCCGTGCGCAACGAATGGCAGGCGCGTCATGTCTGGCAGGATCGTCAGGTGCGTCTGCTCAACGACGGGCAGCTCGACCGTCAGGGGATCTGTCTCGGCGCCGACGCCGACGGCGCGCTCCTGCTCCTGACGTCGAGCGGGGTCGAACGCTGTCTGTGCGGCGATCTGTCGCTGCGGGTGGCATGAACATCGCCATCGACGCGGGCAATAGCCGCATCAAATGGGGCGTCCATGACGGCAACCGGTGGCTGGACAGCGGCGTGCTGGCGACTGCCGATGTCGCCTGGTTGAGTGAAGTCGCCGACGAATGGCCGGCGGCGGCGCGGGTGGCGATCTGCAACGTCGCCGGCCGCGAGGTTGCCGCAAGCATTGCGGATCTTCTCGCCAGGCGGCACGCCCAGGTCTCGTTCCTGCACGCCAGCGCCGAGGCCTGCGGCATACGTAATGCTTATGAACGTCCCTGGCAACTCGGTGCCGACCGCTGGGCGGCGCTGATCGGTGCGCGCGCCTTGTTCGGCAGTACCTGCCTGGTGGTCTGCGCCGGCACGGCGACGACGATCGACCGGCTCGATGCCTCCGGCTTGTTTCGCGGCGGCCTGATCCTGCCGGGGTACGACCTGATGCGGGCGGCGCTGGCGAGCAACACGGCGCAGTTGCCCTTCGCCGAAGGCGTTTTTCGTAGTGAGCCGCGCAACACCATGGACGCCATCGTCAGCGGCTGCCTGCAAGCTCAGCTCGGTGCCATCGAACGGATGTTTGCGGCGATTGCTGCCGAACCCGGTGCCTGCTGCCTGTTGACCGGTGGTGGCGCCGCGCCGCTGGCGGCACATCTGAGCATCCCTTGCCAGTTAACGGACAATCTGATCCTCAGCGGTCTGGTACGCTATGCCGACTCCCTTTGAACCGCTCTGCCTGTGGACAGGAGATGCCGCATGCCGACTCACCTCTTGACGACCTTGCCTGCCTTCCTCGCCTACTTCGCCGTGGCGATGGGGTTGCTGGTGCTTTTCTTGCTGGTCTACCTGAACGTCACGCCTTACCAGGAGGTCGCGCTGATTCGCGCCGGCAACGCTGCGGCAGCGGTCAGTCTGGCGGGGGCGCTGCTCGGTTTTGCGATGCCGGTGGCCAATGTCATTGCCCATAGCGATACCCTGATCGACCTCGCTTCCTGGGGGGTGATCGCTGGCATCATCCAGATCCTGGCCTATCTGGTGGCCCGTTTGACGCTGCCTCAGCTCAATCAGGACATTCCGGCCGGAAGGATCGCACCAGCGATATTCCTGGCCGCCATTTCGTTCAGCATTGGTCTGATCAATGCCGCCTGCATGACCTACTGACCGATTTCTCTTCCGGCGCTCGCCAGTGCAGCGCCGGCCTGCCAACCTTGTGATCAGGAGATTGCCATGGCGCTCATGGACTTCATCAAGAAACAGTTCGTTGATGTCATTCACTGGACTGAAGAAGGCGACGGCGTTCTCGCCATGCGCTACCCGATGCAGGATTTCGAGATCCAGTACGGAGCGCAACTGACGGTGCGCGAGTCGCAAATGGCCATCTTCGTCAATGAGGGGCAGATCGCCGACGTTTTCGGGCCCGGTCGCTACCGGTTGACGACCAGTACCCTGCCGCTGCTGACCAACCTCAGGCACTGGGACAAGCTCTTCGAATCACCTTTCAAGTCGGATGTCTATTTCTTCTCGACCCGCCTGCAGCTCGACTGCAAATGGGGAACGCCGAATCCGGTCACCATTCGCGACAAGGATTTCGGCATGGTGCGGATGCGTGCTTTCGGGATCTATTCGTACAAGCTGACCGACGTGTGCAAGTTTCACAGCGAGATTTCCGGTACTCGTGCGCAATATACTGTCGCCGAACTCGATGGTCAGTTGCGCAACCTGGTGATCAGCTCGATGACCGACCTGTTCGGCGAATCGGGTGTGCCTTTCATCGACATGGCGGCCAACCTGGACGAACTGAGCCGGACCCTCGAGGACAAGCTGGCCAGGGTTTTCGAGCGCTACGGACTGGTGCTCGACAGCTTCGTCGTGCAGAACGTATCGCTGCCTGAAGAACTACAGAAGATCCTCGACAGCCGCATCGGCATGAACATGCTCGGCGACCTCGGACGCTACACGCAATACCAGGTCGCCAACAGCATTCCGCTGGCGGCACAGAACGAGGGCGGCATTGCCGGTCTCGGTGCCGGCCTCGGTGCCGGTCTTGGCATCGGCCAGACGATGACGGTGGCGATGGCGCAGGCGATGCCGGGCGGGAGCGCACCGGTGCAGCCAGCGGCAGCGGAAGGTTCTGCCAGCAACGCCGACGAGGTCATCGCAACGCTTGAAAAGCTGCATGGCCTGGTTGCCAAGGGAATCCTCTCGCAAGCCGAATTCGACGCCAAAAAGAGCGAACTGCTCGGCAAGCTGGTATAGATCACCGGCCAGAGCAGTGATGGTGCCGGCTGCCCGCTCGTGAAGACTGCCCGCTGCCCGTCCTGCGGCGCGCCGGTCGCTTTCCGGTCGGCGACCTCGATCTATGTCGTCTGCGAGTTCTGTCGCAGCACCCTGCTGCGCAGCGGCGAGGATCTGCAGAACCTCGGTCGTATGGCCGAACTGCTCGAAGATCGTTCGCCGGTCCAGATCGGCAGCACCGGCACTTTCCGCAAGCACCCGTTCACAGTCATCGGCCGCATCCAGATGCAATATGAAGCCGGGATCTGGAACGAGTGGCATGTCCTTTTCGACGACGGGCGCACGGCATGGCTCGCCGAAGCCGCCGGCGAGTGGCTGGTCAGCGCGCAGGTCGCGGTCAGCGACCCGCTGCCGGCCTTCGCGGCGCTGGCACCGGAGATGCCGCTGATCCTCGACGGGCGTACCTTCACTGTCAGCAATCTGGTCACCGCCCGCTGCATTTCCGGGCAGGGCGAACTGCCGTTCAAGGTTGCTGCCGGCTATGATGTCCATAGCGCCGATCTGCGCGGGAACAATCGCTTCCTGACCATCGATTACAGCGAGACGCCACCGCTGGTCTTCGTCGGCCAGGCCGTCGCCTTTGCCGAACTCCGGCTCAGCAATCTCAGACATCCGGACGATCACTCGCCCGGCGCGGCGCCGCAGGTCACTGCGCGCGCCTTCAATTGTCCGCACTGTGCGGCGCCGCTGTGCATTCATTCGCCGGCCATCGAAAGCGTCGCCTGCGAAAGTTGTGGATCGATCATCGGGATCGACAATGAAAACATCAAACTCCTGGCCAGGGCCGCACAGGCGCTGCGCGAAATGCCCTGGCTGCCGCTCGGCAGCCAGGGCAAGCTGGACGGCATCGACTGGGAAGTGATCGGTTTCATGCGCCGCAGCAGCCGCTCGCAGGGCGGCGATGATGCGTGGTCGGAATATCTGTTGTTCAACGGGCAGCAGGGTTTTTCCTGGCTGATCGAATATCAGGGCCACTGGAATCATGCGCGCACGCTTTCCAACCCGCCGTCGGTCGGTCACGGGCAGACGAAGTTCAAGTATCAAGGAAACGAGTTCAGGCTCTACAACCATGGCTCGGCCGAGGTGATCTATGTCGTCGGCGAGTTCTACTGGCGGGTTGCCGTCGGCGAGACCTGTGCCGTTGACGATTATGTCTGTCCGCCGCGGATGTTGTCACGCGAGGTGACGGCGAAGGAGGCGAACTGGTCACAGGCCGAGTATCGGCCGGCCGACGAGATACGTGCCGCTTTCGGCGTCAAGGCGCCGCCGCCCCGCCAGATCGGAGTCTATGCCAACCAGCCGAACCCGCTGCTGGAAAGGCATCGCCGCGCTTGCCGACTGTTCTGGCAACTGGCGCTGGCAGCGACCGTCGTGCAGCTTGTTTTCGTGCTGTTCTTCGCATCGCAGTCGGTACTCAAGCAGCGCATCGTGCTTTCGCCACAGAACGAAGAGGCGACGCTGAGCAGCCAGGAATTCGTCCTAAACAGCCGCGCACGCGCGCTGCAGGTCCGCCACAGTACGGATGTCGCCAATAACTGGCTATCGGTGAACACCACCCTGGTCGAGAAGAACAGCGGCGAGGCTTACCTGGGAATGCAGGAAATCAGCTACTACCAGGGCGTCGATGACGGCGAGAGCTGGGCCGAGGGTTCGGCGTCCGATGAAATGGTGTTCAAGGCCGTGCCGGCAGGCACCTACTACCTGGTCATCGAGTACGAACTCGGGAAAGACAATGTGTCGGCAGTGGTCGACACCCTGGAGGTCATTCGTGACCCGGTGGGCTGGTCGAACTATGTGCTGCTGCTGATCTTCCTGGTGATCTTCCCCTTGTGGTCGCGTTGGCGGAAGGCGGCTTTCGAGGCACGGCGCTGGAACGAGAGCGACCTGGGTGGCGAGGCAGACTGAGGTGCGATCGCCATGATCAGGAGCAACTGGATCGTCGGCCTGCTGGCATTGCTTTTTTTCTCGTATGCCCAGTATCAGGGCTGGAGTCTCTTTGCCCAGGACGCCGCCACCCAGACCGCACGCGTCGCCGGCAGCGGACGCGGCTATCACAAATAAGGACAAGCGCTTGGCGCAGATTCAGTTGAAATCCCGGATACGCACTTCTTCGCGAGGCGGCGCACCGCGCGCGACCGTCACGCGCAGAATGTCGATCGTCCGGCCATCCTGGGTGGCGACGATGAAACGCCAGTCGCCAGGCGGAGGATTGAGTACCCATGAGTAGCCTCGAAAGCCACGATCGCGGCCGCCAGTGCTCTGGAAAGGCCGGCGGTAGACCACCCGCCAGCCAGTGGCGGCATGGACTTCCCAGCGGTGTTCGAGGGACGCGGTCACCCCGAGTGGCGCGAACACCGCCGATACGCCGTACAGACGGCCGCCTTCCGGCACATGAACGGTGCTCGCCTGATCGCGCCACCATTGCCACCACGCCGCCCGCTCGATTTGCAGCGTGTAATTGCCGTCCGCCTGCACGAACTCCTGTCCGACCGCCATTTGCCGCTTGACCAGCGGCACCGGCGCAATCATGTCGAGGCTGAAGGCCAGCGTCAACAGCGCAGCCAGGCTCCAGGCCGGGCCGCTGCGTCCCGGTCGTCCCGGTGCCAGCCAGCGCAGGAGCAGCGTCAGGAGCAGGCCGGTGGCCGTCGATGCGTAGAACCAGAGGGGATTCAGGCTGCCCAGGGCATGCGGCAGCGCGAAATTGAAGAGCAGGATCGCATTTAGCGCAAACAAGGCCCAGGTCAGCGTGAAGCGCTGCCCGTAGTGGTCGCCGGCAAACTCGTTGCCGATCAGGAGTGCACCGAGAAAGGCGGCGGTGAGCCAGGTGCCGAGGTGTCCGGAACTCTTGAAGTAGAGAATGAACAGCGCCGAGAAAATCCCCCCGAAAAAAAACTGCAGCAGGAGATAGGGCGCCTGCCAGATGAGCGAGCGAAAGCGGGCGCGCAGCGACTGATCGGCCTCCGGCGCCGCGACCCCGAGCGCGCCACGGCGCGCCAGCCAGAGCGTCAGCAGCGCGGCGCCAAGCAGGAAAGCTCCCAGGCGCCAGAAGTCGACGACCCGGATGCGCTGGCCGATGGTCAGCGCATCCCAGACGAAACCGCCGAGAAAGGCGGCCACCGGATAGAATTGCCGCAGGAGAGTCCAGATCTGGATCGAATTCATGGAATCCATTGCCCACCGGCAGGCCGGCAATGCGCACGCTCCCGTTCGGTCACCGCTGCTCCACGCTTGCCGGACGCCGCCTACGTGACCCGGAAATAGGCAAGCTGAGCGCGCAAATCGCTGGCCATGGCGTCGAGTTCGGCGGCACTGTTGGCGTTCACGTGCATGGTCGCCGTCGTCTCTTCGGCCATCTGCGATACCTGTTCGACGTTGCGAGCGATATCGTTGGCAGCAACCGCCTGCTCGTGGGTCGCATTCGCCACCTCGCCGGCACGGCTGCGCGATTCGGCGGCTTCCCCGCTGATCGATTGCAGCATCCCGGCAACCGCATGGACTTTGGCCAGGGCACGGTCGGTCTTCGGTGTCACTTCCTGCATGCCATCGACCGTCTGCCGGGTTTCGCTCTGGATCTGCTCGATCACGTACGTTCCGAACCGGTTTCGGTCTGGCCGGCCAAGGCCGACACCTCGTTGATACTGACCGTGACTTCTTCCAGCGCTGCTGCCGACGCCGAAGTGGCCTGCGCCTGCGCTTCGGCGGCCCGGCCGATTTCGGCGGCCGCGGTGGACAGGGCTGATGCGTTGCGCGACAGACCCCCCGCGGTCTGATCAATCTGGCCGAAGACCTGCGCCAGCCGGCCCTGCATCTCGGCCAGCGAGGCCAGCAGGCTGGCCCCCCCACGGCTCCCCAAGGTCACCTTCTGCGTCAGATCGCCGGCAGCGATGCGGCGCGTCACCTCGGCGGCGTAGCTGGGCTCGCCACCGAGTTGTCGCAGGATGCTGCCGCCGACCCGCCAGCCCAGGAGGCCCAGGAGCAGGAGCAGCGCCAGGGAGATGCCACCGAGCCTGAGGAACTGCTGCCGAAACTCGCTATCGACATCGTCGATGTAGATGCCGGTGCCGATGACCCAGCCCCAGGGTTGAAAGCCCTTGACGTATGAGAGCTTCGGCACGCCGGGACCGCCCGGTGTTCGTATCCATCGATACTCGACGAAGCCGGCGCCGCTGGCTTTGACAGTGTCCACGAACTTCTGGTACAGCGGCGCCCCCGCGGCATCCTTGCTGCCCGAGACATCAGTGCCCTCGACTTCCGGCTTGATCGGGTGCATGACCGAGCGCGGATGCATGTCGTTGATCCAGAAATAGTCGTTGTTGCCATAGCGGGCGACCCGCAGCGTTTCCTTTGCCGACTGCTGGGCCTGTTCGAGAGTCAGCCTGCCGGATCTGGCCTCCTTGTCGTAGAAGGCGAATTGCGTCAGAGCATATTCAACCAGGTTCTTGACCTTGTTCTTGCGGTCCTCGAGCATGCTGGTGCGAAGCTGAAGCGACGCGGCGATGGTGAGCAACAACAAACCCGCCAGGGACAGCCCAACCAGCACCTGAATTCGTACCGAAACGCGCCAAGAATCGAAGGTCCACATGTTCGTTCCTTTTCTGGAAATCGTGAGGAATTGTCGAGGGTATCTGCCTGCGGCAGTTGATAAGGGTTTATCCTATGCTGCCTGCTGTTGCAGCTTCCGGCTTCGCGGGCAGCGTCGCCGCGGCCTTTCGGCACCCTGAGGAAAAGGCCGGGAGGCGGCCAGCCTGTATCTGATCAAGCCATGCATAAACCCCTTTTTCTTGCCGCCCTGCTGTTCGCCCCGCCTGCTGCCGCCGTGGTACCACAATTGCAGGCGCCTGCGGAAGTGCGCGAAGTGTTGAGCAGCTACCTGGAAATCGGCGATGTCGCCGATGTTCCGGCGCAGGCGGCGTTCGAGCGCCGGATGCAGCGCGAGGTCGCCAGGCTGCTGGCAACCGAAGGCTATTTCTCGCCGCACGTCGTGCTGCGCCCGCACGACGGCAAGTTGCTGCTGGCGGTCGATCCCGGCCCGCGCTCGCTGATCGGCAGTGTACACATCGAGATTGTCGGCGATCTCGACCCCGAGTGGCAAAAATCGTTGCTGCGGACCTGGAAACTGCCCGTTGGCCAGCCCTTCCGGCAAGCCGACTGGGACGAGGCCAAGCAAGCCTTGCTGGCCGAACTGCTGGCGGTCGATTACGCGGCTGCGCGCCTGCAGGACAGCCGTGCCGAGGTCGATCCCGAAGCGCACCGGGTCGAACTGACGGTCGTGGTGGCAAGTGGTCCACGCTACCGCTTCGGCGAACTCCAGATCAGCGGTCTCAAGCGCTACCCGGAGGAACTGGTCAGGCGCTTCAATCGCGCCGTCAAGCCCGGCGAACCCTACCGCGAGGACAAGCTGCTGGCTTTGCAGGCGGCCTTGCAGAGTACGCCCTACTTCTCGTCGGTCAGCGTTACCCTCGAACGTGACAGTAATGCTGCTGCGACGTCCGCAGATGGCCGGGTGAGCGCGCCGGTGCACGTGCACCTGCGCGAGCGCGCCCCTTACCAGTTGAGCTTGGGTGCTGGTTACAGCACCAACACCGGCGCTCGTGTCGAATCCGCTTATCGGAGCAGTGATCTTTTTGGCCGCGCCTGGGAGCTGCATACCGGCGTTCGTATCGAACAATTGCGTCAGACGGCCTACACCGACGTGTTTTTTCCGCCCGATGAAGGGCAGCGTCGTGACGGTGTCGGTACGGCAGTCGAGCACTCCGACATCGAGAACCTGGGCATCCGCCGTTTCGCCGTCGGGGCCACGCGACTGCAACAGTACGGTAGCGTCGAGCAGCGTTTGGGAATCAACTGGCAAGAAGAACGACAGTCGCCGCAGGGTGCGCCGTCCACCACCGCGCGTGCCCTGACCGCACAACTCGGCTGGACCTGGCGGCACGCCAGGGATCCGCTCGATCCCGCCGAGGGCATCTCCCTGCAGTTTCAGTGGGGTGGCGGGAGCAAGTCACTGCTTTCCGATCAGGACTTTGTCCGGACCTATCTGCGCTATAGCCAGGGGATTCCGCTCAGCGCCAGCGACGCGCTACTCTTTCGCGGTGAGCTGGGGGTCACTTTTGCGTCATCCGTACAGGGCATCCCACAGGATTTCCTTTTTCGTGCCGGTGGCAGCAACTCGGTACGCGGCTACGCCTATCAGAGCCTTGGCGTCAAACAGGGCGACGCGACCGTCGGCGGACGTTACCTGGCGACGATCAGCGGCGAATACACGCACTGGCTCAACCCGACCTGGGGTGCGGCGGTTTTTGTCGATGCCGGCAACGCGGTCGACAATCGCCAGGCGATCGACCTCGCGGTCGGTTATGGTGTCGGCGCACGCTGGCGAAGTCCGGCCGGACCGCTCGGCATCGACCTCGCCTATGGCCAGCGCGAGGGCAAGCTGCGGCTGGATTTCTCGCTGGCGATTCCCTTTTGAACGACCTTGGAGCGATAAGCGACGGAATGACTGCCGCACCGCCCGCCTCGTCGCAGAAATCGCCGCCACGCTGCTCCTGGCGCGGGTGGCTGGCCGTGCTGTCGGTCTTGCTGGCGCTGCTGGCCGGGACCGTCTGGCTGCTCGGCAGCGCGGGGGGGATGCGCGCCATCTGCCGGATGATCGAAGGGCTGGCTGCTGGCCAGCTCACGCTGACCGAGCCGGCAGGCACGCTGCGCGGGCCGTTTTCCCTGCAGTCGCTGCGCTGGCGGGATGAGACGCTGGATCTCCAGGTACAGGACCTGCAGGTCGATTGGCACCCGGTCGAGCTGTTGCGCGGCCGCTTGGCGGTGGGCTCTCTCAAGGTGGCGAGCCTGCGGGTAGCCCATGCCGGCAGCAGCGAAGCCACGCGGCTGCCCGACAACCTGGCATGGCCGCTGTCGGTCGAAGTCGGGCAATTGAGTGTCGGGCGCATCGAAGTTGGCGAGTACGCCCATCCGGACGGGAAGGCGGTGACGGTTGCCGAAGCGGTCGAGGCGCCACTGTCGAGCGATGGCCTGTTGCACCGATTGCCTCATTTGCAGGCGCGTATTGGCGGCCTGAAGGTCGTTGCTGAAGCGTCGCTGGCCGCCGAGCCACCCTTCGCACTGACCGCCAAAGCCGGCATCGAAGGCGATGCTGCCGGGCGAGCGCTCGCTTTCGATCTGACTGCCGAGGGGCGGCTTGAGGACTTTGTCCTGCAAGGCCGTGCGCGTGCAGGCGTGACTCAGGCGAGTGAACACTTCGCTGGCGAAATCGCCGCGCGGATCACTCCGTTTTCGCCACAGCCTGTTCTTGGTGCGGTGATCCAGTTTTCGGCCGTCGACCCTGCAGCCTGGATCGACGGTGCGCCGCAGGCCGCGCTCGATCTGCGTGCCGAACTGGAGCCCCTGGGCAAGGCCTCGGCGGGTCTGGGCGGGCGACTGACGGTGGTCAATCGACGTCCGGGACCCGTCGATCGGCAGCGCCTGCCCGTGGCATCGCTGCAGGCCGACCTCGCTCTCGAGGAAAACGGGTTGCATCTGGCGAATCTCGATGCCCGTCTGTCTGGTGGCGGGCGTCTGCAGGGTAGTGGCCGCCTGCATGCGGATGAACTGGCACTGCGTCTGGCGGTGACTTCGCTGGACGCGAGTGCGCTGTACAGCAGTCTGCGCCGTACGCAGCTCGCTGGCCCGCTGCGTGTCACGCTGGGTTTGAACCGCCAGCGACTCGAAACCGAATTGCATGATGCGCATTTCTCGATCCACAGCAAACTGGCGATTCATCCCGACGAAATCGCCGTCGAGACACTGCGGTTGCTTGCCGGCGACGCCCAGCTGCTTGCCAGCGGCCAGGTCGCGCGGTCGGAGAGTGGCCGGTTTGCCGTGCAGGGAACATTGCAGAATTTCGATCCCAGTCGTTTCGCCAAGCTACCCGCAGCGCACCTCAATGCCGAGTTTGCTGTGCAGGGCAGCCGCCATCCACAGCTCGCGCTGGCACTCAGTTTTCAATTGAAGAACAGCCGCTTGGGAAAGGCAGCACAGCTGGCCGGCAACGGCGAAATCGATCTCGCCGGGCAACGCTTGCGCAAGGCGGATGTCGAGCTGACTGCAGCCGGCAACCGACTGTCGGCAAAAGGCACGTTCGGCGCCGTCGGCGATCAACTGACCGTGCTGGTCGCCGCACCCAGGCTCGACCCGTTGGGTATCGCCGGCGAGCTCAACGGCCGCTTCGTGCTGAGCGGCAGCATGCAGGTGCCGGAAGTCTCGGCCGATCTGCAATCGGCGCACCTGGCACTGCCGGGCTTCGGACAGCTACGCGGGCTGACGCTCAGCGCCCGCCTCGGCAACGGCAATCAGGGCGAGCTGTCTGGCATGTTGCGCCTGGCGGGACTGGACCTGTCGGACGGGGAAAGCGTCGTGCGCGACGTGATGATCGACGCTGAAGGCGTGCGCAGCCAGCACCGCCTGCACGCACAGCTCAGCCTGCCGGCGCAAGGCCATCGACGCGAACTGCGCTTGCTGCTGGCAGGCGGTTTTGCCGCGCAAGCTGTCGGCATGACCTGGGCCGGTACGCTGAACGAGTTGACGCTTTCTTCCCTGGTCGACAAGCACACACCCTTCCTCCGTCTGGCTGCCGCGCTGCCGTTGCAGTTGGCCAGCGGCAGCTACCGTGCCGGCCCGGGCGAGTTCATCGGCGCCGGCTGGTCCTTGCAACTCGATCAACTGCGTTACCAGCAGTCGCACTGGCAGAGTGTCGGCGGTCTGCGCGCCTTGCCGGTAGGTGCGGTACTGGCCGAGTTCCCGGAATGGTCCGAGGCGCTGGCCGTACGGGGCAATGGTGAGCCGCTGCGCCTCAACGGCAAATGGGAGATCGGTGCTGACAATGCTGTCGGCAGTTCGCGAACGACCCTGCCGGTAGCGCGTATCCGGCTGTGGCGAGATCGCGGTGACCTGACGATTGGCAACTTGCCGCTGGGTCTCGAAGAGGGCACCTTGAGTCTGCTGGTCAGTGGCGGTCGTTGCCAAGGCCAGATCAAGCTGCGCGGCCAGCGGCTCGGCGAAATCGCCGTCGACTTCAGCGCTGCCAGTTCGCCCGATGCCTGGCTCGACCGGCAGGCGCCATGGCGTGGAGAACTGCGGCTGAATGCCCCGGATCTGGCCTGGGCCGGTCCGCTGGTTGGCGATGGCTGGCAACTCGGCGGTCGTCTGTCGGGCAGCATGCTGCTCGCCGGGACCCCGGCGCAGCCGCGCCTCAACGGCGAATGGCGTGGCGACGGGCTGGCTGTGCGCGCACTCGATCAGGGAGTGCGTCTGGAGCGCGGCAAGCTGCTGTTGCAATTGCGCAGTGAGGCCGAAACGGATGTTCGTCTGCTGCTCAAGGAGCTCTCATTCGAGAGTGAGTTGCAGCCGCTGCCGCGCGCCTTGCTGCTCGATTCCAGGATCGATGCCGGCAAGCTGCGCGCCGGACCTGGTCGCATCGAGGCCAGCGGCGAGCTGCGCGCAGGACATTCGGAGGGGGTTCTGAAACTGCGCGCGGAACGTCTGGGCGTGCTGCAGCGCCCGGATCAGTGGGTGCTCGTCTCCGGAGATGCAGAGCTGAAGCTCGGCGAGCGGGTGCTCGACGTCATCGGACGCTTGCAGCTCGACGCCGCTTACTGGGAGCTGGCCAGGAGCGGCACGCCGCAATTGTCGGATGACGTGCTGATCAAGCGTCCGGCTTCCGGTCAGGCGAAAGCTTCGGTGCCGGCGCGGCTGGTATCGCTGAACCTCGAAGCCGACCTCGGTCGCCACTTTCACTTCCGCGGCGCTGGCGTCGAAAGCCGTCTGGTGGGCGCCCTGAAGGTTCGCTCCGAAGGCAGCGGAGTGCCGCGCGCGATCGGTTCGATCCGTACCGAGGAGGGTCGTTTCGATGCTTATGGCCAGAAGCTCGATATCGAGCGCGGCATTCTCAACTTTCAGGGCCTGCTTGACAACCCTGGCCTCAATATCCGCGCCATGCGCAGCAATCTGCCGGTCGAGGCCGGCGTCGAAGTGACCGGAACAGCCAGGCGGCCAGTCGTGCGGCTGGTTTCCGACCCCGATGTGCCGGATGCCGAAAAACTGTCCTGGCTGGTCCTTGGACATGCCCCCGATCAACAGCGCGGGCAGGACACGTCGGTGTTGCTGGCCGCCGCGCAAACCATTCTCGGCGGTCAGGATGGCGGTCCGCTGAAGGCCGTGCAGCGGAGTCTGGGAATCGACGAGTTCGGCATCAGCAGAGGCCGGCTCGACGGATCAGGGCAGCGGCAGACCAGTCGGATTGCCAGTACGACCGGCTTTGGTACCAGTGACACCACCACCGGACAGATCGTCAGCATCGGCAAGCGCTTGTCGTCGAACATGCTGATCAGCTACGAGCAGTCACTCACCACGGCTGGCAGCATCGTCAAACTGACTGTCAACCTGAGCCGGAACTTCTCGTTCGCCGGCTACACCGGTTCCGCGACCGGACTGGACCTGCTCTGGAGTTACCGGTTCGGGCGCTGATGGAAAGGTTGCGTCAGCGACTCGCGAATCTCCCTTCTCCGACAATCAGGAGAAGGCCGGGGGTGAAGGTGCGAAATCGCGATTGACAGTGACTGCCCGGACTGGGCATACTGGCCAGGATATTTCTGAAGATTTCCCTTTCCCTTCCATTAACGGCAGCGCAGCACGTGGAATTCAAGATCACGGCAACGAAAGCGGCTAGCTGATGCAACAACGCATGCAAATTTCCGGTTTCATCCTCACGCTTGGCCTGAGCCTCGTTTCGGTGGACGCTCGCGCCAATATTTATGGCTATATTGACGAGCAGGGGGCAGCACATTTTGCCACCGAAAAGATTGATGCGCGTTATCAATTGTTCATGCGCGGCCAACAGTTCGATGCGGCTGACTCCACGGCGACTGGTCCGGCAAAGCCCGAACTGTTGCGCTATCTGTCGAAACATCCCAACCTGAAGAAATTCGAGCCATTGCTGAAAGTGGCCAGCAATGAATTTTCGATTGAGTTCGCCCTGCTCAAGGCCATCATGGCGGCCGAATCGGGTTTCAACCCCGGCGCGATTTCCCCCAGAGGTGCCATCGGTTTGATGCAGGTCATGCCGGCAACAGCCGAGCGCTATGGCTTGCAGGGCGACAAGAACAAGACCATCGAGCAGAAATTGGCCGACCCGGAAATCAATATTCGTTTGGGCGCGCGTTATCTGCGAGACCTTCACCGCATGTTCCCCAATCAGCAGGAATTGGTGCTTGCTTCCTATAATGCTGGCGAAGGCGCCGTGCAACAATACAGGAACAAGATTCCGCCTTACCCGGAAACACGCAACTACGTCCAGCTGGTTACCCAGATTTATCAACTGTATCAGGACAGACCCGCACCCAGAAAGGTCGAGGCGGCCGTATTTTCCGGTTCCGGGTACAACGCTAAACGAATCTACCTGACGATTCCGGGGCGTCGTAACCTGCTGGCATCGGCGGCAGCACATACGGAATGATCTGTTGTCCCACACCTTGCAAGGCATTCCTGAACATCTCGCGCCGTCACCCCGGTCGCAATGCTTGCAAGGGCTGGTGCGCAGCGACGCTGGCAATCGCCCGTGCAGAGCCGTCGGAAGAAAATTGGCGAGGACCTCGGATCAGCCAGCGCATGCACCGATCAGCAGGCCCCGCGGTAGACCAGGATGGGCGTCAAGGGCATCCCGCGCGGTCTCTCCGGCAGGTGTTTGGTGATGCGCCACAAAAATCCTGGTAGAGGTATAATCTTCTCTTGACAAAAAAATTTTTTGACAGATGTTTGGTTTGGCGTCAGAATTATGGGTTGTTAGTCGGAGGGATACCCAAGTGGCCAACGGGATCAGACTGTAAATCTGACGGCTCTGCCTTCGAAGGTTCGAATCCTTCTCCCTCCACAAGAGACGCCGCTGTCGGTGATGCTGTCAAATCGTTCTTCGAGCAATGCTTTTGCGGGTGTAGCTCAATGGTAGAGCTGAAGCCTTCCAAGCTTATGACGAGGGTTCGATTCCCTTCACCCGCTCCAGGTTGGCCGCAGAAATTTGCTTTAAGCTTCTCGAGCGATGCCCATGTAGCTCAGCGGTAGAGCACTCCCTTGGTAAGGGAGAGGTCGACAGTTCAATTCTGTCCATGGGCACCACCGTTTGGTGCTGTAGATTATTAACTTCTAATGTCTTGGGGACCGGTAAATGGCCAAGGGAAAATT
>DIME01000060.1:0-122 GCA_002425405.1 Candidatus Accumulibacter vicinus
AAGCTGACCGGCCAGAAACTGCGTGCGGCAATGCAGGGACACATTCTTGCCGAAGCGAGTCTGACCGGTACCTATACCCTCAATCCATTGCTCATTACCGAATCTTAATGTGAAAGTCGCGT
>DIME01000060.1:486-3492 GCA_002425405.1 Candidatus Accumulibacter vicinus
TTGCAAAGTCATGACCGTTAGCTCAGGAAGCCGCACGGTTTTCTTGCAGTTGGAAACGAAAAGGGCCGCAAAGCGGCCTTTTTCGTTGATCAGGACAGAGAGCGTATGCAAATTACTGCACGCTGACCTCAACACGACGCGCCTCGGCGGGGTCTCCGGTGCCGGTGGTCACCATGGGCTTCCTGAGTTCGATGCGCTCCTCGGCGATACCGACGTTCTTCAGGGCATCACGTACGGCGATCGCACGTTTCTTGGCGACCTCCTCGTTGGCCGCCTGGCTGCCACTCGTGTCATGAAATCCAGAGATGGCGAGCTTCGCAGCCGGATGGTCCTTGGCATAAGCAACGACGACTTCGAGGGTCTTGCCGGCATCGGCCGGGATTTCCGCTGCCCCCACCGCGAAGTACAACTTGGCTGCCGCCGGTACCGCTATCGTAGCCGTGGCGGCGGGCTTGGCCACCACCGTGGCCGGCGGTACCATCAAGGGAACGATCATCAGGGCAACGATGTTGATGATCTTGATCAGCGGGTTGACCGCCGGACCCGCCGTGTCCTTGTAGGGATCGCCGACGGTGTCGCCGGTCACCGACGCTTTGTGGGCATCGGAGCCTTTGCCCCCAAAATGGCCGTCCTCGATGTACTTCTTGGCGTTATCCCAGGCGCCACCACCGGTGGTCATCGAGATGGCCACGAACAGGCCGGTGATGATTGTCCCCATCAACAGCCCGCCGAGCGCTTTCGGGCCAAGCAGCAGTCCAACCAGCACCGGCACCAGCACTGGCAGCAGCGAAGGAATGATCATTTCCCGAATCGCCGCGACAGTCAGCATGCCGACGGCGCGCGAGTAGTCGGGTTTCGCCTTGCCTTCCATGATGCCCTTGATTTCCTTGAACTGCCTGCGCACTTCGATGACCACTGCCCCGGCCGCACGGCCCACCGCCTCCATCGCCATGGCGGCAAAGAGGTAGGGAATCAGACCGCCAAGAAAGAGGCCGATGATCACCTCGTGATCAGACAGGTCGAAGCGCAGGCCCCCCCAGTTGATTTCCAGGGCATGCGTGTAGTCGGCGAAGAGCACCAGCGCAGCCAGACCCGCCGAACCGATGGCATAGCCTTTGGTGACGGCCTTGGTGGTATTGCCGACCGCGTCGAGCGGGTCGGTCACGTCACGCA
The DNA here is from genome assembly GCA_002425405.1 of Candidatus Accumulibacter vicinus. Classification (GTDB taxonomy): domain Bacteria; phylum Pseudomonadota; class Gammaproteobacteria; order Burkholderiales; family Rhodocyclaceae; genus Accumulibacter; species Accumulibacter vicinus. The sequence goes on from DIME01000060.1 coordinate 1,660, forward strand.
CCGACTTCGGCAGACCGGACATTTCGGCGATACCGCCGGCGTTGTCGGTGATCGGACCATAGGCATCCAGCGCGACGATGATGCCGGTCATTGACAGCATCGAGGTGGCCGCAATGGCGATGCCATACAGGCCGGCCAGCGCATGGGTGATGTAGATCGCTGCACAGACGCAGATCACCGGCAAGGCACAGGCTTTCATCGAAACTGCGAGGCCGGCGATGATGTTGGTGCCATGGCCGGTGGTCGAAGCTTCGGCGACGCGCTTGACCGGCGAGAAATCGGTACCGGTGTAGTACTCGGTGATCCAGACCAGTAATCCGGTCAGCACCAGGCCGATCGCCGCAGCCCAGAAGATATTCATCGAACTGATCAGGCTGCCATTGGCGAGGGTGATGCCATTACCGAGCAGCATGGTGGTGATCGGATAAAAGGCAATCAAGGCCAGTATGCCGGCCACCGCCAGACCGCGATAGAGGGCGTTCATGATCTTGCCGCCATCGCTCGCCTTGACGAAGAAACAGCCGATGATCGAAGCGATGATCGACACGCCACCAAGCACCAGCGGGTAGACGATCAGGTTGTCGGTGGCACCGACGACACCCTTGAGCATCATCGCGCTGAGCACCATCGTCGCCACCACGGTCACCGCGTAGGTCTCGAACAGGTCGGCGGCCATCCCGGCGCAATCGCCGACGTTGTCGCCGACGTTGTCGGCGATGACGGCCGGGTTGCGTGGATCATCCTCCGGGATACCGGCTTCGACCTTGCCGACCAGGTCGGCGCCAACGTCCGCACCCTTGGTGAAGATACCCCCGCCCAGCCGAGCGAAGATCGAGATCAGCGATCCGCCGAAGGCCAGGCCAACCAGTGGTTCCACCGAGTGCTGGAAGTCAGCGCCAGTACTCTTGAGAAAGGCGTAGTAGCCGGCCACGCCGAGGAGGCCGAGACCGACGACCAGCATGCCGGTGATCGCGCCCCCCTTGAAAGCGACGCTGAGCGCCGCGGAAATGCCACTGCGCGCGGCTTCGGCAGTACGCACATTGGCGCGCACCGAAACGTTCATCCCGATGAAGCCGGTGGCCCCCGAAAGCACCGCACCGATCAGAAAGCCGATGGCCATCAGCTTGCCGAGTGCAAACCAGATCAGCACGAAGAGCACGGCACCGACCAGACCAATCGTCGTGTACTGCTTGGCCAGGTAGGCAGAAGCACCTTCCTGGATGGCTTTGGCGATCTCCTGCATGCGTGGGTTACCGGCTGGCAACGAAAGAATCCATTTCGTCATTGCCGCGCCATAAAGCACTGCGATGACTGCGCACACCAGCGCGAACATCAAACCTGACGACATAAGCAACCTCCCTCTTTAAAGTGACCCGGACCCCCCGGAAAATTCCCGGGAGTCGGATTTACCCCAGTGCTACACGAAACGAACAACGTTCAAATTCTGAAGATGTTTCCTGCGCCGCAGTCCCAGTCTTATTGATGGCGGTCATTGCAAGGCCTCGAAGGCCGCCTTCATGATCTCCTCGACGCTCCCGACCCCGGCGATTCTGCGACACTTCGGTGCCCTTGGATCACCCGTTGCCGCCCAGGCGCGGTAGTATTCCAGCAGCGGCTCGGTCTGCGAATGATAGACCTGCAGCCGCTTCCTGACCGTTTCTTCCTGATCATCGTCGCGCTGAATGAGGTCCTCGCCGGTGACATCGTCTTTTCCGGCCAGCTTCGGCGGATTGAAGCGGAGGTGGTACGTGCGGCCGGAACCCGGATGCACGCGCCGACCGCTCATCCGCTCGATGATCTCCTCGTCGGCCACGTCGATTTCGAGCACGTAGT
>DIME01000140.1 GCA_002425405.1 Candidatus Accumulibacter vicinus
CGTCCGCGCTTCCCCGATTTTTCCGCCTGCGGATTGAGGACCTCGCCTTCGCTGAGAATTTCGGTATATCGGTTACGCAACAGCGCAACGCGTTCGACGGGTACCAGTGAACCAGCAAAACAGAGATCAGCGCGCCAGTGGCCAGCGCTTCAGAAGATGGGGGAGACACACCACACCCGAAAGCCGACATTGAAGCTGCGGCGGCCGGGGTGGGGTGGGAGTGGATGCGGACGGCACAACGCGCGAGGTCACGGTTGTCGTACCACGAGCCGCCGCGCAGCATGCGCGGGAACGTGCCACCGGGGCCGGTTTCGCTGGGTTTGTCATACCGGTTCAGGCACCACTCCCAGACGTTCCCCGCCATGTCGAGAGCCCCGCAGGGCGAGGCACCCTGCGGATAGACGCCCACCGCCGAGGTACGCCCGAGATGGTGCGTTCCGGCGTCACCCCATGTCTCGTCGATATTGGCGTGCCCCGGCACGAATTCGCCCCAGGGGTATTCGCGGCCATCGGCGCCGCGCGCGGCCTTTTCCCACTCCTGCTCGCTCGGCAACCGGACTTCGTAGCCCAGCGTCTGGCTCAGCCAGCGACAGAAGGCCATCGCCTCGAACCACGAAACAGTCTCGCGCGGATGGTTGGCATGGTCCCACACCGGTTCGGCAGGGCGCTCTGATCGCTCCGCGAGTCCTTCCCACCAGTGGGGATTGGCAAAGCCCTGCGGGTCGTCGATGAAGCAACGGAACTGGCAGTTGGTGATCGGATAGCGGGCGATGTGGAAGGCTGGTAGCCAGATCTCTTGCTGCTCTTCTCCGTAGCGGAACTTTCCCGCAGGGACTTCAACCCAGTCGATGTCCGGCACCTGGCGTTTGCGCGCCGCATCGAAACGCACGCCGACGCCACGCCGGTCGTCGAGCGGCAGGCCGCCGAGGCTGAGTCGGCCCAACGCGCGACCGACGGCCGCACGCGCTTCGAGCTCGGGATCCTGTTTGAGGTTGGCGAGCCGCGGCTGCCAAGCCTGCCGCAAGCGCCGCAAAGCCGCTGCCGGCGATGCACTGCGCCGCGACTTCGGGCTGCGCCTGCAGCAGCCATTCAACGACCGGCGTGCAGTCGTCGCCGTGCAGGCCGGCGAGCAGCACCGCAGCCTCCTCCCAGCCACTGCGCTCCCACCAGCGCGCCGCCGGCCACAGTTCGCCGGCATGCCAGGTGCCCGAGGCCAGCCGCGTCCGCATGCCGCGGGCGGTGAAGTATTCCTGCAGCAACTGGTGGCTGAATCTCACCTCGTGCTCGCCCACCGCCAGCAGGCTGGCGGCAGCGGCCCGGTGCAGCAGACCGCCGTCGAGCCATCCGGCGGCCTCAGAGCGGTCGACCGCCGTCGCGGCATCGCCGCGCGCATCGTCGCCAGCCGCCGCCGCGATGCCGCGCCGCGACTGCATGTGCCAGGCCAGGCCCTCGAGCGCGGCGAGCAGACGCTCGCCTTCCGTCGTGAGCCGCAGCGGTTCGACTGCCGCTTCCGGCTCGTCGGCCAGACGCTCGCGCAGCAGCAGAACCTCGACAAAGCGGTCGAAGAGCACGGCCCGGTTCTGCGGCACATCGCCCGAATCGAGATAGACGCAGGTCAGCATGTAGAGCAGGTACGGATTGCCGGCCAGCCGCATCAGGCTGCGCGGATCGTGCACGGCCTGCCGCCAGGTGCGGTCCATGGCCCCGGTCGTGCGGCTGTAGATGTCCGGATTCGCGCGTGGCACCTCGGTCGCCGACCAGAACAGCGAAAGACTGGCGCCGGCGGCTTGCCAGGTCAGCCATGCCTGCCGCACGTCATCGCCCCCGGCGAGGCGCCAGAACAAATCCTCGCCGCGCTGCCGCCCGGCCGCCGCGCGCACCGCCGGTTCGAGCGCGTACGTCAGGTAGCCGGTGACGAACTCGAAGATGCGCGGCGGATCGAGCGGGCGGATGCTGACGGTGTCGAGATCGAGCGACAGGGCGCCGGTGTAGTCCAGTTCGCGGCAACTGACCATCGCGGCAAGTGCGCGGTGCTCCAGCAGAAAGGCCTTGATCTCGGCCGCCTTGGCGGCGCGCTCGGTAACCGGCATTTCGTTCAGGCCGTCGAACAGCAGCAGCGCGCGCCTGGACGCGAGCAGGCTGGCGAGATGGGCGCCGAGTTCGCCCAGCTGATGTTCGAGAAAGGCCGGCAGTCCTTCCTCGGTCCCGGTCCACTTGCCCAGGCTGACCAGCAGCGGAATCGGCGCCGCCGCGTCGGCGAGCGCCGCCTCCAGCGCGTCGTGCGCGAGCTTCCACAGCGTCGTCGTCTTGCCCGCGCCCGGCTCGCCGAGCAGCACCGCCCGGCGCACCTGGCCGAAAGCCTGTGCGATGTCCTCGTAGGCGCGCGGCTCGCTGCACGCTTCGGCCGTGCCGCCGAAGCGGTGGCGCAGGAGACGCAATTCCGGGCGCATGACGACGGCCGGCAGGCTGGTGGCCGCTGCCGCCGGCGTGAGCACCCTGGCGACGCCGGCCATCGGCGTGTACAGTTCGGTGTGCACCAGCTCGCCGAGTTGCAGGCGGCGCAGGTAAGCCAGCTCGGCGTCGCGCTGACTTGCCGCCGCAGCGGACGGAGCCGTTGCTGGCAGCGGCACGGGCAGCGAACGCAGCAGGCGCTGCACGCCGACTGCGAAGTCGGCGCCGCGGATCGAGATCGGCTGCAGGTCGAGCATGCGCAACGGCAGCTCGCAGTCTTCGGCCAGCAGCGGAACGATGGGCTTGCCGCGCCTCTGCGCCAACAGGCACTCCACCCGCACCCATTTGCTGGCGTTGGCGGCCGCGGAGACCAGGGTGACGACGGCGTAGGCTCGCTCGATGCCTTCGGCAATGGCCGCCTCCCATACCTCACCGCCAGTGATTTCGCTGCTGTCGAGCCAGCAGTCACGGCCAGCGCGCCGCAGGTCGGCCACCAGACGATCGGCGATCTGCCGGTCGCTGCGCGCGTAGCTGATGAAAATCACCGGACCGGGCGTGCACTCATGCCGGGGGTCGATCCTGCGGACCCTTTCCGGTCAACCCGCGTCCGGAAAGTCGGCCCCGAGCGAAACGTCCCGCCACGTCGCCATCTCCGCTGAAAACTCCTGCAGCTTGGCGGCGGTCAGTTCGAGCGCCGGCCGGCCAAGCAGCAAATGCAGCGGCGCCTGCGGCGCTTCGACCGCTTGAATGATCGCTTCCGCACCGCGCACCGGGTCGCCCTGCTGCCTGCCGTTGTAGCTCCGGATGACGGCCCGGCGGGCGCCCGCGGACGGTGCGTAGTCGGCGATGGCGTTCTTCGGCGTCTTCAGTGAACGGCCCGCCCAATCCGTGCGAAACGGCCCCGGCTCGACGATCGTCACCTTGATGCCGAGCGCCGCGGCTTCCTTGGCCAGGGCCTCGGACAGTCCCTCGACGGCAAACTTGCTGGCGTTGTAGTAGCCGATGCCCGGAAAACCGATCAGTCCGCCCACCGACGAGATGTTGACGATGTGGCCGCGACGGCGGGCGCGCATCCCGGGGAGCACGGCCTTGGTCATGTTGGCCAGACCGAAGAGGTTGGTCTCGAACATCGCCCGGACTTCGTCGTCCTCGCCTTCCTCGACCGCCGACAGATAGCCGTAGCCGGCGTTGTTCACCAGCACATCGATCTGCCCGAAGCGTTCTTCGGCCTGTCGGACGACGTCGGCGATCTGCTGCGGAACGGTCACGTCGAGGGCGGCGACCAGGGCGTTCCCGGCCGGGACAAATTCGTCGAGCGCTGCCGGATTGCGCGCCGTCACGACGACGCGGTAGCCGCGCTGCAGCAGCACTCTGGAGAGTTCGCGGCCGAAACCGGTCGAGCAGCCGGTAATCAGCCAGACGGAGGTGGTGGAGGTCATGGTCAACTCGCAAGATGTGTTGTGGGCCAGGAAGCTAAGATACCCGATCCACCGTGCGAATGGTCGTCTTTGTCGCACACCGCTGGCCAGCGCTTGCGTGCGCCTTCCTTGTATCGCTCAGTCGTTGTACTTCTTCACCCAGGCCGCGTAGCGGTCCACCCAGTTCTGCAGGAACCGCCGGCTTCCTGCGCCGATGTGGCCAGCCTCGTCGAACAAACCCTCCTGGACATCACGGACAGCGCATCGTGCCGGCGGGGAGCTTCCGCCCGCCGACAGACAGGCTCCCGGCGACCGTCAACTTATTTTCCGACCGGCGGTTTCTGCTCGGTGATCGGCCTATACTTGATCAACACCTGCGTTCGCGGGTGCTCACGAGGAGTACGATCATGGGCAAGATAAGGCAGGGCAACAAGGAACAGAAGAAGCAGCCGCTGTTGACTCCCAAGGAAAAGCGGTCCGCCAAACAGGCCGAGAAGCGTGCGACGGATATCGTGCCCCTGGTCAGCCGCTGAACCGCCGCACGGGTGACGGGCCGGCCCTGCGGTTCAACTGCCGGGTAGATTCAGGCGGTGGAACCGCAGCGGGATGCCGTTCAACATGACGACCAGGTCATCCGCGTAATGCACCAGATGTGCGGACCACTTGCCCTGCAGGTGGTGTGGTACCCAATACGCTGCGCAGGGCATCGCCATCGACGATGGCCCACGTTTCCGTCTCGCGCACCGGAATGACGGCGACGCCGAGACGCGCGTCAGCGTGTTCCTGACGCAGTCTATCGATTGCCGGCTGAGCCTGCTCCTTGCGCTTGCGTTCAGGGTCGCCCGCACCGTCGGCATGAATGAAAAGTATGCGCCATGCGTTGCGTGCTTCCCTCGCCGCCCGCACAATCCGTTCCACTCGGGACGCTTCATCTGCTTGCGGGCGGGTGGTCCAGGCACAGCACTTCGCTCACCTCGACAGCGTGCGCCGCGTCGCGCGTGGCAAGACGACGGTGAATACTCGCCGAATCTCCTCGGCCATTGCCGAGCTGAGGGCATTCACTCCTGGGTGGCTTGACTGTCTGGCAATGATTCGCCAGACAGCCGCAGCGATCAATTGCGTTAGGTTAGTATTCGTCACCCCATATCTCAGGAGACTTGCAACCATGACCACACTTTTCAGCCCGCTCAAGCTTGGCGCCCTGACTGCGCCGAACCGGATTTTCATGGCCCCCATGACCCGCTGCCGGGCCGACGCCGAGCACGTGCCCACTGCATTGATGAGCGAATACTACGCCCAACGAGCGACTGCCGGATTGATCATTGCCGAAGCCACCATGGCCATGGAGAACAACTCCGCATTCTGGAGGGAGCCCGGAATACACTCCCCCGCCCAGGTGGCCGGCTGGAAGCAGACCACCGATGCGGTGCACGCCGCCGGTGGCCGAATCTTCCTGCAGATCTGGCACGGCGGCCGCGCGTGCCATCCGCTGCTGAACGGTGGCGCCCAGCCGGTGGCCCCGAGCGCGATTGCGATCACTGGTGACGAGGTGCTGACACCGCAGGGCAAGCAGCCCTACGTCATCCCGCGCGAACTGCGCGACGACGAACTGCCGGGCATTGTCGCCGGCTTTCGGAAAGCGGCCGAAAATGCCCAGGCAGCGGGCTTCGATGGCGTCGAAGTCCACGGCGCCAACGGCTACCTGCTCGACGAGTTCCTGCGCGACGGCGCCAACAAGCGCTCGGGTCCATACGGTGGCTCGCTCGAAAACCGGGCTCGCCTGCTGTTCGAAGTGATCACAGCCGTCAGTAGCGTCTGGGGCAACGACCGGGTCGGCCTGCGCCTTTCGCCGCTCAACAGCTACAACAGCATGATCGACAGCGACCCGATCGGACTCGCCACCTGGCTTGCCGAACGGCTCAACGATTTCGCCCTCGCTTACCTGCACGTGATGCGCGCCGACTTCTTCCGGCAGCAGAGCGGTGACGTGCTGACGCCGGTGCGCGCGAACTACCAGGGGACACTGATCGGCAACATGGGCTACACCGCCAGCGAAGCGGCGCAGGCCATTGGCGAAGGAAGGCTCGACGCGGTTGCCTTTGGCTCCAGCTTCCTCGCCAATCCCGATCTGCCGGCACGAATCCAGGCCGGCGCAGCGCTGAACAAGCCCAATCCGGGGACGTTCTATACGCCGGGACCGGCAGGCTACACCGACTATCCGGCAATGACCGCCTGATCCCTGGCGCCATGAACAA
>DIME01000141.1 GCA_002425405.1 Candidatus Accumulibacter vicinus
CCCTCGCCCACTTCCTCTCCTTTACGGCACCGGAATGGCTGACGGTTGCGAGCCGCGGCGTCGGCGTGGTCGGCGGGCTGATCCTGCTCGGCACCAGCCTTTACGCCGAAGGACTGTTCGCCAAAGCCGCCGCCCAACCCGCACAGCGCGCCCCGGAGCCGAGCGGCAGGACGCAGATGCATACCCGTTTTGGTGGCAAGCAGGGGGCGGAGGTGACCGATCGGGAAACGAAGATCGCCTTCCCGGTCCCGAAAGGCGCGACCCTTCTCGATGCCATCGAGAGTGCCGGGCTCAAGATCAACTATGGTTGCCGGGCCGGCCTCTGCGGTGCCGATGCGGTGGTCGTGTGCGCAGGCAGCAAGCACCTGTCGCCGGCTGGTGACGACGAACTGGCGACGCTGCGCCGACTGGGATTGGAAGGCAAAGCACGGTTGGCATGCATGTGCCGGGTCAGCGGCCCGGTGCTCATCGACCGCGACCCGAACTCCAGCACAGCGGAACAAACCGAGGCAGCACCCGCCGCGCCGGAAGTCGACCATGCGCTCGGTACAGGCATTTCCCGGGTAGTGATCATCGGCAACGGCATCGCCGGCACCAGCACCGCGGAACAATTGCGCCGCCTGAGCGCCTCGCTCCAGATCGACATGATCACCAGCGAACCGCTCCACTTCTACAACCGCATGGCCATCGGCCGGCTGATCTATGGCCGCACCGGCATGGACGGACTGCAATTGATCCCGGATAACTGGTACGCCAAGAACCGCGTCGAGGTCTGGCGCAACTCGATTGCCCGTGCAGTGGATCGGCAGAACAAGAGCGTTCTCCTCGCAACTGGCGAATCCCTGCCTTACGACAAGCTGATCCTCGCCACCGGAGCCCACTGCACGACACCAGACCCTGACTTCCTATCGTTCGACAACGCCTTTGTCCTGCGCTCGGCGGAAGACGCGCAAGCACTGCGCAATTACGTACAACTGCGGCGGGCACGTCACGCGCTGGTCGTCGGCGGCGGCGTACTCGGCGTCGAAGCGGCCGACGCCCTGCACCACCTCGGGCTGCAGGTCACGCTCCTGCAAAGATCGGACCGGCTGATGAACGCGCAGCTCGACCATCAGGGCGCCGCCCGACTCACCACTTACCTCGAAGGCATCGGTATCCAGGTTCTCACCGACGTTGCCATCAGTCGCTGGGAAAGCCAGGGTGCGACTTTGCGCGCCGCCTGGCTGGCACATGGGCCGTGCGCGCGGGCGGATTTATTTGTCGCCTGTCTCGGCATCGGCACCAACGCGCAACTGGCCCGCGCCGCCGGACTGGAAGTCGGCCGCGGGATCAAGGTGGATTCGTGCATGCGCACCAGCGACCCCGACATCTACGCCGTTGGCGACGTCGCCGAACTGCCTGGTGCCGTCGGCGGCCTATGGACCGTCGGCGCGGCCCAGGCGGCAACGGCCGCCAACGCACTGCTCGGCAGGAAGCAACCGTATCAGGCGCCACGCATCGTCCTTCAGCTCAAGTGCGACGGGATCGACCTGCGCAGCTTTGGCGAAATCGCCGCCAAGCCTGGCGATGAAGAATACACGGCGGGGCCGAACGACGCGGCATGGTGGCGCCTGATCCTGCGCCAGGGCGAATTGGTCGGCGCCCTGTACGTCGGCCCGCCGCGATCGGCCAAGGACTTCACCCGCGTCGTGCAGGCCGGAGCCGACCTGACGCCAATCCACGCGGATTTGCGGCGCGGCAATCTGTCGGGTCTCGCAAAACTGGGGACGGATTGATCCCCTGGCAATGCTCGGGGATGTTGCTGGGGTCAAGGATAGTGTCCGGGGCGATGTCGGCTCCGACGCAATTGCCGGAAGTTTCCAGATCATGGCGAACATCATTATGATATAACTACTATTTTCGGCGTCTCCATTTCGGATGATGACCCAGCACGCCTTGGCAAATAGGATTGCCACTTCGAATTGAGCCGCACATGACCATTGCGAGCGTCCGCATCTACTTCCACGCAGTAACCGAGGCACGCACGCGGAGTCTGTCGTCCTCCCATTGGGGCTTTGCGGAATGGTTCTCGCGCAGGCTCAGGCCCATTCGCGAGCAGCTTCGCGGCCCAGAGGCAAAGGGCGTGGACATCATGAACCTGATGCTCTATGAAGACCCGGAACACGCCTGGCAGCCAAATCAGTGGCATCAGCGCGACAACTCGTTCGAGTTCGACTTCGTCTGTGACCTGCGCCCGCTCGAGAAGAGCCCGGCCATCGAAAACATCCAGAAGCTGATGCACTTCTATGCCGAAGTTTCTGCAACTGCGCCGTGGCCACAGGCTCGTGCGGTCGCCGCGGCCTTGCGCCAACCGCTGAGTGATGTCGATCGAATCACGCTGCTTCCGTATTTGCAGTGGCCACGTGGCGAAATGGTCAGCGAAGCCAAGGCCAGGCGAGTGGCAGCAAATGCAGCCTGACCCTTCGCTCGAACGGAAAGGCCGTGTGGAGTCTCTTGTGAGGGATGGAGGACGATGTGAGGAACGGTGTAGGTGTTGATCCTTGGCTACAAATCACCCATGGCATCGGCAAGCGTGATGCATTACCCCTTGCCCGGTCGTTGACGGTTGTTCTGTTCGCGATGACGGCGGTGACGCTCAGTCCACCGCTCGCCGCGCTCGATATCTCGGGAGCCAGCACAGTACAGCCGGTAGTCGAGAAACTCATTCCCCTGTTCACCGCTCAGGGCGGAGAACCGGTCAAGTTGTCTGGCGGAGGAAGCGGCGCCGGGGTCAAGAACACTCTCTCCGGAACCAGCCAGATCGGAATGGTCTCGCGCGAGCTTCACGCCGACGAAAAATTGACCCTCAAAAATACGGTGATTGCCATGGATGCGCTGGCGATCATCGTCAACAAGGACAATCCGGTCAGCAGCTTAACCAAGGCGCAGTTGGTCGACGTGTACTCGGGCAAGATCAATAACTGGCAGGCACTGGGGGGGCCTGATCTCCCTCTCATCCGTGTCAGCAAGGAGGTCGGTCGCAGCACGCTCGAACTGTTCGAGCATTACACCGGTCTGCTCATCCCTGATCGTAAAAAAGCGACAAACCCACGATCAGTAAGCAAACCTATATCATCGGTTCAAACCTCGAAGCCTTGACCCTCGTCGGCGGGCTGTCAGGCGCTATTGGTTACGTCTCGGTAGGAACGGCCCGCTCGCTGGTGCACGCGGGAATGCCGGTCAAGGTCGTCGCTTTGGAAGCCATCGATCCGTCCGATGAGGCGATTCGCAGCAGGCGTTACCCGATCGTGCGCCCGCTCAATCTCGTCTATGCCCGGGAGTCTGACAGCATCAACTCCTTTCTCGCATTGGCGCGCAGCGAAGACGGCCAAAAAGTGGTGAAGTCGCTCGGCTTTCTGCCTGTCGAAAGCCGCTAGCGTTTGGGAGAGAGGCCATGCAACTGACCTTGACCAAGAAGATCCTGGCGCCATTTCTGCTGCTTGGTCTGGTTGTCCTGATACTGTTGATCCTGCTGTTCCGGTTTGAGGTCCGCCGGGAGAGTATCGCGCATAGGGAACGGGCCTTACTCGAGGTGAAAACCGGAATCAATGCGATCGCCAGCCGGATTCAGAGTGGCATTCTGACGCGCAGTGAATCCTTTGCCATTGAAGCGGCCAGGGCAGCGCAGCAATCCGGCGAGTCCCTGCGGAAACTCGGCGACGACGATGGGAATCTGCGGCAACGGTTCGAAGATTTTTTGCCGCCGTGGTGGCGATCAACTCAGTTTTCCTGGAAAACCGCAATGAGGAGGGCGCCAGGCGATTGGACCAACTGCGCGACCAGGAAGGACGGATTGCCACTTTAGTTGGCGAGCAATTGGTCCAGACCGAAGCGGCGCGAGGACGCTTATCGAGAATTGCGCACTGGCTTCAGGTCGCGACTCTGCTCGCCGTTGTCGCCACGGCAGCGCTGGCCGGTGGCTTTGTGTTACGCAAAGTCGTCAAGCCGATTCGCCATGTCGTTACGGTCGCAGAAGGGATCGCCGCAGGCAATCTGTCGGCGACCATTGATGCGGTGGGTAGCGACGAAACGGCGCAGTTGCTCAGCGCGTTTCGTCACATGCAGGATAAACTGAACACGGTCTTGCAGGAGATAGAAGCGTGCGGCTTGAACATGGGCCAATCGGCATACCATGTTGCCGCGATCTCGAACGAAATCTCCCAGGTCAGCCGCAAGCAGGAAAGCCGATCGGAAGAAGTTTCCAGCGCCATGCAGCAACTGCACCAAATCTCCTCCAGTGTTCAGCAGCAGGCCACGGAAGCGGTCGGCCGCACGCGTGAAGTGGAGGCATTCGCGCGTGCCGGGATCGACAACGTGAAGCGCAGCATTGCTTCGATGGAAGCGGCGACGCAAGAGGTGGGACGCGCTGCGCTCGAGATTCAGGATCTGGAGCGATCCGCCCAGCAGATTCACACCATCGCCAACGCGATCAAGGATATCGCCGGACAAACCAACCTCTTGGCCCTGAACGCCGCCATCGAAGCAGCGCGCGCTGGTGAGCAAGGACGCGGTTTCGCGGTGGTGGCTGATGAGGTGAGGAAACTCGCCGAGCGCACGACAGGTTCAGCGATGGAGGTGGGACAGATCACCGGCGAACTTTCCGGCAAGGTTCAGCAGGTGGTATCGACCATGTCTGTCGTGGTGCAGAAATTCGATGTCACCCAGGAACAAGCCAAACAAAGTGTTCGCACGATCGACGAAATGGCCAGCAATTCCCTAGAAACCGCGCAAGTCAATCAAAGAATCGTTGACGCCAGTTGCCAGCAACTGGCGCAGTTGGAATATGAACAGCAGGACCCCTTACGGGTCATGGGGCGGGTTACCTGGCAATGCCAGGAGGAGAATGACCTTCTGTGCGGGGTCGAATTCCTGAACATGAACGAATAGAACCGTCATGGGCTCAGGGAATGCTTTGACTATTTTGGCAAGAATCCAGAGTTCCAGGGCCATTCCGCGTTGTCTTGAGGTGATTGCCACGAATAGACATACTGTGCAGGCCGGGCCGATCAAGATGTCCTGCTTGGGTAGAATTGACCGCGGTTGATGGGAAAAAATATACTTTCGCCGGTAGCGTTCGATTTCTTTCAGGTCCTTGCCGGGTTCTCCCACTCCATACTTCGCACAATCCATGAGATCAGTTGGTTCGGGGATGTATGTCCGCCCGACGCGGATGACCCGCTTGCGGTGGCTGGCCATCCGGGTTCTGTTGCTGCTCGCTTGCCAGGGACTCCTGGCGGGCGAGAGTGTGCAGCCACCCGCATCGACAGTGGTTGCCAGGATTCGCGACCACGCTCGGGCCATCACCCACAGTGTCGGCGACTACGATGGACTGCTCGCTTCGATCGGCAATGCGAACATCGTCCTGTTGGGCGAATCGACACATGGCAGCGCCGAGTTCTACGACGAACGTGCCCGCATCACGCAACGACTGATCAATGAGAAAGACTTCCGGGCCTTGGTCCTTGAAGCTGGCTGGGCACCGGCGACACAGCTCGACGATTTCGTCCAGGGGAGGCTGCGCGCAGCGGATGCGGCAACCGCCTTGCGCGTGTTTCAGCACTTCCCGCGCTGGGTGTGGCGGAATGAACAGTTCGCCGTTTTTCTCGATCATCTCAAGAAATCGAGCGAGCAGGCGGCGCCCGCCAGTCCGGCCATCCCGGTATACGGAATGGATCTGTATGGTGTCCCGGAAGCGATCGTCCAGGTCGTGCGCTACCTTGAGGCATATGATCCGCAGGAAGCCAGGCGAGCCAGACGCGACTACCGGTGCTTCGCCCCATACACCCGGCCGCCGCTTGATCCACACCTCTATGGCCGCGATGTGGCCAACGGAGCCATGCCTTCCTGCGAAAGACAGGTGCAATCCCGCCTCACGAAAATGCGCCAACTGGCCGGACCAGATCCGGCACCGGCCGCGTTTGCCGCGCTGATGAGCGCGCGCGCGATCGCCGGAGCTGAAGCCTACTACCGGACACTGTATGCACTCGGCGCTCGCGAGTCCTGGAATCTGCGCGAGCGTTTTCTCGCCGAGTCGCTGCGGATACTTCTCGAACGACACGGCAAGATCGTCGTCTGGGCACACAACACCCATCAGGGAGACGCCCGTGCAACCGATCAGGTGCTCGCGGGTGAACTGTCGATCGGCCAACTGATGCGGGAACAGATGGGCGATGAGGCGGTTTATCTGGTAGGCATCACCACTGCCGGCGGCAATGTTCGTGCCGCGACCGGCTGGGGAACGCCGGATCGGGTCAAGTGTCTGAAACCACTGATCGAAGGAAGTTGGAGCGATCTGCTGCACGACGTCGGCTTACCGGCATTCGTGCTCGTTTTTCGCGACAATTCCGATCTGATCGACGCGCTCGACCGGCAGCGGCTCGACCGGGATATTGGCGTCACCTATCTGCCCGATGCGGAACTTGAGAAGCACTACTGGCACTCGTCGCCAGCAAAGCGCTTCGACGCCTTGATCCATATCGACATGACCCGCGCCGTAGTGCCTCTACGGTAGGCCTGATCAAAAGAAACTGTCATGGCAAAGCTTCCTTCCCTTATCATGTTCCAAGTGATCCGGAGGTAAGCAGATGGCCAAAGATAAAGACAGTAACCCCCACAATCATCCGGTCGTCGTCAGTGAGAGCGGTCTGGGACCCTACCAGCAGACGGTGCGTGCCGGCTGGCATACCTTGCTTGCCGATGAGCCAGTCACCATGGGCGGCGGCGACACTGGCCCATCACCCTTTGATTTGCTGCTCGCCAGTCTTGGCGCCTGTACCTCGATCACCCTGCGCATGTACGCCGAACACAAGCACTTGCCACTCACCGGCGTCAGCGTCGAACTGATGCACGACCGGATCGAGGCCGAAGGACATGGCAAGATCGATCGAATTTCGCGCATCATCACGTTGACCGGCGATCTGACACGCGATCAGCGCAGCAAACTGCTGGCGATTGCCAACAAATGCCCCATGTACCGTGTCCTGCATTCCGATCTTTGCATCCACAGCGTACTCGCCGACTGCCAGTCGGCAGCACCTGTCGCCTGACGGTCATGCCTTTTCCAGGTGATCATGAGAGCAGAATGAGGTGATTGCGGTCCTGTCACTAGCAGCCTGTCGGACTTGA
>DIME01000092.1:0-34136 GCA_002425405.1 Candidatus Accumulibacter vicinus
CCGCTTGCTGCACGTCGCCGAGTTCGACCGCGGCGACGCTGCGTTCGCGGTCGTCGCTGGCGACGCGGCGCGCTGCGCCGGCGGCGTGCAGCGCCTGCGCGGTGTCGCCCGATTGCTGCGTCAGCCGGCCGATGTAGACCCAGGTCCAGAAGTCGTCGGCGTCGCGCTGCGCGGCCGCACGCCAGAGTTGCAGCACGTCGTGCGTCGTCTTCTCGCCGCGGTCCTGCATGTCGGCGGCGAGCGCGGCCAGTTGGCGGTATTCGGTGGCACTGCGCAGCTTGTTGGCTTTGTCGCGCGCCGCCTCCTCGGCGCGCGTCAGTTCTTCGAGAACGGCGAAGGCGCCGACGCGGTCGCCGTCGGCATAGCGTTGCAGCGCCTGGCGTCGTTCGGGGTTCGGCGAGTCGGCGAGGGCGGCGATCAGCCGCCGGTATTCGGCCAGTTCGGCGCGGTAGGCCGAGTCGCGTGCGCCGAGTTCGTCAACCAGGCGTTGCCGTTCGCTGGTCAGCGCGCGCAGTTCGTCGCCCAGACGGGCGGTCTCGGCCGCGCTCTGGTTCTGCTGCGCGAGCGCGCGCCGCAATTGTTTGTCGCGCTGTTCGAGTTCGGCGAGCAGGGTCGCTTCGCGTGCAAGGCTGCGCCGCTGACTCGCCGCCAGCGACGCGGCACGGTCGAGGACGAGGCGCTCGGTGAGTTCGCGCACTTGCGCGTCGCGATCGGTTTCGCTGCCCGGCGCCGGCGCCACCAATGCGCCCGCGGCAGTCGCCGCGCGCGCCGGCGGCGCCGAGGCCAGACCAGGGACGACGATCAGTCCGGCGAGCATCACCGCGAACGTCGCCACGCCAGGGCCTGGCGGGCGGGTCTCGGCGACCATGGTGGATGGCGCAGGCATGGCAGAATCTCCTGAAGCAGGCGAAAGACCAGGAGCGAGTGGATGGGCGAGCGGCAGGACCGGGCAGCGACCGGCGACCCCCAACGAACGAGGGATGACCGGCCCGTCAGCCGCTGGCCAGCCGCCCGCTCCGGCCGCCGCACCCCGGAGCCCCTTGCCAGCCGCCAAACCCCTACCGGAAAAGCAGTATCGACACGTGCCGGCGCCTTGTCAAGCCACTCCCCGACGGTCCCTTGCTGGCCGTTCGCCCGCCTCTGACCCCTCGCCGCAGGTCAGACGGCCGGCGCCAGCCGATGGCTTCGCCGCAGCCGCTGCGCGTGTCAGGGCTGGCGCAGGGGTCCAGCGCTTGACACTGCACGGGGGGCCAAGGATACTCCTGCAGGCGGCAATGCGCTGGCGGCCCATGGTGTCCGCGGCGGCGAAGTGCTGCCGACCATTCACTCAAGGCGTTTGCAGCCGAGCTGCTGACGCCCCCGCTCATCTCCTCTTCCCATGGCCGAACCCGACAAGACGCCTGCCTCCCCGCTGTCGCTGCTGACGATTGACCGCAACGCGGCCCCGACCCGGCGGCGCCGGCGCCGCTGGGCTGTCTGGCTGGCGGGTGCGCTCGGCATCGGTGGCATCGCCGCCTACCTTCTCGTGCCGGGCAGGGTGGACGTCCAGGTCACGACCGTGCTCAGTGCCTACCCGTCGCAGCAGTACACACAACTGACCGCTTCCGGCTACGTGGTCGCCCAACGCCGCGCGTCGGTGGCTTCGAAGGGCACCGGCCGACTGGTCGAGCTGCGGGTGCGCGAGGGCAGCCCGGTGCGGGCGGGCGAACTGATTGGACGCCTTGACGCCAGCGACGTGCAGGCCGCGCTGCGGGTCGCCGAGGCGGCGATCGGTCAGGCCGCGGCCGGGGTGCGTCAGGCCGAGGCCAACCTCGAACAGGCGCAGGCCGAAGCCGCCAACGCCGAGGTCGAGTTCCAGCGTCAGCAGGCCTTGCGTGCCCGCGGCTTCGTCTCGTCGCAGGCGGTCGATGCGGCGCAGCGCCGCGCGCTGGCGGCACGCGCGGGGGTCGGCGCCGGGCGCGCGGCGATCGCCAGCGCCCGCGCCGCTGTGGCGCTGGCGCAAGCCCAGGTGGCGGTGCAGCAGGTCAATCAGGACAATACCGATATCCGCGCGCCGTTCGATGGCGTGGTGCTGGTGAAGAACGCCAACGTCGGCGACATGATCACGCCTTTCTCGGCGGCGGCGGGCACCTCGGGTGCCGTCGTGACGATGGCCGACATGAGTACGCTGGAGGTCGAGGCGGACGTCTCGGAAAGCAATGTCGCCAGAGTCCGCGTCGACATGCCGGTGGAGATCACGCTCGATGCGATCCCCGATGCGCGCTTCCGCGGCAGCGTCGCCCGCGTCGTGCCGACGGTGGACCGGGCCAAGGCGACGGTGGTGACCAAGATCCGCTTCGACAAGATCGACGCGCGCATCCTGCCGGAAATGAGCGCCAAGGTGAATTTCCTGTCGCAGCCGGCGACTGATGCCGACCAGACGCCGGTAGTCGCCGTCAACCCCAGGGCGATCGCCGAGCGCGCCGGCAGCAAGGTCGTTTTCCGGCTGCTCGGCGAGACCGTCGAAGCCATCCCGGTGACGCTCGGCCGCAAGCTCGGCGATGCGCAGGAACTGACCGGCAGCCCGCTGCAGCCCGGCGAACGCCTGGTCCTGGCGCCCCCGGAGAGGCTCGCTGCCGGCACCCAAGTGGCGATTTCGGGCGGCAGCGCCGCGCAGAGGAGTCCTTGAGCACCGATCCGGTCCCGCCGCTGATTCGCATCCGCGGGCTCTCGAAAGGCTACCGGCGCGGCGGGCAGGTGATTCCGGTGCTGCTCGACCTCGACATGGACGTTGCGACGGGCGAGTTCGTGGCGCTGATGGGTCCGAGCGGCTCGGGCAAGAGCACGCTGCTGAACCTGATCGCCGGCATCGACAAGCCGTCCGCCGGCACCATCGAGATCGGCGGCGTCGATATCGCCGAGCTGAGCGAGGGCGAACTGGCTGACTGGCGTGCCGCCAACGTGGGCTTCGTTTTCCAGTTCTACAACTTGCTGCCGGTGCTCAGCGCACAGGACAACGTCGCGCTGCCGCTGCTGCTCACCAGTCTGTCGAGCCGCGAGCGCGCCGAGCGGGCGCGCGTCGTCCTCCGGCTGGTGGGCCTCTCCGACCGCGCCGACCATATGCCGAACGAACTCTCGGGCGGGCAGCAGCAGCGCGTGGCGATCGCGCGCGCACTGGTCAGCGACCCGCTGCTGATCGTCGCCGACGAGCCCACCGGCGACCTCGACCGGGTCACCGGCGAAGAGATCCTCGGACTGCTCGAACGACTCGTCGTCGAGATGGGCAAGACGATCGTCATGGTCACGCACGACCCCAAGGCTGCCGCGCACGCGCGCCGTCTGGTGCACCTCGAGAAGGGCGTGCTGGTCGACGAGGTCGGCGCATGACGCTCGCGCACGCACGAGGCGACCGATGTTCCTGCTGCGGCTGCTGCTGAAGAACGCCTTTCGTCACCAGCTGCGCACCGGCCTGACGCTGATCGGACTGGTGGTGGCGATCTGCGCCTTCGGCCTCCTGCGCACCATCGTCGATGCCTGGTATGCCGGCGTCGAGGCCAGTTCGAGCACCCGCCTGGTGACGCGCAGCAGCATCTCGCTGACTTTCCAGTTGCCGCTCAACTACGCGCAGCGAATCCGCGCCGTCGAGGGCGTGCGCGCGATCAGCTGGGCCAACTGGTTCGGCGGGGTGTACATCACCGAGCGGAATTTCTTCCCGCAGTTCGCGATCGATCCGGCGAGCTATCTGGCACTCTACCCGGAGTACGTGATTGCCGACGCCGACAGGCTCGCCTTCTTGCGCGATCGGCAGGGAGCGGTGGTCGGACGCGGGCTGGCCAGCAAGTTCGGTTGGCAGGTCGGCGACCCGATCCCCTTGCGCGGCACGATCTATCCGGGCACCTGGACCTTCACCCTGCGCGCGATCTACGACGGAGCGGACGCCAAGACCGACGAGAACCAGATGTTCGTGCACTGGGCGTTCATCAACGAATCGCTACGCCAGACCGCGCGCCAGCGTGCCGATGCCGTCGGCGTGTACATCGTCGGGATCGACGAACCGAACAACGCCGCCCTGATCTCGCAACGCATCGACACGCTGTTCGCCAATTCGCTGGCCGAGACGCTCAGCGAGACCGAAAAGGCGTTCCAGCTCAGCTTCGTGTCGATGAGCGAGGCGATCCTGGTGGCGATCCAGGCGGTGAGCCTGATCATTATCGTGATCATCATGGCGGTGATGGCCAACACCATGACGATGACCGCGCGCGAGCGGCTGGCGGAATACGCGACGCTCAAGGCGCTGGGCTTTCCGCCCGGCTTCGTCGTCGGTCTGCTGTATGGCGAAAGCCTGCTGATCGCCGGCCTCGGCGGCGTGCTTGGGGTCGCCGCGACGCTGCCGCTGTCGGCGGCCTTCGCGCAGGCGACCGGCACGCTGTTTCCGGTGTTCCAGCTGTCCGCCCTGACGATGGGCCTGCAGTTGCTGGCCGCGGCGATCGTCGGCCTCGTCGCCGCCGCGTGGCCGGCGTGGCGGATGAGCCGGATCGACATTGTCGATGGCCTGCGGCATGTGGCGTAAGCGGGCGCTGGCGCGCGTGCGCGGCCCGCTGCGCCCGCGGAGCACGCCGTGAAGGGCCTGCCGCTGGCCTACATCGTGCGCAACCTGTGGGTGCGCCGGGTGACCACCGTGCTCACCGCGCTCGGCATGGCGCTAGTGGTCTACGTCTTTGCGACGGTGCTGATGATGAGCGAAGGCATTCGCGCGACGCTGGTCGCCACCGGTCAGGCAGACAACGTCATCGTCCTGCGCAAGGGCGCCGGTGCCGAGATCAACAGCGCGGTCGCTCGCGATCAGGCGGGAATCATCGAGACGCTGCCGGGAATCGCCAGCGACACCCTGGGCCGCACGATGGTCAGCCGCGAGCCGGTGGTGCTGATCAATCTGCCCAAGCGTGGCAACGGTAAGCCGAGCAACGTCACCGTGCGCGGTACCTCGGAAATTGGCGGGGAACTGCGGCCGCAGGTGCGCATCAGCGAAGGCCGCATGTTCCGCCCAGGCACTTCCGAGATCGTCGCCGGCAGCGCCGTGGCGGCGGGCTTTCAGGGTGTCGGCCTGGGCCAGACGCTGCGCTTCGCCGGCCGCGACTGGCTCGTCGTCGGCATTGTCGACGCCGGCCGCAGCGGTTTCGACTCGGAGCTCTGGGGCGATGGCGAACAGATGCTGCAGGCTTTCAGGCGTAACGCCTTTTCGACCGTTGTGCTGCGTCTGGCCGATGTGGACGGCTTCGAGCGCATCCGGAAAGCGCTCGAGGACGATCCCCGGCTGTCGCTCGAAGCCAAGCCCGAACGTGTCTTCTATGCCGAGCAGAGCGAGGCGCTGGCGACCTTCATCCGCCTGCTCGGCACCGCACTGGCCGTCATCTTCTCGATCGGCGCCGTGGTCGGCGCGATGATCACGATGTTCGCCGCGGTGGCCGCGCGCACCGCCGAGATCGGCACCTTGCGCGCGCTCGGGTTTCGGCGCCGCGCCGTGCTGCTGGCGTTTCTCGGCGAGTCGCTGCTGCTGGCGGCGCTCGGCGGCGTGCTGGGGCTGGCCGGTGCGAGCGCGATGCAGGCCGTCGACATCTCGACGACGAACTTCCAGACTTTCGCCGAGCTGGCTTTCCGCTTCGTCCTGACGCCATCGATCGCCTTGCAGTCCATGGCTTTCGCGTTGGCGATGGGCATCGTCGGCGGCTTCGTCCCGGCGTGGCGCGCGGCACGTCTGGAGATCGCCGAGTGCCTGCGCGCGGCCTGAACAGAAAATCCGGGCACGGAGCACCAGCAGCGACGGCAAGCCTCTGGAGGCCGCCCAAGGCAGCAAGGCCAACGCAACGGCCCAGACGGTCGGCGGCCAGCGGTTGCTGCGGATCTTCGCGTCCGGCGCGCAGGCAGGGGCCCCAGGGCCGTGCGCTCAGCGCGACACGTAGAGTAGGCCCAGGGACCGGTCTTCAGGTGGAAGACCTTGAAACGGCTGCTGCCGCCGCCGGCCATTCCCAGTTCGCCGCGCACGGCGTCGAGGATCGCGGTGCGCGCCGGGCTGCCCGCGGCCGGCGTCGACACGCCGGCCGCGGTCGCTTGGGCGAAGGCCGACAGCGCCGAGAAGACGAGGCTGGCGAGCAACACGACCGCGGCGCTCACCACCCACAGCACGCTCAGGATCAGCGGGGCGCCGCCGGGCCTGGTGAGCACCAGACGACTACTGCCGGCGATCCGCTCCGGATCGAGGCCCGAGGTCTCGAGCAGATAGCGGCCCGGCACGGGCACCTGGAAACGCCGCACCGAGAGCGTGGCCTCGCCGTCGAGGCCGGTACGCAACGAACGAAGCACGAGCATGCTCGACGGCACCGCCTTGCCCTCGGTGTCGCGCAAGGCGAAGGATGCCCCGGCAAAGTCGGTGCTGCTCAGCCTGCCGCGCAGGGAAAGGAGCACTTCTCCCGCTTCCCGGATGTCCACGGTCCCGCCGGCGGCGAGGGGCAGATTCGCCAGTTCGTCGACCCGCAAGGCCTGAATCAGCCGCGCGATGCCTTTCACCAGCGCCAGCCCCGCCACGAGCAGGAGGGGGAGGGTTGCGAACAACAGGCTTTTGTCCAGCATGGCGTCTCCCACGACCCGAGAAGAGTGCCTCGGGTGCAGTTGAATGTTGGTCAGCAGGCCGGCCCTTTTCCCGTGCCGTCAACACCCGCGTGCGGGAGGAGCCTGGGTAGCGGACCCGGTCCCGGCGGCGCGTCGGCTCGATGGCGGCAGGGGCCGCAACCCTTCATCAGGTTATTATCTGCTGTTCTACGGGAATGGCGAAAGGAGTGTAACAATGATGCACGCTGGAAGCGGTGCCTTACCGCGCGAGTTGGGGCGGCGCTGGCACGGTGTCAAGCGCTCGTTCGTGGCGTCGTTACTCTTCCTGACGCAACACGGCGCGGGGGCTTTCGAGGTCTGGCTGCCGCAGGCGAACTGGCGCATCGAGCGGAGCGTGGTCGCGCCCTGGGCGCCAACGAAGACCCCCATGCCGACGGCTCAAGAACTCGCCGGCAAGTCCATACGCTTCACCGCGACCCGGGTCGAAGCGCCAGAGCCGCTCGCCTGTGCGGGGGTCCGGTACGAATTCGTCCTGATGCCGGCGCCGGGTCTGTTCCAGGGCAGTCTGCCGCCGCCCGCCGAGAAGGCCGCGCGCGGGCTCGGGATCGCGCATCTGCCGGTGCTGAGCCTGCAAGTGACTTGCGACAGCGGCGTCTTCGACTACCACCTGATCACAACCGGCAAGGTGTTACTCGGCCTCAACAACGCGGTCTGGACGCTCACCCGCGCCGCCGAAGCGGATTCGCCCGAGGCGGCGACGCTGAACCTGCTGCGTGTCCACATGACCCACGACATGGCGTTCAATCCGGCCTCGGTCGCACGCAAGCGCGCCTATCTGACGCCTGGTCTGGGCGGCGCCATCGCCGATTATTTCAAACGGCCGCGGCCACACGACGAGGTGCCGCCAATCACCGGCGACCCCTTCACCGATTCGCAGGAATACCCCGACCGTTTCCTGCCGGGACGGGCGCGCATCGACGGCGCGCGCGCCAGCGTGCCGATCCGGCTGGGCGACGGCTCGCGTCACTGGGAGGTGGAAGTGCTGCTGCTGCGGCAAGGTGAACGCTGGCAGGTGGACGACCTGCGTTACCCGGGCGGCACCACTCTGCGCGGGCTGCTGCAGCCGGCATAGAACCTGGCGTGTGTTGACATGCAAGCGAACCAAACGGCCATGACTTTACTGGGTCTATCGGGATCTTTGAACAACAACGTCCAACACGGCACCCTTCGGGCGCTAACGTAGTACGGGTGTTGGAGCGGCTGGGTTTCGAGAAGCTGCACCAATCTGGAAGTCACGTCATCATGCGCCGTGGTTCCACAGGCTGCGTCGTCCCCATTGCACAGCGAGGTCAAAATGGGCACACTGGCGGTGTCTTGCGCCAGGCCGATGTGTCACCCGAAGAATTCATCGCGGCCTTGTAATCGTGGTGTGCCCAACGAATAAGGTTAGATCGTGCGCAGCCGCGATCTGAACCGTTTGTTGGACGAGCCCGGCCGCCAGGCGCCGACCAAGCCTACAGAAAATAGGTTCCGCGTGGAAATGCCAGATGAGAAAACAGCGCGAGAGCAATGCCTTGATCAAAACGGCGCAGCGCGCCCAGGCTCGCCGCCAGCATCGACTCCTGGGTTGTACTCCGTTCCGATCGGCGCGTTGCCGGACCGTGGGGAGTAAGCGCCTCGGTCCGCGGGCCTGGTTGCTCAATCGAGCGCCGGGTTCTTGGCGTGAGCGCCGCAGTAAGCAACCGTCGCCAAACCGGCTCAGGCCTTCACGCCCGAGTGCCTCCGGCCATCTCGACCTCCGGATCAAGGGCTCGGGCGGTACCCCCTGGACGGTTTTCCCCTGCGTAGCGGCTTCGTCCAACCCGGTGTTCGAAACGACCTGCGCGAAAAACCGCGCAGGCGCCTCGACTCCACGTTAGCGAGCAAAGGACAGAGCGTGTATATCCCCAAGCAGTTTGAAGAGCCGAGAGTTGAGGTAATGCACGAGCTTGTCCGTGCGTATCCGTTGGCTACTCTGGTTATACATTCTTCAAGTGGTCTAAACGCAAACCACATTCCGCTTCATTTGTCGCAGTCGCCGGCGCCCTATGGTACGTTGCAGGGCCATATTGCCCGAGCCAATCCACTATTTGGCGAAATAACCGGAGGCATTGAAGCGTTAGCCATCTTCCATGGCCCCGATTCCTACATCACCCCCTCATGGTATGCCACAAAGAAGGAAACTGGCAAAGTCGTACCCACCTGGAACTATGCTTCTGTGCATGCTTATGGTGTCCTACGCGTTGTAGACAATGCGTCGTGGTTGCGCGCGCAACTCGATGCTCTTACCAGCCATAATGAAGCATTCTTTCCTGAACCTTGGGCAGTCTCTGACGCACCGGCGGATCACATTGAAAAAATCATGGCGGCCATTGTTGGTGTAGAAATGGTCATCACAAAGATGCTTGGTAAATGGAAAGTCAGCCAGAATCAACCAACGCAAAATCAAGTTGGCGTAATCTCCGGTTTGAAGGCAAGTGACCTTCCGACCTCGGAAGCAATGGCTGCCTTGGTCGAAACCGGAGCAAAAAATGCTCGCTAACGAATAAGGTTAAATCGTGCGCAGCCGCGATCTGAACCGTTTGTTGGACGAGCCCGGTTGCCAGGCGCCTACCAAGCCTACAGAAAATAGGTTCCGCGTGGAAATGCCAGATGAGAAAACAGCGCGAGAGCAATGCCTTGATCAAAACGGCGCAGCGCGCCCAGGCTCGCCGCCAGCATCGACTCCTGGGTTGCACTCCGCTCCGGCTCCTTGCCCGACCGTGGAGAGTAGGCGCCCCGGTCCGCGGGCCTGATTGCTCAATCGAGCGCCGGGTTCTTGGCGTGAGCGCCACGGTAAGCAACCGTCGCCAAACCGGCTTAGGCCTTCACGCCCGAGTGCCTCCGGCCATCTCGACCTCCGGATCAAGGGCTCGGGCGGTACCCCCCCTTGACGGTTTTCCTCCGCGTAGCGGCTTCGTCCAACCCATCCATCGAGCGGGCGTTAGCCCTATGGAGTCCCAATGATTCACCGACTACTTCTTCTCGTCCTTTGTGTCGTCACCAGCAGCTTGGTTTCTGCCGCTCCAGCGTCGATCAAGGCCCCCAAGCCTCTTCTGGCACAGGTTCAACGCCTGATCGAACTGCTGCGAGATAGTTATGCTGTTGGCTATCCCGACGCTACGATGGTTCAGTTGGTAAAAGGGAGCGAAGGCGAAGCGCTTGCGCTAGTGGTGTTTACTGTCGAAGGCTTTGGTGGTGGGAACAACCATACCCAATACTTTGCAGCCTTTACTCCGGAAACAAATGAGAAAGGGAAACAGCATTTCTCGCTCATTGACGTCATGCCAATTGCTGGGAAAGGCTGGCGAGGGGTCATGAATCTCAATGCCAAAGTGACCCGGAACCCAAAGACCGGCGAAACTCTCATTGCCTTCGACGGATTGGAGGTCGCCGGTGACGACGCTCCCAACTTTCCGAGTAAGAAGGTAACGATCAATCTCTTACTCAAAGGCGGTCGCCTTGTCGAGCAGAAGCTACCATAGGCCTGCGCAGCCCTCTGAACTTGAACATTGGGCCATCACGGACGGAAAACGTGCGCGCATGAAGACTCAGACTGGCTGTAGCGATGGAGCAGCGGTGAATGTCATGACCGTTTGAGCGGCTCACATCATCAAAGCTTGCGGCTCTGCCGTGAGATTGTGACTTATCCGGCCAGTTCGTCGATGTAGGCCAGATGCTGCGGCAGGCAGATTCGGTTGAGATCATAGCGGTCGATGATCGTCTGCCGGGCGCGTTGCCTGAGTGAAGCGAAATCACCGGGAAGTTCAAGCGTCTGAATCACCTGCTCGGCAATTTGTTGCGGCGAGAAGAAATCGACCAGAAGTCCATTGTCCCCATGGCGGATCACTTCTTCTACCGGTGAGGTTCTGGATCCGACGACCAGGCAGCCGGCGCTCATGGCTTCGAGCATCGACCAGGAGAGAACGAAGGGATAGGTCAGGTAGACGTGCACCGCCGAGATTTGCAGCAGACCGATGAACGCGGAGTAAGGAATCGTGCCGACGAAATCGAGACGCTGGAAGTCGATCTCGCTCCTCACTTCGTTGAGAAACTGCTCGCGGTAGCTCGTGCCCTCGGCGGGCCGACTGCCGTAACTGACCTTGTCACCGCCGACAATCAGGATATGGGCATTCGGACGCCGGCGTTGGATTTCAGGAAGGGCGCGGATGAAGCTGTGATAGCCTCGGTAGGGTTCGAGGTTGCGATTGACGAAGGTGACAATTTCATCACCGGCACGCAGGACACGGGCCTTTTCCCGCAGCTTGATCTGGGCGTCGGTCTTCGGGGTGATCGCGGCCGTATTCACCCCTTCATGGATGACGCGAATCTTGTGCTGAAAGCTCGCGGGGTGGGTGGATTTCTGCCATGCGGTCGGTGAAAGTCCGGCATCGCATTGTTCGAGGTTCATCAGGTTGGCGAAGTTCTTCGCCAGCAAGCGTGGCGTCTCGTCTGGATTTTCGGGAAACTCCGGGTCGAAACCGACATCGGCGCCATGGGCGCGATAGTAGAACTCGAAGTAGTTCAACAAAGGAACCTGCGGCCAGACTTCCTTGACGAACAGCGCTTCGCCCCATCCCGGGTGGGCGCAGATGAGGTCCGGGCGATAGCCCTGCATTTGCAGTTGTCTCGCCGCCCGGAAGCAGGCTTCGCCGCGAATCACCTTGGTCTCCGTTTCTTGCACCCAGGGGTGGATTTTGGGTGTATTGCCTCGCTTTAGCCCGTAACGGACGACCCGAACACCGGCAGGAACCGGGTTATTCTCGATGCACAGCGCCGTCACTTCATCGCCTCTGGCGACCAGCGCTGCGGCAATGTGTTTGTATTGACCCGGAAAATTCTGATGGATCAGGAGAATTCTCATCGTTGATGCGCGTGTGTGCGGCGTGTTGATTGTTTCGGTGAGGCATTCTATCAGGGCGCATGCGTCATCGCGATCCGGCCGAATGCATTGCGCGTACAGGCGCGGTTTCTGGGTTAGAATCCGGGCCGGCTGGCTGGAACGAGCGGCACCCCGTGGATCGATTCTGGAAAAGCCTCGATCACCCGAAAACGGCTGAGTCTACGTCAATCCGGATTTCATTTGTTCAAGGATGTCACCCATGAGGGCCGATGATCGAAGGTTATGGATGTGGGCGGAGGCGCTCGATCTGCTGCAGGGCGGCGAGCGATGGCAGCACCGGGTGCTTGCCTGCGAAAACCTGCAGTCGGTGCCCTGCTGGGAACCAGCGGTCGATCTGTACGAGAACAGCGACGAGTTGAGACTGCTGGTGGCTCTGCCGGGCGTTGATTCCCGGCAGATTGAAGTCGTTCTCGATGAAGCCGGCCTAGTCGTCCGGGGCCGGCGCCCGATACCGCAGGCCTTGCGTCTGGCAACGATCCACCGTCTGGAGATCCCCTATGGGCCATTTGAGCGCTGGATAGCCCTGCCGCCCGGAAATTACCGGCTGCACGAGCAGTTCCTGGAGGATGGCTGCCTGGTGCTGGTGCTGCGCCACCTGCGAGACGACCGTGCGATCTGACCGGACGGACGCGAGTCGCAACACGCTCGCAACTGGTCCCGGCGTTCTGGTGATCCCCGACGATGCGATGATCATCGTTCCGGTTCGCAACGTACTGCTTTTTCCCGGCATGATCCTGCCGCTCACCATCAGCCGCGAACAGTCGATGCTGGCAGCGCAGCAGGCAGTCAAGACCGAGCGCCCGGTCGGGGTTCTCCTGCAACGGGATGCCGAGGTCGAAGTGCCGGGGCCGGATGATCTGTGCCTGGTCGGGACGGTGGCCAACATCCTGCGTTACGTGACCCTGCCGGATAACACGCATGTCATCGTCTGCCAGGGGCTGCAGCGATTTCGCATCGTCGAGTACCTGCCGGGCTATCCTTTCCCGGTGGCGCGTATCGGGCGGATCGATGAACCCGAAACGACAGACAGCCAGATCGAAGCGCGCATGATTCAGCTCAGGGAGCATGCGCTCGAAGTCCTGCAGTTTCTGCCGCAGGTCTCACAGGAACTGGTCGGTGCGGTCAAGAGCATTACCCAGGCGGGAGCTCTGGCCGACCTGGTGGCGAGTGTTGCAGAACTGAAAATTACCGATCGGCAACGGGTCCTGGAAAGCATTGACCTGCAGCGACGGCTCGACATCGTTCTCGACTGCCTGCTCGCACGCCTCGAGGTGCTGCGACTTTCACGCGAACTCGACGAGCGTACCAAGGCGAACATCGATCAGCGTCAGCGCGAATTCCTGCTGCGCGAGCAGTTGAAATCGATCCAGAAGGAACTTGGCGAGGGGGATACCGGCAACAGCGTCGAGCTCGAGGCGCTGCGCAAAAATATCGCCGAAGCCCAGATGCCCGAGGAGGTGGCGAACCAGGCGAACAAGGAACTGCAGCGCCTGGCGCGCATGTCGGACGCTTCTGCAGAATACTCGATGGTGCGCGCCTATCTCGACTGGCTGGTCGAGTTGCCATGGCGGGCGCCCGAGCCGGACCGGATCGAGATTGCCGAAGCCCGCCAGATTCTCGATGCCGACCACTTCGGCCTCGACCAGGTCAAGAAACGGATCATCGAATTTCTCGCGGTGCGCAAGCTCAACCCGGGCGGACACGGGCCCATTCTGTGCTTTGTCGGTCCGCCCGGAGTCGGCAAGACCTCGCTTGGCCAGTCGATCGCCAGGGCGCTGGGACGCAAATTCGTACGCGCCTCTCTCGGCGGCGTTCACGATGAAGCCGAAATCCGTGGCCACCGGCGCACCTACATCGGCGCCCTGCCCGGCAACATCATTCAGGCAATCCGCAAGGCCGGATCACGGGGCTGTGTGATGATGCTCGACGAGATTGACAAGCTCGGTGCCGGCATTCAGGGTGACCCGTCGGCCGCCCTGCTCGAAGTGCTCGATCCGGAACAAAATAATACCTTCCGCGACAACTATCTGGCCTTGCCGTTCGACCTGTCCCGGATGCTGTTCATCACCACCGCGAATGTGCTGGACAACATTCCGGGGCCCCTGCGTGACCGCATGGAGATCATCCAGTTGCCCGGCTACACGCAGGAGGAAAAACGGGAGATTGCCCAGCGTTATCTGGTCGGGCGTCAGATTGCCCAGAATGGACTGAAGGAAGGTCAGATCGAGTTCTCGGAGCAGGCACTCGTGGCGATCATCCGCAATTACACGCGTGAAGCCGGCGTGCGCTCGCTGGAGCGGGAAATTGGCGCAGTCTGCCGACGCGCGGCGGTCAACATTGCCGAGGGCAGGATGTCGTCGATGCAGGTCGATGAGGACGATCTTGCCGGCATACTCGGGCCAGGCAAGTACGATAACGAAGTTGCCTTGCGCACCGGCCTTGCCGGAGTGGCCACCGGACTGGCGTGGACGCCGGTCGGTGGCGACATCCTGTTCATTGAAGCCAGCCGCACGACAGGTGACGGCAAATTGATCCTGACCGGACAACTTGGCGAGGTGATGAAGGAATCCGCGCAGGCAGCGCTGACCCTGGTGAAAACGCGCGCCGCGGACCTCGGCATCGACGCCGGCAGCTTCGAGAAAAGCAACGTACATGTGCATGTGCCGGCGGGGGCAATCCCCAAGGACGGTCCGAGTGCGGGCGTGGCGATATTCATCGCGCTGGCCTCGCTGTTCGTCAACCGCCCGGTGCGTAACGATAGCGCGATGACTGGCGAGATCAGCCTGCGCGGACTCGTTCTGCCGGTGGGTGGAATCAAGGACAAGGTGCTTGCCGCCATGCGCGCCGGAATTCAGCGGGTGCTGTTGCCGGCAAGAAACCGTAGGGACCTTGAGGAAGTCCCGCCGGAGGCGAAGCAGCGAATCGAATTCGTCTTTCTGGACAATGTGGACGATGCGATCCGTC
Organism: Candidatus Accumulibacter vicinus; assembly: GCA_002425405.1. Lineage (GTDB taxonomy): Bacteria > Pseudomonadota > Gammaproteobacteria > Burkholderiales > Rhodocyclaceae > Accumulibacter > Accumulibacter vicinus. The sequence continues at coordinate 14,531 of DIME01000092.1, forward strand.
ACGCCATGCGGCAATGAGTCGACGGGATGCGCCGTACCCCGAAAAGGTTGAGCTCGCTCATCGGCAAGCGCCCATCGAGCGGGCGACGGGTTCCACCCTCGTCGACAGCGAAGACGCGCCTTCCCGCGATTGACCGCAGTTGATGGGTGGACATATACTCATCCGGGCAGCAGGAGACTGCGGCAAGCGGCCATCTGACAATCGCTGCGCAGATCCCCCGGCTCCGCCGATGCCGCCTGCGGCGGAGCGTGGCACATCGGTGATCATTTTACTTTCGACTCATTGCAACGAGGAACTTGCGGAATGAATCACCTCGTCATCGGGCTGGGCGGTACCGGAGGGAAAATCATCCGGGCCCTGCGAAAGAGCCTGTACCAGGAGTTGCGCGGCGGCAAACTGGCCGACATCGGCATCGGCTACCTGTACGTCGATTCGTCCAGCGAAATGATGGCAATCGACGACCCCGGCTGGAAGACGCTGGGCACTTCGGTCCAGTTGCCCAAAGCCAGCCAGTTGCTGATTACCGATGCCAACCTCACCTCGCGGCTCGACAATCTCGACAGCTATCCAGGACTCAAGCACTGGCTGGGCAGCCCGCAGGAATGGCGCGACATTCTCAACAGCATTGTCGGCGCCACGCTCGGTGGCCAGAAGCGCCGGCTGGGCCGCTTCCTGTTTGCCTGCAAGGCCGACAAATATCGCGAACAGGTACAATCGCAGGTCAAGCTGCTGCAGCAGAACGGCCAGACGGAAGTCACCTTCCATGTCGTGCTCGGCCTGGCCGGCGGTACCGGCAGCGGCAGCGTGATTGACGCAGTGGCACAACTGCGGGATCTGTATCCCGACTCCAAGCGTTTCCGCATCCTGATCTACGCGCTGCTGCCCGATGCCTACCCGAACCCCAACTGGGATACCGGCAACTACCACGCCAACGGATTTGCCGCCCTGACCGAACTCAACGCCATGTCGGTAGGGGTTTATCAGCCCTACGACGTGACCGGCGTGAAGGAACGGCTCACGCTGAGCGACCCGTTCAACGGCTGCTTCGTGTTTGGCAACGAGAACGAGAACGGCCTGACGGTGGATGTGGACCGGGATGTGCCTGGCATCGTCGCTGACTTCCTGTATCAAAAGATCGTGACCGCGAGGAACATCAACTGGGTCTCGCTCGACCGCATGGAGAACGCGGAAAACGGCGACGGCTCGCCAGAAACTGCCGCGCAGGGGCGCATTCCAGAGCGCTCCAAGCGTTTCCTGACGTTCGGCATCAAGCGGCTGGCCATTCCCGAAGAGGAGATCAGCGAGTACCTGACCTACAGCTTTGCCCGACAGGCGGCGCTGCAGTTGCGCTTCAATCACTGGCAGGAGGCGTCAGGCTTCATCGAAGAACCGCGCAAGCAGGATTTTCACGAGTTTGTGCAGCAAAAAGAGACGCAGTTACGCTGGCTGCTGTCCGACGACCATCTGACGCTGGCGCTGGGCATCCTGCCGGAAGATGCCGCCAACAAGCGCTGGAAGTCTTTCACTGGCGAGTGGGAAGCCGTCATCCCCAACTTCAAGTCGCTGGTGCGCGAGCGCGAGCGCGCCACCTGGCTGGACGAGCTCACCAAATTGTGTGAAAAGCGTTACCAGGATGACTACCGCTCGCTGGGCGTCCCTGGTTTCTACCGCACCAAGCTGAAAGCGCGCAAGGACATGGCGCGCGAGATCCGGATGCGGATCGAGCAGGAACTGGTCAATGAATGGAAGGTCGGCGCCAAGTCCGCCTGGGATGTATCCCGCCTGCTGATCGCGCTGAGCGAAAAACTGGACGAACGTCTGAAGGCCTGCGACGAAAACATTGCGCGTGCGCGCCACGCAGAGGAAGAAGCGCAATCGCGGGTCCTGGGCAATGCGCACAAATGGTCCAGCATGGGCCTGTTCTCCAAGCACCTGCTGGGAACGCCGGACAGCCTGCTGGATGCGCATGGCGTGCATTTGCAGGAGATGTATGTGTATCGTACGCGTGCCGAAGGCTGGGGCTTTGCCAAAGCGCTGCTGATCGAGGTGATCGCCGAAATCACCGACCTGAAAGGCGAAGTGGACCGGGCCGCCAACACCTTGCAGCAGGCCCTGAAGAAATTCGATGTCGGCATCCAGGCGCGCCTCTCCGATGCCGGTGCAGGCGATTTGCGCCAGCACCTGATCCGCTTTTATGACCCCGTTCAGGTCAAGCAGATCAGCCGCCGGCTGGTGGTGGACGAAGCCGAACAGAAAACGCAGACCGGCCGGGTGCGTGCCGCCCTGACCGAAAAGATTGGGCAGGATTCGAGTTTTGCCCTGTTCAACCAGCGGGTGACGGAATCGACCTTTCTCGATGTGCTCGAAACGGTGTGCGAGGACAACACGCGCATCGCCCACCAGAACCTGGTGCAGAACCCCAAAGAGCGTCTGCTCGGCGTGTCGATCATCGACAAGTTGTGCGACCGCTACGGCGCCGATCCGCAGGAGTTGAAAAGCTACGTGAGCGAGCTGGTCAGCCGGGCAGGCAACTTCGTCACGCTCGAACCGCTGGAAATCCACCGGGCAGCGCCCGGCATTCCCGTGGGTGTACCCACGGCGGTGAGCAAATTCACCGTGATCCTGCCGAGGGCGCCTGAACAGGCCGAGTTTGCCCAGGGACTGAAGAATGCGCTGCGCGAAGCCAGAACCGGCGATGTGGAGATCATTGACTCGGATGGCCGACGCAACGAAATCACGCTGGTCTCGATCACCAACCTGTTTCCGCTGCGCTACCTCAAGCCGCTCAAGTTCCTGGAAGAAAAATACCGTCGCCGCATCGACACCGGCGGTGCGCGCGCGCGGCTCGAACTGCATACCGAGGGTGACGGCAATGCCTGGCCGCGACTGTTCGTGGCCTCCAGCGCCGAGGTCAAGCAGCAGGCGCTGCCCTATGTGCTGCTGGCCAAGGCTCTGGGATTCATCCATGAAAGCAGGAATCCAGCCACGGGCGCGGAGGAAGTGCTGCTGCTCACCAAGGATGCCGATGGCTTAGACAATGACCCGGTCCTCCTGGGCAGGAGCTTCACGGCCAGTGCCGACAGCATCAACCTGGAGAATCTGCACACCATCCGGTCGGTCTGCGACGCGACGCTGGCCGGTGCCGGCTACCTGCACCAGGACCGCCGCAGCGAGGTGCAGCGGGCCATCCTGGCCGAGGTCGAAGCCATCAAGGCTGCGCGCGGCGGCAACATCCAGGATGAAACCTACCGCCGCTTTCTGGAGGCCGGCCGGCGTGCATTGGCCATCCTCAAGCGCGAAGTCACCTGATGCACCCTGGTTGAGCAAAGCCGACAATCGATTCGCCGGTTTCTTCAACTTTCCAGAAAACCAGGAGGAACTCCCCGATGGCCAGCATGAAATCCAAATCCGGCAAATGCTCGAACTTTGGCAACTGCGCTACGGCCGACGCCCGCGCCACGGTCGAAGTTCCGGGCGGTCTGGACTTCGTCTGCAATGAATGCGGAAAACCCCTGCTGCTCAGTGACACCGGCCTTCAGAGTGGCGGATCAAAGACGTTGCTCGTCGGGGGGCTATTGCTGGCCATGCTGCTGGTCGGTGGAGGTGCCGCATGGTTCTTGCTGGCCGACACCGCCGCACCCATGCCTCCGCCAGCAATGCCGGCACCCGCGACACCGGCGGTGGTCGCACCAGCGCCACCCGCACTGCCAGCGCCGCCGACACCCCAGACCGAAGCACCCACCCGGCCGGCCCATGGCCATTGCTCTCCCGCCGACGAGCGCGCCGGTCTGTGCCGCACGACACCTTGACCCTGTTTTCCATTTCCCGGCATTCGCTATGAAAAAATTACCTGCCTCACGGCTCGGTGGCATCAAGACCCTGCTCGCCGGAATCTCGGCGGCCGTGCTGTCGATGGCCGCCCCTGCCGAAAGCATCGTCACCGGTGGCAAGACAGGCACCTACTACGCCATCGGCACCAATTTGCGGGATTTTGTCAATCCAGCCCTGGAAGTGAAGGACTCCAAAGGTTCCTGGGCCAATGTGGAAGACATGAGCCAGACCCGAGGCGTGACCCTGGCGATTGTCCAGTCGGATGTGTACTCCGCCTTCGTGCGGATGCGTGACGCAAGCGATGTCCCGCAGGCGACGCGCCGCGAATACGCACAACTGCTGGCCAACTTGCGGGTGTTCATGCCCTTGTACCAGGAAGAAATCCATTTCCTGGTTCGCAAGGACGAGCCCATCGAATTCATCCATCAGATCAGGGGAAAACCCATCTGGATGGACATGGAGAAAAGTGGTACCTACCTCACCGCCCTGAATGTGTACAGCAAACTGTTCCAGGAGCGGCCCAATGTCGTGCAGCCTTTCATCAACACCACCGCCACGGGCGATGACGACGGCACCAAACGACGCCGCTCGGCTTTGATGGCCTTGAGCGATCCGGTTTATTACCAGGCCTATCCGAAGATTGACGTGATGGTGCTGGTAGGCGGACAGCCGCTCGGCCTGCTTGAGAAAAATGTCCCGGCCAACCTCAAGCTGCTGAAATTCGACCCGACACAGGCCAGTTCGGACAAAATCCTGCAGGAATACCGGAAAGCGGATATCAGGAAATCCAGCTACCCCCTGCTGAACATTGCCGGCAACGATTCCCCCTCGCTGGCTGTTGATTCCTATCTGATCACGGCCAATTTTGCAGACCCCCAGAGGAATCAGTTCATCAAGGATTTCGCTGGCCAGTTCTGCGAGAAATTCGCGGTTTTACGGGACCGCGGGCACGCCAAATGGCGGTCGCTGACCTGGCAACCCGGCTCCGCGCTGCCGCCTCTGGCCGCAGGCTGGCAATACTCCGACAAAGTCAAGGAGCGCCTGGCCAACTGCCCATCCGGCGCCGCCGCCAAACCCGGCTCCGGCGCCTGTAGTCCACAGGACCGCTTTGCCGGCCTTTGCAAGTAAAGAGTCAGCGGCTGTTAATTTTTCACTTCCGCGCCATGTTCTGCAGGATATCCTAACGGGGAGCAGGGCGGAGACTCTGCTCGGGAGTCTTTTACCGTCATTCCGCCAGCCACGGCAGCAGCGCGGCCGCTGCTTCTTCAGCACCCGACGGCAAAGGCAGCGCTGGAGCAGCTTGCTGCCACAAACTCGCCAGCGCCTCCCGGAGATGGCCGGCCAGCAGGTCCGCCAGGCTGATTTCCCGACACCGGGCATGCCTGTGCAGCCAGTCGATCAGGCAATCCTGTTCGGGCCAGTCGTGTCTGCGCACATAAAGGATCGGTGTGCCATTGCAGGCGGCTTCGGTGAACGTGCCGTAACCAGGTTTGGCAATCACCGCGTCGACCGCGCACAGGAGGTCGGTCATTGGTCGGTCGAGCGGCTCGAAGTTGCTGGCATTCGGATGAGCCACCTGCCAGTCTTGCGGAATCAGCCAACGCACGCCGGCGATGTGCGGCCAGTTGGCGATCGGTAGTTGTTGGCTGACACCGCCGAAGGCGATCAGGACCAGTCGCTCGTCACTGGCACAGCGTAGTTGCGCCCGCACCGCCTGACGGCAATCGTTGCCAAGATCGGCGACCGGACCAATGGGGCATACCTGTGACAATTCGGTCATGGCCATGCCGGGAGTCAGCCGCAGGAAGCACTCGGCGCCGTGGTACGCGGCCATCATCTGCTCAAGAATCGGCGCTGCCCAGGACTCATTGGCAAAGAAATGAGCAAACAGCCCGGCCCAGTTGAGGGAACACATCGCCAGCGCGGGGATGCCGGCGCGTTTGGCGCCAGCCAGCGGCAGGTAGGCGACATCGCTGAGCACCAGTCGGGGTTGTAGTTCGGCGAGAAGACGCGCTTCACGGTCCACGCGGGCTTCCCAGTCGGCATGCTGCTTGCGGTAGGCGCGGGCCGTCGTGGCCAGGTCGACGCACATCGCGTCATGCATTACGTAACCGAAGTCGCTGCTGTCCGCCAGATGCTGGAAAGGAGCCACAAGGCGGGCTTGCATTCTGGCTGTGGGCAGATCGCTGCGGATGGTGATGCAGAGATCCGGTAGCTGCTGCAGCAGGCGGTTGAGTACCGGTGCCGTTTGCGCCAGGTGGCCAAAGCCGTGTGCCGAGATGTCGACGAACAGATGGGGACCCGGCATCATGGCTGGATCAGACGAAGCGTGCCAGCAATGCTCCGGGCAGTTCGGCCGGCAGTGGAATCCACACGCGATGGCCATTGCCGGGGGCGACGCGAATTTCGGCGCCATCGATGTGCTGCATCCGCTCCAGAGCCAGCTGGCGGTTGCCCGTGGGATGGATGATCTCGAGGCGGTCACCCACCGAAAAGCGATTCTTCACCTCGATCAGCGCCAACTGGCGTGGCGCGTCCCACGCCAGTACGTCGCCGACATAGAGACTGCGTCCCGATTCGGAATGGCCGCGCAGGTAATTTTGTCTCTCGTGTTCGTGGTGGCGCTGGTAGAAACCGTCGGTGTAGCCGCGATTGGCCAGCCCTTCAAGTTCGCCAAGCAGTCCGGGGTCGAACGGCCGCCCGGCGACGGCATCATCGATGGCACGACGATAGACCTGCGCGGTGCGCGCCACATAGTAGGGCGACTTGGTGCGCCCCTCGATCTTCAGCGAGTCGACACCGATCTCGGCCAGGCGCTGGACATGCTCGACGGCCCGCAAATCCTTCGAGTTCATGATATAGGTACCGTGCTCATCCTCGTCGACCGGCATCAGTTCGCCCGGCCGTGCCTTCTCCTCGAGCAGCCAGACGCGATGGCCTGATCGTGCATCAGGTGAATTGGCGGCATGGACATCGCCAGACGCATCCGCTTCGCCTGCCTTGAGCCGATAATCCCAGCGACACGAGTTGGTACAGGTGCCCTGATTGGGGTCACGATGGTTGAAGTACCCGGAAAGCAGGCATCGCCCTGAATAGGCGACGCAGAGCGCGCCGTGGACGAAGACTTCGAGCTCGATGTCGGGACATTGCTGACGAATCTCGGCAACTTCGTCGAGCGACAGCTCGCGTGAAAGGATGATCCGCCGGATGCCGAGCTTCTGCCAGAAACGCACCGCTGCAAAGTTGACGGTATTGGCCTGTACCGAGAGATGCACCGGCATCTGCGGCCAGGTCTCGCGCACCAGGTCGATCAGCCCGGGGTCGGCCATGATCAGGGCGTCAGGCCGAAGTGCGACGACCGGCGCCATGTCGCACAGGTAGCTGTGGACCTTGCGATTGTGCGGCAGGACGTTGCTGACCACATAGAGTTTTCTGCCAGCGGCGTGTGCCTCGCCGATGGCGGTCCCGAGTGTGGAAAGGTCGCCGAAGTCGTTGTTGCGCACCCGCAGGCTGTAGCGCGGCTGGCCGGCATAGACGGCGTCGGCACCGAAAGCCAGGGCGGCGCGCAGCATCGCCAGCGACCCCGCGGGCGCGAGCAATTCGGGAGCGATCAGGGCTGCGGGCATCCGGGAGAGCTTCGTCACGGGTAGAATGTGGCAAACCGCCATCTTACTCCCATTCTCCAGATTGCCCCGCCATGTCCGAAGAGATCCTGATCAACTTTACCCCACAGGAAACGCGCGTCGCCGTCATGCATCAGGGCGTCGTGCAGGAACTGCACATCGAACGTAGCGCCAGTCGTGGCTTCGTTGGCAATATCTATGTCGGACGCATTGTTCGCATCCTGCCGGGCATGCAATCGGCGTTCATCGACATCGGCCTCGGCCGTACCGCATTCCTGCATGTCGCCGACATCCGCGAGCCGCGCCCGAGCGACGAACCGCTGCGACCGATCGAGCGCCTGTTGTTTGAAGGGCAAAGCATTCTGGTGCAGGTGATCAAGGACCCGATGGGCAGCAAGGGCGCACGCCTGTCTACGCAGGTATCGATCGCCGGGCGAATGCTGGTCTACCTGCCGCAGGACAAGCACATCGGAATTTCGCAGCGCATCGAGCGCGAGTCCGAACGTGAAGCGCTGCGCGAGAAACTGGGTCGCCTGGTACCCGGCGACGAAGCCGGTGGTTTCATCGTCCGCACCATGGCCGAGAGCGCGAGCGAGGCCGAACTCGCCAAGGACATCGAGTACTTGCGCAAACTCTGGTGCGACATCCTGACGCAATCGACCACCGCTGCCCCCCCTTCACTGCTCTACCAGGAATTGTCGCTGGCTCAGCGGGTATTGCGCGACTTCGTCAACCCCGAGACGGCACGTATCGTCATCGACTCGCGCGAAAACTTCCAGCGGCTCACCAATTTTGCCGCCGAGTACACGCCGACGGTCGCACCCTTGCTGGAGCACTACGTCGGCGAACGGCCGCTTTTCGACCTGCATGGCGTGGAAGACGAACTGCAGAAAGCCCTTGCCCGCCGCGTTGATCTGAAATCCGGGGGGTACCTGATCATCGATCAGACCGAGGCGATGACCACCATCGACGTCAATACCGGCGGCTTCGTCGGCGTGCGCAACTTCGACGACACCATTTTCAAGACCAATCTTGAAGCCGCACAGACGATCGCGCGCCAACTGCGCCTGCGCAACCTTGGCGGCATCATCATCATCGACTTCATCGACATGGAAAATGAAGAGCACCGCACGGCGGTCCTCAGCGAGTTCAACAAGGCACTGGCGCGCGACCATACGCGTCTGACGGTCAATGGCTTCACCGCGCTGGGACTGGTCGAGATGACCCGGAAGCGGACGCGCGAGTCGCTCGCGCATGTGTTGTGCGAAGAATGCCCGACCTGTGGCGGGCGTGGCGAGGTCAAAACGGCGCGCACCGTGTGTTACGAAATCCTCCGCGAACTGCTGCGCGAAGCCCGCCAGTTCAACGCGCGCGAATATCGCGTGCTCGGCAACCAGGCGGTGATCGACCGCTTTCTCGACGAAGAGTCGCAGGGTCTGGCGATGCTCTCCGACTTCATCGGCAAACCAATTTCACTGCAGGCGGAGCCCAGCTACTCGCAGGAGCAATACGACATTGTTCTGATGTAGTTACGTGTGTGCAGATCTGCTTGATGGTGAGCAGGGCGAATAAGCGCTCTGCATCAGGGTTGCACGATTCTTCATGGGAAGATCGACTAAGCCGCTTGCAGTGTTGCCAGTGCGCGATTAACGGCGCGATCGAACATCGGTTCGACGGCCAGAATGGTCGCTTCGCCACGCTCAATCTTCAGCGCCAGTGCGTCTGGCGACACCGACATCGCCCGTGGCGACTGGGGATTGGTCAACAGCAGGATGCCCCGCTGCGGACTGATCCAGGACAGGCGATAACGTACCGGGCCGCTCTCGGGGTTCGCGAACTCCAGCCAATCGCCGCGCTGCAGCCCTGCCACCAGGGATTGAGCGTGGTCGCTCTGCGCCGAGCGCGGCGGCGCCGTACCGGGGGAAAGGAAGATCCGATCCAGATGGGTTTCGCCGCAGTCGATACGTTCGCTGGCGATCTCTGCCGCGACCGGCTCCGCTGCCGGGAGAATCGGCCGCGCGTTTGTCACCACCGCTGGCACCGCACCGCGCAGCACTGCAGCATGAAGCGTGAACAATTGATCAGTGAGGGCGAGACGACGATCGTCGGTCACCTGCAGCTTGTCCAGACCCTCACAGATTCTGCGAACCAGGGTTGGCAGCCGAGCCGCGAGACGTTTGCGGCTCTGCACATCGGATTGGGGCTGGACGCTCGCTACCAATTCCCCGACGGTACTCATGGCCACCCCCCAGGCGACGTCGTCTCCGCTCAAATGGTGCCGAATGAGCAGCTTGCGCCATTCATGATGCAGCAGATCGGTCACGGCGGCAGGCAGTGGCATGGCCAGCCAGCTCGCGAGAACCTGATCGGCAGCCAAAGCAGCCAGTTCGTGCTGCTCCTGCTCCGCAACAAGGGGAACCGCCTGGACTGCACGGTCATCGGCGGCGGCTTCCTGTCCTTCGAGGAAGGCCTCCAGTTCAACACAAAGCAGATCGAACAGACTGGTATCCTGAATGAACTCATTTTGCAGACGCTCGACGATTTCTGCGATGCGCGCGTACAGCGGGTCATCGTGGCCCGCGTGCGGGCCACAACGCACGGCTGCCCGCGAGATGCCGTCCAGCAGACGTCTGGCCGGATGGGCCTTGCTGGAGAAGAACGTCCTGTCCAGCATCGCCACCTTCAACACGGGAATCTGCAAGCGCCCAACCAGCGCCTTGATCGGATCGGCGACGGAAGCATCGTCGAAAATGAAGTCGAACAGGGTCGCGATGATATCGACCGTCACCGCTTGCAAATAGTCAAGATTCTGGCCAGTGTCACTGGCGCGAAAATCCCGCAACGCGCTGGCCGTCAATGCGGTGTCGGCGGTCGGGGGCAATACCGCCCCTTGCAGGGCATTCAGAGAAGCCATGACCTGTTCCGTCGACACGGTCATCTGGCCAGAAGCCCCCCCTGGCAGAGACATGCCAGCGGTTGCCGCACCGCCCAACAGGCTACCCGGCATGGGCAAACCGACGGGCGCAGTTCCCCCATGCGCGAGCGGCGGCACCACCAGTTTTTGCAGCAGAGAAAAGATATCGGCAGTTTCGGCAGCGTTCCCGGTATCGCTCGGCGGCTTTTTGCCGGCAACCGACGGAGAGTAACTGCGGCGTAGCGTTGGCAGTACGCCACGGCTAACCAGAAAGGCGTTCAGTTCCTGGATCGTTGGGCCAAAGGCGTCGACTGCATGACTCTCCAGGGCATGCAGAAGCTCAATCTGTGCCGCCCCGACCACCCCGGTCTCAATGAGTGTCTGGTCCAGCGCCTGGGCAATGAGGTCCTCGATGAGCCAGCGGCTTTCCGTCTGTCCGCAGAGAGAAGCCAGACGATGACCGACCGCAAACAGCTCCTCGTCACAACCGCTGCGCAGGCGAGAAGCAATGGCCTTGACTGCCAGGTCCTGCTCCATGGCGTCCAGATCGAGCAACTGCAATTCCGCCGGGACCTTGCTGGCCTGGGTCGTTTTGGCTTGTTCACCAAGCTCGAACTTTTTTTCGCACAGCGTCAACCATGCGCTTGCCAGACCACTCTGCAAACGCTGCGCCTTCTCATGGATGACGTCTCTGGTGCGGTAATAAAGCTCCCGCTGCACGCGTCCAGTCGAGGCATCGCCGCGGGCGAGGAAATTTTCCTCGATCCGGGGCAGCAGGGAACCAAGCGCTTCACCAAGCTTCTGAGCCATGAGCTCCCGTGCCTTGGCCAGGGTCTGGGAACGATCGAGTTCGGAGGTCGCCCCGCGGGCTCTTTCAGGGAATCTGATCACGTTGTCAACTGGAACAGCCATCGCCGATTCACCTTGACGCTAGCATCGAAGCGCTTTGCCAAATCTGCTGGGCCGTGCTGCAAAACCATTCACGAAGCAGTAAAAAAACCGCTTGGGGAAGCGGCGGGTCTACCTCAGAGCAATCACTCATACGGGAGAATCGTGTATTCGGAGGAGTCTGCTTCGGTTAACCTGGCGGTCCCACCATCATTGGATACGGCATGTTTCCGCTTCCCCTGGGTCGTTCGACCGGTTTGCTTTTTCCCGCTCTTGGTTCGTCAAGAAATCACTGCAAAAACCCTTGAAGTGCCAGCATGATCGAATTCTCGTTCCAACACCGGATAACACACCTGCAATCTATAGCAAGTGCCTTGATAAGGCAAGGCACTTGCCCGTGCTTTGATGACCACGACGAATTGTGGTCATGGCAGTGGTAAGCGGCCAGATACCCGCGCAGGGCGGGCATTCTGATCAGGGGCGGGCGGATCAGCGATCGCCATAGCTGCGCTGACCACCTCTGGCGCTGCTACCGGGTTTCGCGGTGTCATGGAACGAGGGGCGTGCCGCCGCGCCATCGCGTCTTCGCGCGGCCGGTTTGCTGAAGCGGCTGTCGGCTTGCCCCGCGGGCGGCCCGAAGCTGCGCTTCTCAGACCCCTTCCAGGCTGGCTTGCCAGTCGGACGCGGACTTGCCGAAGGGGCACGACGCGTCGGCTCATGACCGACCACGACCTCGACCGGAATCATCTGCTTGGTGAAGCGCTCGATCTTTCTGACGTTGAAATGCTCGGCGTGATGGACCAGCGAGATCGCCAGACCGCTGCGACCGGCACGACCGGTTCGGCCAATGCGATGAACATAGTCTTCGGCAGCCTTCGGCAGATCGTAGTTGAAGACATGCGTGATCGTTGGGACGTCGATACCGCGAGCGGCGACGTCGGTGGCGACGAGGATGCGCAGCTGACCGCGACGCATTGCGGTGAGGGTACGGTTGCGCGCGCCCTGATGCATGTCACCATGCAATGCTGCGGCATTGAGGCCGGCGATGTTGAGGCGATCGCTCAGGGTGTCGGCGTCACGCTTGGTGGCGGTGAAAACGAGCGCCTGGTCGATCGACGCATCACGCAGCAGGTGGTCGAGCAGGCGGTTTTTGTGCGCCAGGTCGTCGACGAAATGCATCCGTTGTTCGATGTGGTCGTGCCTCGCCGAAGTCGCATCGACCTGGATACGCAGCGCGGAGCGCGTCATGCGCTGTGCCATGTCGCCAATGGTCCCGTCGAGCGTTGCCGAGAACAGCAGCGTCTGGCGCGCGCTCGGCGTCGCCGCAACGATCCGTTCGATATCTTCGATGAAACCCATGTCCAGCATGCGGTCGGCTTCGTCAAGGACCAGAATCTGCAACTGCGAGAAATCGATCTTGCCAGAACTCATGTGGTCGATCAGACGACCCGGCGTGGCTACCAGGATATCGGGGTTGCGGCCGAGGAGTTCCATCTGCTTCGGGTACGGCATGCCGCCGAGGATGGCCACTGCCCGCACCTGGTGGAGCTGACGGCCGTACTTTTCAGTGGCCGCGGTAACCTGCAGCGCAAGTTCGCGGGTGGGTGTCAGTACCAGCATGAGCGGCTGTGCCGGCTGGAAGCGAAGGCGATCATGGCCGCGCGAAGGCTCTGAACGATGCGCCGGAGCGTTGGCACGTGCGGTCGCCGGGCGTTTCTGCGTGGCGAAGAGATGCAGTGCCGGCAGCATGAAGGCGGCGGTCTTGCCGGATCCGGTCTGTGACGAAACCATCAGATCGCGACCAGCGAGGGCAGCAGGAATGGCTTGTTGCTGAACTGCCGTCGGCTGGCTGTAGCCGGAATCGGTGAGTGCTTTGAGGATGGCCGGGTGGAGGCCGATTTCTGAAAAATTCATGTTCTCTTTCGTGTGGGTGTGCTGCGCACTACCGTAACGGCAGTGCGCGCTGCTGGAGAAAAAAGGCAACGCCAACCAACGAAAAAGCTGAGAGACAGACTCTGTGCGATGCACAGGCGTCAGCACCAATCAGCACAAAAGCTTTGTGCCAGAACGGCGCTGAATGAATCGACACCAGAAGGCAGGGGGGCTTGAGATTTACGGCCAGGTTCGCGATGCTCTTTGCACGCTGCAGGCGGGATGCTTCGTGCGGCGCGCATTATAGCACTCGACGACGTGCCGTCCAGTTTTCTTTGTCGTGCTGACGATCGATGCGCCTCCGCTTTCGTTCAGGCCGCCGGGGTGGACAGCGTCTGCCTGACTGCCGCGACACGCGCTGCGTGCAGGCGAGCAGCAATCTGGGTGCGCTCGGGACAGGCATGCGCAATCGCCGCCGCGTTCACGCTGCGCACCGCCACCAGCGCCTGCCGGAAGAGCGCCGGGGCAGGGTAAGGGCGGTCTTGCCAGCCGAGGCGGCCATGAAAATCGCAGGTACAGGCTTCGAGCAGTTGCTCGAAGCGGCCTGGCCGGCGCAGGGCATCGGTCTTTTCCAGAAGCCTGACGATCGTCGCCGCCGTCAGCTCGTGAGCACGGTGTACCTTGCCATGGCAGCGCGCTACCAGCAGTGCCAGATCACGACAGTCCACCGGCACCTTGAGGCGCGCACAGACTTCGCCAGCCAGTTCGACGCTGCGTTCTTCATGACCGGGATGACGCGGCAAATCGGTCTCGGGGGTCGTGCCCTTGCCAAGATCGTGCAGCAGCGCTGCCCAGCGGACCGGCAGGGCGAAACCACGCTGCGCCGCCTGGTCTACAACCATCAGCACATGCACGCCGGTATCGACTTCCGGATGATAATCGGCACGCTGCGCGACCCCGAAAAGACGGTCGAGTTCCGGCAACAGGCGGAGCAGTGCGCCGCCGGCACGCAGCACTTCGAACATGCGCGACGGGCGGACTTCCATCAGTCCCTTGGCGAGTTCCTGCCAGACACGTTCGGCAACCAGATGGTCAAGTTCGCCGCCGGCGGCCATACTGCGGATCAGCGCCAGCGTTTCCGGGGCGACCGTAAACTCGGGGAAACGCGCGGCAAAACGCGCCAGACGCAGAACACGCACCGGGTCTTCGGCAAAGGCCGGGCCGACATGACGCAAGACGCGCGCAGAGAGGTCATCGACGCCGTGGTAGGGATCGATCAGAGAACCGTCGGCAGCGCGCGCGATGGCGTTGATGGTCAGGTCGCGGCGTGCCAGATCCTCCCTCAGGGTGACCTCGGGTGCGGCATGAAAAGCAAAGCCCTGGTAGCCGTGACCGGTCTTGCGCTCGGTGCGCGCCAGCGCATATTCTGCATGTGAATGCGGGTGCAGGAAGACCGGGAAATCCTTGCCCACCGGCTTGAAACCGCGTGCCAGCATCTCCTCGGCGGTGGCACCAACGACCACGTAATCGCGATCCTGGACCGGTAAGCCGAGCAGCTCGTCGCGAATCGCACCGCCAACAGTGAAGATCTGCATGCTTGCCGCGGCTCGTGCTTAGATCATTGGCTCAGCGACCGGCACGATAGCGAAAGCGGTTGAGTCGGATCTGGACAATTTCGTCGGGCGAGAGATAGCCGGGCGCCACGGCTTCGAGTGCTTCCGGCTGCCAGCCGGGATAATCGTGTGTGCCATCGGTGACGCTATCCACTTCCATCGAACGCAGGTTGTCGGGCGACAGCGGCGGATTGGGCAGCAGCCACATCAGGCCAGCCTGCAGGTACGCCCAGCCACCGCTCCCGAGATTGATGATCCTCGGGGATTTGCCAACCAGCCGAGCGGTATACTCGACCAGTTCGCGCAGGCTGTAGGCCTTCGGCCCGCAGAGTTCGTAGGTCTTGCGGAAAGTCGCGCCATTGCCCAGACAATCGCTGAAAACGCTCGCAACGTCGCCGACATAGACCGGCTGGAAGCGCGCCTCGCCAGCGCCAAGCGGCAGGATCGGGAACAGCTTGATGAGCTTGGCGAACATGTTGAGAAAGGCGTCATCCGGTCCGAAGATCACCGATGGACGGAACACCGTGACGTCCAGCTCCGGCATGGCGGCGTGGACGATCGTTTCGCCCTCGCCTTTCGAACGGAGATACTCCGATGGCGCATTGGTGGCGGCCTTGAGCGCGCTCATGTGTACTAGGCGGCGAACGCCGCTTTGCCGCATCGCGGTGACGATCTTGCTCGGCAGGTCGACATGCGCAGCAGCAAAACCCTTGCCATACGGCAGGCGCGAATCACGATCGTGGAGAATCCCGACCAGGTTGATGACCGCATCCTGACCGCGCATCAACTGGACGAGTGCCTGCGGGTCGTGCACGTTCGCCTCGACCATGCTGACCATTGGCAGCATGGTCAGCTTCTTGGTGTTGTCGCGATGGCGGGTCGGTATGGTCACCCGGATACCACGTTCCGAAAGGCGGCTGGCAATCCAACCGCCGACAAAACCACTCCCGCCGATCAACAACACGCTCTCGAGTTCCATAGTTTCCTACCGGTAGTTTGAATGTCGGAAAATCGCCATTTTAGGGCAAATCTTCGATCCTCGCCTCGCCACCGGTGCGCGGCGCAATCACGCCGAGCCGGTTCTTGAGGGTTTGCGGTTTGCCATCGAAGAGAGCCGCATAATAGACGGAGTTGCTCATCACCTTCTTTACGTAATCGCGGGTTTCGTTGAAGGGAATGGTTTCGGCATAGATGGCGCCTTCCAGCGGCCGCTCGGCACGCCATCTGCGCGCCCGGCCGGGGCCGGCGTTGTAGGCAGCCGAGGCGAGCACCGGGTGATTGTCGAGACTTTCGAGAACCAGGCGCATATAGGTGGTACCGAGCAACACGTTGGTTTCCGTATCGTTGACCCTGGCCGGCTGGAAATCCTTCAGACCGATCTTGTTGGCCACCCACTTGGCGGTCGCCGGCATCAGTTGCATCAGCCCGGAAGCACCGACGTTCGATCTGGCGCTGCTGATGAAACGGCTTTCCTGGCGCATCAGGCCATACACCCAGGCGTCATCCAGCGCCTGATTTCGTGCAGCCGGCCGGACCTGGTCGCCGTAGGGCGCCAGATAACGCAGCGAGTAGTCGTGCTCATTGCGAGTGCGGTCAGCGGCGGCAATCGCACGGTCGTAATTGCCCGTGCGCACGGCAATTTCGGAAGCGGCCAGCAGTTCCCGGTCGCTCATGCTGCGCAGCGCCCAGCCCCATTCCCTGCTGCCCTCGCTGCGCAGGCTGAGGCGAAAAAAGGCCTGCGCGCGCCGCACGCTGGGCATGGCACTGACCTGCGCCAGCTCTTCCCGGCTTGGCGGCAATGCCTTGGGCGGGGTCATGGTGCTGCGGCCGAGCTCATCATTGGCCAGGCTGCCGTAGAAGTGGGGCTGTCCGGCGATCTTCGCGAACAGCGTGTTGGCGTCATCAAGGCGTCCGCCGGCGCGGTATGCGCGACCCAGCCAGTACACCCAGGCAGGTTGTTCGGCCAGCGCCGGCGGCATCTTTTCAATGCTGGCGCGAACGCTGCCCCAGTCCTGCACGCGCAGCGCAGCGCGCACTTTCCACTCTGCAGCCTCGTCGGAAAGGGGGGCATCGCCAGCCTGCCGGTACCACTCCATGGCCTCCGGCAAATGCCGCTGTGCCGCCTGCCAGCCGATCTGACTCCATGCCCAGGCCTTTTCACCAGACTTCAGCGACCCTCCGATTTTGTCGAGCTGATCGGCAGCCAGCCGCGGATCATTGCGGGCCAGGCGCTGGATTGCCAGTGCCGCCAGCTCGCGCTGCGCGCGACTGCCCGAGAAATCGCTCGGCAATCGCCCCAGCCAGGGGAGTGGCGTGTCGACGACCGTCTGTGCCAGCTTCTTTTCCGGCATCTGGCTGGCGGGCAGGTAATTCATCGTGTACAGGGCGGCTGCGATCTTGTTGGCCTCGAACTGGCGACGAATGCGCGCCCATACCGCATTGGCCAGCACCCGCTTGTCGATGATCAGCGCTTCGAGGATCGGATAGCAGGGTTCGGGGGGCTCAAGCAGGGTCAGCCAGAGCGGCAGGGCATCGTCGAGGGCGCGCGGGTCGCCCTGCGCAAGCCGGCCCTGCAGCGCCAAGCAGGCAAGTTCCTGGTCAGCTTGCGCCAGGCGCGGATACTCGCTCTCAAAGAGCAACCATTGCTGCTTTCTGGCGAGCTGGCGGAGCCAGTCAGCGCGCAGTTTCTCGGCAATGTAGCTGTTTTCGTGGCGGCTGAGGAAGGCCTGCACAGTCGCCGGATCGCTGTCCTTGAGGTCCGGGAGGAGCTGCCAGTATTCGACGTAGGCTTCGAGCTCATGGCCCTGCAGCAAAGGCGCCAGTCGCTCCAGTTTGGCCCGGTCGCTGGCGCGCGCAGCGTCGCGCGCGGCCAGGAACTGTTCGTCGGGCGTCAGCGCGAAGGCCAGGGTGGATGCCAGAAACAGGGGGATGAGGACGCGCAGGATTGACTGACGAAACTTCATGGTAAGCTGGATTTCTCGAAAAACACTGCGTTTCAGGATATCACATGGCTGCCGGGTTGATGCCGGGAATCGTTGCCGACCGGCGTTCGCTGCGCAAGGTGCTGATCGAGCGTCGGCTGGCCTTGCCGGCCGACGCCTGGGATGGCCATTGCCGGCGCGTCTGCGCGCTCCTGCAGGCCGGTTTTCCACAGCTCTCGGGAATGCGCGTCGGTTTCTGCTGGCCATTCAGGAAGGAGCCCGACCTCAGGCCGCTGATCGAAAGCTGGGCCGACGAGGGTCGGCCAGGTTTCGCAGCACTGCTGCCGGTGGTGATCGATGAAAACCGGGCGCTGGCTTTTCGCGCTTGGTCGCCAGACACGGTGATGGTCATCGACCAGTATGGCATCCCGACGCCGGCGGCAGGTGATTTCCTGATTCCGCAAGCCTTGCTGATCCCGGTGAATGGCTTCGATGCCGCCGGCCATCGCATCGGATACGGCGGCGGCTACTTCGATCGCACGCTGTCTTCGCTCTCGCCGCGGCCGCTTGCGATTGGCGTCGGTTTTGAACTGGCCCGGCTGGACTCGATCCACCCCGAACCGCATGACCAGAGGCTGGATGCAATGGTTACCGAAGACGGAATCTTCTTCCCTTCGCCAGGCGCCGCAATGGCTCGACCGGCAGCAGGCCCGGTGGCAGCATGACTTGTGAGCGGCACAGGGTGAGGTTGTTCATTTGAAAATGCTGATCAAATCTTCCCGCAGATCGCAGTACTCGTCATCCGGCAGCCCCAGATGATCGAGCACTCGTGCGCCGATCATTTCCCAGCAGCTATTGCCGCGCATCAAAAAGAAATCGTCATGAAAATGTTCGGCTATGGCATTGATGGCAATCAGGGTCAGTGCCTGCGGGTTGACGCCGTCCTTGTCGTCAAAGACCAAGGGATCATGATGGTAGAAAATGCCTTCGCAGATCGCCTCGGGCAGGAACCAGCCCTTGGCTACCAGGTAGCCAAGGGTCGCATGGTCGGTCGCGTGCCGCTCATCTTCCACGGCGGTCGATGGCCGGGTGCTGTCCTTTTCCGCCAGCGCCAGCGTCTGCCGGTAATCCGGGAATTTCTGCATCAGGATCGGAATGCCCACATCGTGGAACAGTCCGAAGCAGTAGGCGTCGTCACGAGGCCCTCTGGGGATGGTCGAGGCGATGTAGCTGGCAATACCGGCGACCTTTTCGGCACGCTCCCAGAAACCTTCCAGTGACGGCGTCTTGCCACCCACGGCGGCCTTCAGCACCAGGCCGGTGACGATCTGCCCGACGGCTTTGATGCCTAGCAGGCTCATCGCCTGGGCGACCGCGCTGATCTTCCTGGACAGGCCGAAGAAAGGAGAATTCACCGTTTTGAGCATGGCTGCCGAGAGGCCGACGTCACCGCCGACCAGCCGCACGATGACCCGCGGGTCCGGGTCGCCTTTCCCGAGTTCGTTCTGGAGATGAAGCAGCACCTGCGGTCTGGCGGGGATCGTGATTCCCTTCAGGGTTTTCTCGATCACCTCCGTGGGTATCAATTTCGACATTTTTCCATCTCCGGGCAGGTGCATTTCCGACGGAACGACAAGGTACTCCACTCCGTCGCGGTCAGCAATGCCATGTCCGGAGGCCGCCCGTGCAGCCGCCCTTTTGACGCCGCATCCAAACCGAGGTCAGCGCAACGCGCCCGCTATAATCACGGCTACCTTGCCAGGAAACCTTCCTCATGTCCGATCTGCTCGCCCATCTCAATGCGCCACAGCTCGCCGCTGTCACGCTGCCGTCGCAACATGCCCTGATTCTTGCCGGTGCCGGCAGCGGCAAGACGCGCGTCCTGACCACGCGCATCGCCTGGCTGATCTCGACCGGGCAGGTCGGGCCGCAGGGCATCCTGGC
>DIME01000092.1:34422-40709 GCA_002425405.1 Candidatus Accumulibacter vicinus
TTCACCAACAAGGCGGCAAAGGAAATGCAGTCGCGACTCGCGGCGATGCTGCCGATCAACACTCGCGGCATGTGGATCGGCACCTTTCACGGTCTCTGCAACCGCCTCCTGCGTGCGCACTGCCGCGAGGCTGGACTGCCCGCGCAGTTCCAGATTCTCGATGCGGCGGACCAGTTGGCAGCGATCAAGCGCCTGCTGAAAAACCTCAATGTCGACGACCAGAAGTTTCCGCCACGCGAGCTGATGCACTTCATCAATGCGCACAAGGAACAGGGTCTCCGCGCCGCCCAGGCCGAAGCCTATGACGCATTCACCAGCCGCCGGGTCGAGCTGTATGCCGAATATGAGGCGCAGTGCCGGCGCGAAGGGGTGGTCGACTTCGCCGAACTGCTGCTGCGCTCGTACGAACTGCTGCAACGCAACGAGCCGCTCTGCCAGCATTATCAGGCGCGTTTTCGGCATATCCTGGTCGATGAATTCCAGGATACCAACCGCCTCCAGTACACCTGGCTGAAGCTGCTCGCCGGACGCGGCAGCGTCATGCCGGAAAGCAGTGCGGCCTGTCTCTTCGCAGTCGGCGACGATGACCAGTCGATCTACGCCTTCCGCGGTGCCGAGATCGGCAATATGCGCGACCTGCAGCGCGAATTCGCGTTGCCGAACGTGATTCGACTCGAACAGAATTACCGCTCGCATGGCAATATCCTCGATGCCGCCAATGCCCTGATCCAGCAGAATCGCGGTCGGCTGGGCAAGAAGCTATGGACCGAAGCCGGTGCTGGCGAACCGATCCGTGTTTTCGAGGCGTATTCGGATGTCGACGAGGCGCGTTTCATCGTCGAAGAGCTGTCCGAACTCGTCCGCGCAGGTGTTGGACGCCATCAGATCGCCCTGCTGTATCGCTCCAACGCGCAGTCACGCGTCCTCGAGCACCATTTGTTCACGCAGGGAATCCCCTACCGTGTGCATGGTGGTCTGCGCTTCTTTGACCGACAGGAGATCAAGCATGCGCTGGCCTACCTGCGCCTGATCGCCAACCCTGATGACGATACGGCTTTTACACGGGTGGTCAACTTTCCGGCGCGCGGGATCGGCAGTCGCAGCATCGAGGCGTTGCAGGAAGCGGCACAGCAGACGAATGCGAGCCTCTACAACGCGGCCGCGAGCCTCGCCGGCAAGGCCGGGAGCGCGACGGCCCGATTCGTTCGCCTGATCGAGACGCTGCGCAGCGAAACCCGCGCTCTTCCTCTGCCGGCAGTGATCGATCGGTTGATCGACAAGAGCGGCCTGCGCCAGCATTACCTGGCCGACAAGGAAGGCCAGGACCGACTCGAGAACCTCGACGAACTGATCAACGCCGCGACGGCTTTTCTGCACGAGGAGAGTGGCTCTCCAAGCGATTCAGCGAGTGACGGCGAAGCGGTGCCGGATGGCGGTCCGCTGGCTTCCTTTCTCGCGCACGCCTCGCTGGAGGCCGGCGAGCATCAGGCCGGCGAAGGCGAGGAGGCGGTCCAGTTGATGACCGTGCATGCCGCCAAGGGACTCGAGTTCGATGTGGTCTTCATCACCGGCCTCGAACAGGGTCTTTTTCCGCATGAGAACGCGGCGCAGGAGCGCGACGGCCTGGAGGAAGAAAGGCGGCTGATGTACGTTGCCCTGACGCGTGCCCGCCGCCGCCTCTATCTGAGCCACGCGCAGACGCGCCTGCTGCACGGGCAGACACGCTACTGCCTGCCTTCGTCCTTTCTCGAAGAACTGCCGGCGACGCTGTTGCGCAGGATCAATCGCGGCGGCAGCCAGGGTTCTGCCCGCCCGACCAGCAGCCCAGGCGGGCAGGTGCAGACCGCAGTCGGCGGTCTGCGGATCGGCCAGAACGTGCGCCACGCCCGGTTCGGTGCCGGGGTCATCGTGGCCACCGAAGGGTCGGGGTCCGAAGCACGCGTGCAGGTCAATTTTGGTGCCGGCGGCATGAAGTGGCTGGTGCTCGGGTACGCCCGGCTGACGCCGGCCTGACGGGCAAGGAATCGTCGCCACGACTTTCATCTTTCCTCATCCGAAGTGGCGTCCTTCGCGATGACCGTTGGTGAAGAAAACGGTGGATATCTGCCCTCTCTACCCACCAAATGTGTGGATAAGTCTGTGGACCACCGGTCGCTTAGGGGGTCAAATGGCAGACCGCAAGGGCTTTTTTGCGCTTGCCTAAGAAGCGGGCGCCACACTAGACTGTCGCGTTACATCAAATGAGGAGATCGCCATGCCATTTGCCATTCGTATACACCGCACCGGTGGCCCCGAAGTCCTGTGTTGGGAAGAGCGTGCAGTCGCCGATCCGGCGCCTGGAGAGGCGCGCGTGCGCCACCAGGCCGTCGGCCTCAACTACATCGACATCTATCATCGCAGCGGTCTTTACCCGCTGCAATTGCCGAACGGTCTCGGCCTGGAAGCTGCGGGCGTCGTCGAAGCGGTCGGCGCCGGCGTCAGCGAACTGCACCCCGGCGATCGCGTCGCTTACGCCGGGGGTCCGGTCGGCGCCTATAGCCAGGTCCGCTGCCTGCCCGCCGACCGTCTGCTGAAGTTGCCGGACGCGATCGATTTTCGCACCGCGGCAGCGATGATGTTGCAGGGTCTGACCAGCGCCTACCTGCTGCGCCGCACCTATCGCGTCCAGGCTGGCGACAGCGTGCTGATTCACGCGGCGGCCGGCGGCGTCGGTCTGATCGCCTGCCAGTGGGCCAAGGCGCTCGGTGCAACGGTGATCGGCACGGTGTCCACCGCGGCCAAGGCGGCGCTGGCCACCGCGCATGGCTGCGACCATGTGATCGACTATACGCGCGAGGACTTTGCCCGCCGGGTTCGTGAAATCACCGTCGGCGAGGGTGTGGCCGTGGTCTATGACGGGGTCGGCAAGGATACCTTTGCCGGTTCGCTCGACAGCCTGCGCACCTGTGGGATGCTGGTCAGCTTCGGCAATGCCTCCGGTCCGGTGCCGCCCTTCGACCCGCTGTTGCTGTCGCAGAAGGGTTCGCTGTTTCTGACCCGGCCGACACTGATGCATTACACCGCCAAGCGCGAGGATTTGCTCGCGCTTGGCGCCCAATTGTTCGACGTGGTCGGTAGCGGGCAGGTGAAAATTGAGATCAATCAGACTTACCCCCTGGCAGAAGCGGCGCAGGCGCATCGTGACCTCGAAGCGCGCAAACATAGCGGATCGACCATCCTGCTGCCCTGATGCAGCGTTTACGCGCCCGGCTGGTTGCCCTCCGCTACCTGCTGGCGACGGCCTGGCCAATCGTCCTGATCACGGCGATTGGTCTGGCCGTCGCCTACCAGTTCGTCGCGCCGGAGCCGCCCCGACGCATCACCATCACCACCGGCAGCGACTCCGGTGCCTATTATGCCTACGCCCAGCGCTACGCCGTTCTGCTGGCCGCCAAAGGCGTCACGCTCGACATCCTGACCTCGGCGGGTTCGCACCAGAACCTCGAACGTATCGAAAAAGGTGAAGCCGACATCGCCTTCGTGCAGGGCGGCATTGTTCCACCGGCTGTTGGCGAGGACGACGGCGAAAGTCCGCTGCGTTCATTGGGCAGCGTTTCCTACGAACCGGTGTGGGTGTTCTACCGCGGCGCACAACGCGTCGACAAACTGCATCAACTGGCGGGTCAGCGAATCGCCGTCGGTGAGGACGGCAGCGGTATCCGCGGGCTCGCGCTGAGCCTGCTGGAGGCCAACGAGATCCCGGCCAACAGCCCGAACCTTTTGCCGATTGCCGGCCTGACTGCCGCCGAAGCCCTGCAGCAGGGACAGATTGATGCCGCTTTCATCGTTGCCGCCCAGGAAGCGCCGGTCGTACAGGTGATGCTGCGTTCGCCAGGCCTGCGGGTCGTCAGCCTGAGCCAGGCCGAGGCCTATCTGCGCCGTTTCCCGTTCCTCTCGAAGATCGTGCTGCCACGCGGAGTCGTCGATCTGGTGCGCGATGTGCCACCGCGCGATACCCTGCTGCTGGCGACCACGGCCAACATCGTCGTTCGTGATGACCTGCATCCGGCGCTGGCGAGCCTGCTGTTGCAGGCGATGACCGAGGTCAACGGCAAGGGCGGCTTTTTCCAGCGTGCCGGCGAATTCCCGGCCTACAAGGATCACAGCTTTCCGCTGTCGAAAGATGCCGAGCACTACTACAAGTCGGGGCCGCCGTTTCTCCAGGTTTATCTGCCTTTCTGGCTGGCGGTGCTGGTCGAGCGCCTGTTCGTGATGATTCTGCCGTTGTTGATGTTGTCGCTGCCGCTGTTGAAATTCGCGCCGACGATCTATAGCTGGCGTGTGCGCTCGAAAATCTTTCGCTATTACGGTGATCTGAAGTTCCTAGAAAACGATCTGCGTCATCACTATGACCCAGTTCGCCATCAGCAGTACGTGGACCATCTCGATCGTATCGACGAAGGGGCCAGCGTGCTCAATATTCCACTGGCCTTCAGCGATCTGCTTTACACTCTGCGCGAGCACATCAATCTGGTGCGTGCAGAGCTTCGCCGGCTCGCTACGAACCATGACAAGGACAATTAAGAATGAAATCCTTCCTGATTGCGAATCCCAAGGGCGGGTCGGGGAAATCGACACTGGCCATCAATCTGGCCGGTCATCTCGCGCGCAGTGGCCAGCGCGTGATGCTCGGCGACGTCGACCGTCAGCAGTCGTCGCGGGAATGGCTGCGTTTGCGGCCATCGATCCTGCCGCCGATTCGTAGCTGGGAGATCGAGCCTGGAAAAACTGCCAAACCACCGAAGGGCACCACGCACGTGATTCTCGACACGCCCGCTGGTTTGCACGGCAAAGCACTCGACACCGTCGTCAAACAGGTCAATCGGGTCATCGTTCCGCTGCAGCCCTCGCTGTTCGACATTCTGGCGACAGGCCATTTCCTGGAAACGCTGCTGGCCGAGAAAGCGATCCGCAACGAACAGGCTTTCGTTGCCGTGGTCGGCATGCGCGTCGACCCGCGTACCCGCTCTGCCGCCGAGCTGGAACGCTTTCTCGCGAAGTACGACCTGCCGGTCCTCACCCATCTGCGCAGTACGCAGCTCTACGTGCAGACCACGATGCACGGGATGACCATGTTCGACTTGTCGGCATCGCGTGCGGCGAAAGATCTGGAGCAATGGCAGGCAATCATCGACTGGGTGAACAGTTAATGTGAAAGTCGCGTCAGCGACTCACGAATCTCCCCTCCCCACTTGCGGGGGAGGGGTTGGGGGAGAGGGCAACGGTCATGACTTTCATGAGCGGGGGTGTCTTGCAAAGTCAAGACCGTTAGGCGCTTTCTCCGCAAGGCGATCCCAAAAACAGAGCCTTCGACAGGTGCAGACCGGGCGGTGAACGGGCAATCACCCGACCCGCAGACCGGTCGTCTAGGCGCCCGTCAAGGGCCAGCGCGGCCGCACCGCAAATGCACCGGGCAGCTTGCCTGCTCCCCCTGCCTGAAGACGCAAGGCCCCGGCCAGCGCGATCATTGCGCCGTTGTCGGTACAGAATTCGAGCTCGGGGTAAAAGACGGCGACCCTTGCAGCAAGAGCGTGTGCATCGAGTTGGCGACGCAGTTCGCGGTTGGCGCCGACGCCACCAGCGACCACCAGTTGCTGGAGGCCGCAGACTTTCACCGCGCGCAGTGACTTGCTGACCAGAACTTCGACAATCGCGTCCTGAAATCCGCGTGCAATGTCTGCCCGCTGCTGATCGCTGATCGTCGCCAACTCGCGCACCTTCACCAGCACCGCGGTTTTCAGACCACTGAAACTGAAGTCGAGGTCAGGGGTTTGCAGCATCGGGCGAGGCAGCTTGACCTGGCCGGGCCGACCCGTATCGGCCAGTGCAGCCAGCGCCGGGCCGCCGGGGTAGCCGAGGCCGAGCAGTTTGGCGGTCTTGTCGAAAGCTTCACCGGCGGCGTCATCGAGAGTTTCGCCCAGCAACTCGTATTCGCCGACACCGGTCACCCGCATCAACTGACTATGGCCACCCGAAACGAGCAGGGCAACAAAGGGAAAACGCGGCGGCTTGCTCGACAACAAGGGCGACAGCAGGTGGCCTTCGAGGTGATGCACCGGCACGGTCGGGACGCCGAGCGCTGTCGCCAGCGCTTCGGCAAAGGCCGCGCCCACCAGCAGGGCGCCCGCCAGGCCCGGCCCCTGCGTGTAAGCGATGGCATCGAGTTCCGCCAGTGAACATGCGCTGTCGGCCAGCACCTGGCGCAGCAGTGGTACGAGTCGTCGGATATGATCGCGCGACGCGAGTTC
>DIME01000092.1:41080-47412 GCA_002425405.1 Candidatus Accumulibacter vicinus
TCGGTGCTGTACAGCGCCATACCCGTTTCATCGCAGGAGGATTCAATGCCAAGAACCCGCATTGGCAGCATTCTACTCCAGTCGGTGTGCTATCTTCTCGCCATCGACACCCGCCCGGAAACACCCCATGGCCCACCCCGCTTCTGCGCCAACTGCCACCCACACGGTGCGCGGCGCCTGCCCACATGACTGCCCCGATACCTGCGCGCTCGATGTCACTGTCAGCAATGGCCGCGTCGTCAAGGTCGCCGGTGCGGCCGATCATCCACCGACGGCCGGCGTGCTGTGTACCAAGGTCGCTTTCTACCCAGAGCGCATCTATCACCCCGAGCGCCTGCTGTACCCGGCACGCCGGATCGCTGCCAAGGGTCCGGGGGCAACATTCGAGCGCATCTCCTGGGACGAGGCGCTGGCCACGATTGCCGATCGTTTCCGCCACATCGCCGCCACGGATGGTGCTGAAGCAATTGTTCCCTACAGCTATGCCGGCAACTCCGGCATGCTCGGTTACGGTTCGATGGACCGTCGCTTCTTTCACCGTCTCGGCGCCTCGCAACTCGACCGGACGATCTGCGCCAGCGCCGGCACGCTGGGTTACCGGGCAACGATCGGCGCCAGCGTCGGGTTCGACGCCGAAAACGTTGTCGATGCGCACCTGATCATTCTCTGGGGAACCAACAGCGTCGTCTCCAACCTGCACTTCTGGCGCCTGGCACAGGAAGCGAAGCGGCGCGGTGCGCGCCTGATTGCCATCGATCCCTGCCGAACCACCACCGCCGACAAATGCGACCAGCACATCGCGCTGCTGCCGGGAACCGACAGCGCGCTGGCACTTGGACTGATGCACGTACTGATTCGCGACGATCTGCTCGACCACGACTACATCGCTCGCTACACGCTCGGCTTCGACGCCCTCAAGCGACGCGTGCTGGAATACCCGCCGGAGCGGG
Organism: Candidatus Accumulibacter vicinus; assembly: GCA_002425405.1. Classification (GTDB taxonomy): domain Bacteria; phylum Pseudomonadota; class Gammaproteobacteria; order Burkholderiales; family Rhodocyclaceae; genus Accumulibacter; species Accumulibacter vicinus. The sequence goes on from DIME01000092.1 coordinate 42,031, forward strand.
TCGCGGCGATCTGCGGCATCCGCACCCAGGAGATTGAAAACCTCGCGCACACCTACGGCAGCACCCGGCCGGCAGCGATTCGGACCAATTACGGCATCAACCGCACCGCTGGCGGCGGTATGGCACTGCGCAACGTCGCCTGCCTGCCGGCACTCACCGGTGCCTGGCGGGACGCAGCGGGTGGCGTGCTGCTGTCCAGCTCCGGCAATTACCCGGTCAACACCGCGGCCCTCGAGCGACCGGACCTGATGCCGACGCCGGCGCCGCGAACGGTCAACATGAGCACCATCGGCCACGCGCTGCTGCGCGCACAACCGCCGATCAAGGCGCTGTTCGTGTACAACAGCAATCCGCTCGCGGTTGCCCCACAGTCGGCCGAGGTGGAACGCGGCCTGGCTCGCGACGACCTGTTCACCGTCGTTCATGACCTTTTCCAGACCGATACCGCCGACTACGCCGACCTCCTGCTGCCGGCCACCAGCCACATGGAACAGCTCGACATCCACAAGTCTTACGGGCATCTGCACCTGCAGGTCAACCAGCCGGCGATCGCACCGCTCGGTGAAGCGCTGCCGAACACCGAGCTGTTCCGCCGCCTGGCCCGGCAGATGGGTTTCAGCGAAGCCTGCTTCGCCGACCGCGACGAAGATCTGTGTCGCCAGGCTTTCGACTGGAGCGATCCGCGCCTCGCCGGGCTGTCCTGGGAAAGGCTCAAGGCCGAGGGTCACGCCCGCCTCAATCTGCCACCTGGCGAAGCGCCGTTCGCAGAGGGGGGTTTCCCGACACCTTCCGGAAAATGTGAGTTTTTCAGCGAGATGCTTGCCGGTGCAGGGCTCGACCCGCTGCCGACTTTCATCGAACCGCATGAATGGCGGCAAAGTCCGCTGGCAGCGCAATTCCCGCTGGCGCTGATCACGCCGCCGGCGCGCAACTTCCTGAACACCAGCTTTGCCAACTCGCCACGCTTTCTGGCGCAGGAAAAGTCGCCCACGCTCCACATCCATCCGGTCGACGCCGCGGCACGCGGCATTGCCAACGACAACCCGCTGCGCATCCATAACCACCGTGGCGAATTCCGCGCCCGCGCTGTCGTCAGCGACCGCATCCGTCCGGGCGTCGCCATGGCCACCTCGATCTGGTGGCGCAAGCTCTCGCCCGACGGACGCAACTGCAACGAAGTCACCAGCCAGGCGCTGACCGAGATGGGCGGCGGAGCGACGTTCTACGACTGCCTGGTCGAAGTCGAACCAGAGTAGCCGCGTGTCGGCCGGAATGATTGACGGCCACCGCTCTGCTCTGAGAAACTCTCGGAAGTCCCCTCCTCTCCTCGCGCCGAATCGCGTTGTCGAGGTCGTCAAGGTCATGACAATGGGCAGGCAAAACCCTGGCGCTGCGGCGCCGGATACCGGAGGTGCAACGTGCGCGTTTTTCAGATTCAGGATGATTGGGGGATGGCCAACCTCAAACTGGCCGATCGCCCGCAACCCCCGCCAGGGGCGGGACAGGTACTGCTGCGGATGCTCGCCTCGTCGCTGAATTTCCGCGACCTGGTCGTTCCCGAGCGTGGATATGGCAGCTTTACCGGAACACTGCCGCTGATCCCGCTGTCCGATGGCGTCGGCGAGGTCGTCGCGGTGGGCCCCGGAGTCACCCGCGTGGCGGTCGGCGACCGCGTCTGCCCGACCTTTTTCCAGGGCTGGATCGCCGGCGAACCGGATCTTTCCCGCATGACCGGGTCGCTCGGTGGCCCGATCGACGGTACGATGGCGGAGTTCATGTGCCTGTCCGAACAGGGCGTGGTCAAGGTGCCTGCATATCTCAGCGACGTCGAAGCGGCGACGCTACCCTGCGCGGCCTTGACTGCCTGGAGTGCTCTGGCCACGCACGGCGCGGTCAAACCCGGCGAGCAGGTGCTGATCCAGGGCTCCGGCGGCGTGGCGCTGTTCGCGCTGGCGTTTGCCAGGATCGCCGGCGCACGGGTCACCGTGATCTCGTCGAGCGACGAGAAGATCGAGCGGCTTAGGGCACTCGGTGCCGACGCGACGATCAACTACCGGACGACTCCCGAATGGTCGAAACCGGCACGTGCGCTCACCGATGGTCGCGGCTTCGACCATATCGTCGAGCTTGGCGGCGAGAAAACCCTGCCGCAGTCGCTGCGCTGCATTCGCCCCGGCGGCACCCTGTCGATGATCGGTGTGCTCTCGGGCTCCTCATTGGCGACACCGCTTGGCCTGATCATCACCCGGCAGGTGCGGCTGCAGGGCATCACCGTCGGCCATCGCGACGGCTTCGAAGCGATGCTGCGGGCGCTAGAGCAGCACCGCGTGCCGGTGATCGTCGACCGGGTTTTCGAATTTCCGGCGCTCAAGGAAGCGCTGGCGTACCTGAAGAGCGGCGCACAGTTCGGCAAGATCTGCATCCGCCATTGAGCGATCATCCTACAGCGCTATACTCTCGCCAGAGGAACTGGATTTCCCCCGTCTTTTTTGTGCTGCGGCCTCCAACATCGAAGGAGACATCGTGAAGATACTGTTTCTTGGTGCCGGCGGGGTCGGTGGCTATTTCGGAGCCCGGCTCGTCGAAGCGGGTGCAGACGTGACATTTCTGGTGCGACCGGCACGCGCCGAACGTCTTCGATCCGAGGGTCTGCAGGTACACAGCCCTTCCGGCGATTTCGTTGTCCCGGTGACCTGCGTCACCCGGGATAGGCCAGCAGACGACTACGACCTCGTTGTGCTGACAGCAAAAGCCTTCGACCTCGAGGATGCGATCGAATCCGTTGCCGCTTTCATCACACCTGCGACCTTCATCCTGCCGCTGCTCAACGGTTTCTCGCACATGCAAGTGCTGGACCGTCGCTTTGGCGCTGAGCACATCCTCGGCGGCATTGCCCAGGTGGCGGCCATGCTGGAAGCGGACGGCGCAGTACGACAACTCGCCCCGATGCATTCCCTGACCGTTGGCGGCCGAACGGCGGAAACCCAGGCAATTGCCGCCCGCTTCGTCGAAGTGTGCCAGGCCACAAAATTCAACGCCCGCCTGTCCCCGGACATCGTCCTGAGCCTCTGGGAGAAATGGGTCTTCATTGCCACCCTGGCCGGTATCACCACCCTGATGCGGGGCAGCGTCGGTCAGATCATGGCAACTGCCAACGGCGAATCGCTGATTCGGCAACTGTACGCGGAATGTCTGGCGGTGGCCACGACATGCGGCATCGACATTGCACCGGTAGCCCGCAACGCAGCCTTGAAAATACTCACCCAGCACGGTTCGGCTCTGACCGCCTCGATGCTTCGTGATCTGCAGGCGGGCCTGCGCACCGAGCACCGCCACGTGCTCGGCGATCTGCTGGACAGATCGTTGGCAAAGGGACTGAACTCGCCGATACTGGCACTGGCCTTCAGCCAGATGGAAATCCGGGAATCGGAGTCCGCCGTTCGTAGTTGAACGCCTGCCGATCGGACACACCAAACAGGCTCCTGCATGAACACCTGTCAGGTTCCGGTAGTCGGAGCCAGGCCACGGTTTTCCCTGCATGCGAGCCGCATCCGTTCGAGCGCAGTGTCGAGCGTCGTCTGCGGACAACCGAAATTGAGCCGTACCCAACCCGGCAGACCGAAATCGACGCCACTCGACAGCCCGACACCTGCGGCCTCGAAAAAGGCGGCGGGGTCGTCGACCCCGAGACCGCGCGCGTCGATCCACGCCAGGTAGGTCGCTTCGGCATGGCTTACGGCCAGACCGGGCATGCCGGCAAGGGCGGCTTCGACACGATCGCGATTGCTGCGTAGCGCCTGGAGCAAGGCACTGCGCCAGTCCTCGCAGTCGCGGTATGCCGCTTCGGTTGCCGCCAGGCCGAGGACATTGACGTCCGGTACGATGCCGCGCGCGGCAGCGGCAAAGCGCCGGCGCAAGGACGCGTCGGGAATCACCGCAAAAGCAGCGCCCAGACCGGGAATGTTGTAGGTTTTCGACGGCGCCATCAGGGTGATGCTGCGATCGGCAAGGTCGGCATCGAGCATCGCCAGCGGCAGATGCTGCCGGTCCTCGTCGAGGATCAGGCCGCAGTGGATTTCATCGGAGCAGACGAGCAGGTCGTGGCGCTGGCAGAATGCGGCGATGGCCTCGAGTTCCTCGCGTTCCCAGGCCCGGCCAACCGGGTTGTGCGGATGGCAAAGCAGCAACAGGCGGCTGCTGGGCGTCAGCGCGGCTTCCAGCGCCGCGAAATCCCAGCCCCAGCAGCCATCGCGCTGACACAGCGCGGCGCTAGCCAGCCGTCGGCCGGACAATCGCGGCGCAGAGAGAAATGGCGGATAGACGGGCGTCGCCGTCAGGACATCGCCGTCGATGCTCCGGCAGGCAATATTGAGGCCGCAGACCAGACCGGGCAACCACACCAGCCAGTCGGCCTCGACCCGCCAGCCGTACGCGCGCCACAAGTGCCCGAGCACGGCGTCGTAGAGCGCCGGCGATGGCACGGCGTAGCCGAAACAGCCTTGCGCGACACGCTTCTCGATGGCCGCGACGATCGCCGGCGGGGCGGCAAAATCCATGTCCGCAACCCATAACGGCAGCACGTCGCGACCGGCGTATTTGTTCCACTTGAGCGAATCGCCGCCGCGGCGGTCGATGACACGAGCAAAGTCGAAACCGTTCACCGGCAAGCCCAGGGTCAAGATTTCAGACTTCGAGGTGGGCGTAGAGTGCGGTCGACAGGTAGCGTTCGCCGAACGAGGGAATGATCACCACACTCAGCTTGCCGGCATTTTCCGGCCGCCGCGCGACTTCGAGGGCGGCCCAGACGGCCGCACCCGAGGAAATTCCCACCAACAGCCCTTCTTCGCGCGCCATCCGGCGAGCGATGTCGAAAGCGTCGTCGGCCTTGACGCGCAGCACTTCGTCGTAGATCGCGGTATTCAGGACCTTGGGAACGAAACCGGCGCCGATCCCCTGAATCGGATGCGGTCCCTTGACCCCGCCCGAGAGCACCGGCGACGCGTCGGGCTCGACGGCGATGACCTGCACGCCGGGTCTTCTGGCCTTGAGCACTTCGCCGACGCCGGTAATGGTGCCACCGGTACCGACACCGGAGACGAAGATGTCGACCTGTCCGTCGGTATCGCGCCAGATCTCTTCCGCCGTCGTCGCGCGGTGGATCGCGGGATTGGCCGGGTTCTCGAATTGCTGCGGGATGAAATAACGGGCATCGGCGGCAGCGAGTTCTTCGGCGCGGCGGATCGCGCCACCCATGCCATCAGGTCCGGAGGTCAGCACCAGTTCGGCACCATAGGCCTTGAGCAACAGGCGGCGTTCTCGGCTCATGGTTTCCGGCATCACGAAGCAGCATCGGATGCCGCGCGCCGCACAGACCATCGCCAG
>DIME01000006.1 GCA_002425405.1 Candidatus Accumulibacter vicinus
CTTTGCCGGGGGATGGTTACTGGCGCGGGTGCATCCCAGCACGCCTTAAGCGTCGGGCGCATAGCGGGTGTGAATGAAAGGATTGGGAGGGACCGATATGCCCCTCCCACCTCGCGGGGGGCCTCCATGCCTTTCCGGCCATCGATGACGCGATCCTGCTCGCGCTGTGCCGGCCGCGCGGCCTGCCGATCGGCAATCTGACTTCGCAGTTCTGGTCAAACGTCTACCTGCATCCCTTTGATCTCTTCGTCCGCGACGAACTCGGCTGTCGCGCGTATCTGCGCTACGTCGATGACTTCGCGCTGTTCGCGATCGACAAGCGTACGCTGTGGCGCTGGAAGGAAGCCGTGCGCGAGCGCCTTGGCGCGCTGCGCCTGCAATTCCACAAAAGCAGCGCGCAGGTGCAAGCCGTGGCACACGGCATTCCGTGGCTCGGCTTCGTCGTCTACCCGACGCACCGTCGCGTCAAGGCACGCAAGGTCGTGCAGGCGACGCGCCGCCTGTACGGGCGTTACGCGGCGTGGCAGCGCGGGGAAATCAGCTTTGCCGAGTGCGACGCCAACGTCCAGGGTTGGATCAACCACGTGCGCTACGCCGATTCCTGGGGATTGCGCAGCCATGTGCTCGAACCCTTCGTTTTCTAAAAAATCGCGACCGCCGCTGCACGGCGGTCGGCAGCGAACAGCGGGTCAAACGATGGAGGCAGACGACACCAAACGGAAACCGATGCGGGCGTCCCGGTAGCCAGGGCGGTCCCAGCCGCGCCGCGACGCGCGCGCGTCGGCCGCATGGACGAACCAAGAGCCGCCGCGCAGCACCTGCGCCTGACCGCTCGTGTCCGGCTGGATCCTCTCTGGCTGGTCGTACCGGTTGAGGCACCACTCCCAGACGTTTCCCGAGAGATCCCGCACTCCTTCCACCGAAGCGCCATGCGGATAGACGCCGACGGCGGTGGTCTGTGCGAGATTCCAGGGTCCCGCCTTGTCCCACGATTCGTCGATGTTCGCCCGCCCGCTCTCGTACTCCGCCCCCCATGGGTACTCCCGCCCCTCGCGCCCGCGCGCTGCGCGCTCCCATTCCTCTTCGGTCGGCAACCGGATTTCGTAGCGGAGCTGGGCGCTCAGCCAGCGCGTGAAAGCGACGGCTTCGTACCAGTCGACGTTCGTCCGCGGCCGGTTGCCCTGCGGCCAGTGCGAGGGTTCCGGTTCCGGCCGCCGCAAGTCGCGCCACCAGCGCTCTGCGCGGTAGCCGCCGGCGTCCACGAACGTCTGGTACTGGACGTTGGTGATCGGGTAGCGCGCGATCCGGAACGTGCCGAGCGTGCGCCGCTCGCGCTGCTGGTACAAGAACTCGCCGCCCGGGATTTCAACCCAGTCGATGTCGGGCAGTACGATCGTTCGCCGCGCCGGGTGGGCGGTGGTCTGTGTGTGCTCATCCGGCGCGTGCGCCGGAGCCGGGAAGTTCGCTGAAGGAGTGGCCATGATTGCGGGGCAAGAACGGGCAAGATTTTCGGGAGGGACGCTTAGGTGGCATTGGCGATCAGGTTTTCCGTCGTCACAGGCCACTCGCCTTCGACCGGAGGCACGAGGCCTGAATCGGCAACCGCTGCGGGAGGTTCGCAGGAGCCGTGCCGGATCGGCTGCGGCCGGCAGTGGACTCCGCTGGCGAGCAGCCCATCGTCGCGGCCGGTCACGACGATTCTCGCGCCGCCTCCGCGGCGGGGTGATGGTCGGAGCAACAGCGTCGCGCACATGCTGGGAAGGAATCCGGAAGCGATTCAAAAGACGGAACCTAATGATAGAGGTACGCCGGCGTTGCGGGAAGCACGACGGCGGTAGCCGGTTTCCAGGGGCAGGCGCCAGCGGCGCCTCGCGGAGCACTGCTGTGCGCCGCCGCAGCCGTAGGTTGGGCCGAGCCGTAGAGCCGTAGGTTGGGCTGAGCCTGCGAAGCCCAACAGCCCAAACGAAGAGCGCGGTAGCGCGGTAGGTTGGGCTGAGCTTCGCGAAGCCCAACACCCCCCGACCCCACCCCATACTCCACAGATCAACTCCTCCCCCAGTCCGCGGCGACGATGCCCCGTTCGATGTACGCATGCAGCGTCGAGTGCGGCCAGTCGGTCGGCTGCTTCACCCAGCCGTGCCTGACCGGATTGTAGTGGATGTAGTCGATATGGCGCTCGAGGTCGATTTCGTCACGGATCTGGTGTTCCCAGTATCGGCGTTGCCAGATGCCGCGTTCGCGCTTGCTTTGCCGGCTGGGGCTGATGGGTTCGCTCCTTGGCAGGCTACGCGAAAAACCCGCCTTGATCAGCGACCAGCGGAGAGCGAAGTTGGCATCTCCCGCAGGAAGGCGCCAGATCGCGTGCAGATGTTCCGGAAGAACGACCATGGCCAGGAGTTTGAACGGGTGCGCTGCCCGGACCGTGGTCATCGCCGTGCGTAGCACTTCGATGTGGCGTACCAGGGTATCGGAGTCCCGGTCGGCGAGGTTGACGGTGAAGAAGTAGGTTCCGCCCGGAGTTTGCGCACGGCGATAGTCCATGAGGCTGTCCTCGATGTGTGGGGTGGGGTGTTGGGCTTCGTTCCTCAGCCCAACCTACGGCTGGCACAACGGTACTATCTGGCCCTGGAATCGCCTGTTCATCGGCTTTGACGACAACGGGTTGGCGCACTGGCGCGTTGAACAACGGGTGATGCCCGCCGGGCCCAGCATCATCGACATGATCGCCAATGCGGCCTTTTATTTCGGCGCCGTACGAATGCTTGCAAGACAGGACCTTCCGCCCGAATCACCACTTTTCCGGCTGACCGCCGATTCTCTCAACCACCAGCGCCACCTGCTGCCCGTGCATGAGTGGCCGATATGAGTACTTCATGCTGACCATCCTCGACACCCTGCCCGAACGTTTTCTTGACACTCCTGCCTGCGAACTGCATCGCATCCTGCCCGGACCGACATTGATCCATCTGTCTGGACGCCGCTCGACGCCGCTGTTCGTCTCGGTGCTGCTGCATGGCAACGAAGACAGTGGTGTCGTCGCGCTGCAGAGTGTTCTGCGCGCCTACGCCGGACGGCGGCTGCCACGAGCACTGTCGATTCTGATCGGCAACGTCACGGCAGCGCGGGTGGGAATGCGCCGGCTCGACCAGCAACCCGACTACAATCGCGTCTGGCCCGGAGCGATTGCCCACACGGATTCGCCCGAGCACGCGACGATGAGCGAGGTGCATCGCCTGATGCAGGCGCGCGGCCTGTTCGCCAGCATCGACATTCACAACAACACCGGTCTCAATCCGCATTACTGCGTGGTCAATCAGGTCGACCAGACGGTCCTGCACCTGGCCTTGCTGTTTTCCCGCACCGTCGTCTGCTTCCGCGGCCTGGCAGGGACACAGACGATGGCGTTTTCGCCCCTTTGTCCGGCCCTGACGATCGAGTGCGGCAAGCCCGGAATCGCGGCCAACGAGGCACACGCTGCCCGTTTCGTCGAAGCCTGCCTGCATCTTGCTCAGTTCCCGTCACACGACGTGCACGAGCACGACATCGATCTCTACCATACGGTCGCGACAGTGCGGGTGCCGAGCACGGCATCGTTCGGCTTTGGCAAGGCGCAAGCCGACATTGATTTCGATCCCCAGCTCGACCACATGAACTTCCGGCAACTCGATCCCGGCACGGTCTTCGGGCGAACGCGCCTGCCCCTGCCAGTCGAGGTTCGCGACGAGGGCGGCCGCGACGTGACGGCGGAATTCTTTGATTGCCGCAGGGGGACGATCCGCTTGCGGCGCGCGGCCATGCCGGCGATGCTGACCCTCGATGAGCGGGTCGTTCGCCAGGACTGTCTGTGCTACCTGATGGAACGAATGCCTTTTCCCCGCCGCGAACGCGCTGCCCGGGCGTTGTGCGCCGACCAGCTTCTATAGATTCGGCCCGAATTTCCTGTCATGACCGTGGTCACGGATTTCCCGCACCGGTCTCCCGCAGCAGTCGTTCGATCCTGGCCATCTCCCGATGCTGGAGTCCCCTGGCCCGAAATGCCTTGAAGTCCGCCAGGACGGCTTCGGCGAAGGTCTTGCCTTCGGGCAGCGTCCTGTCCTTGTTTTCCGTATAGAGGGCCAGCGCCTGCGCTGTGTGGTTGTCGAACAGATAGCCATGCGCAAGATTGATCCGTATCCAGAGCTGCTGCGGGTCGGCCTCCAGGCCGCGACTGGCACTGGCAATGGCTTCCCGTGGCTGCCGGGCAATCAGTTCGGTCCAGGCGAGATTTCCTTCCGCTCTGGCCCAGCCTGCCCGGTAAGCCACCTGCTGGGGAAATTCGCGGCTCAGGCGGGCAAAGATCTCGGCGGCTTTCAGGATCAGCACCCGCGCTTCGGCCGGGTCACCGCCGCGGCCGCCGAGCAGGATGCCGAGATTGTTGTAGCTCTCCGCTAGGTAGCTCCGATATTCCGGCACTTCGGGATGGTCTCGCGTCAGCCCTTCCTGCAGGTCCAGGGCTTTCTGGTAGGCCGCGCGCGCCGCCTTCGTATCGCTGCCTTCGTTGAGCAGGAGGCCCAGGTTGTTGTAGCTCATCGCCAGCTTGTGCCGGTATTCGACCACCTCGGGATGGTCTCGCGCCAGTCGTTCCCGCAGATCCAGGGCTTTCTGGTAGGCCCCCCGCGCCGCCGCCGCATCGCCGCCGTCGCTGAGCAGGACACCGAGACTGCTGTAGCTCATCGCCAGGTTGTTCTGATACTCCGGCACGCCGGGATGGTTCTGCACCAGCCGTTCCTGCAGGTCCAGGGCATTCTGGTAGGCCGCGCGCGCGCCTGCCGCATCGCCACCGTCGCTGAGCAGAATGCCCAGGTTGTGCTCGCTCAACGCCCGTCTGCTCTGGTACGCCGGCACCTCGGGATGGTCTCGTGCCAGCCGTTCCAGCAGGTCCAGGGCATGCTGGTAGGCTGTCCGTGCCGCCGCGGCATCACCGCCGTCGCCGAGCAGGAGACCGAGGTTGTTGTAGCTCCTCGCCAGATAGCTCTGATGCTCCGGTACCTCGGGATGGTCGCGGGCCAGCACCGCAAAGTCGGCGATGGCCTGGCGATAAGCGGCTTCGGCCTGGCGATGGTCGCCCAACAGGTTCCGGATTTTTGCCGTCCGGAAAGTGGCCGCCGCCAGTTCCGCCCGCATCTGCGGATCTTCCGCTCGCTGGTTGGCGAGGTCCTGGTAGAAATTCAGCGCCTTTTCCAGGAGCTGCCGGCGCAGGGGCTCCGATCCACGCTGGTTGAGCAGGGTCGATTCGCTGACCTGGGTGAAGAAGTGGTCCACGGCTTCGCTGGCCCGTCTGAAGTTGGCCTCGGCCTGGGTCTTCTGGCGTTTCGCTTCCTGCCACTGGACGAAACTGAACACGCCGAAGGCCATGACGACGGTGAACACGGTGGCGGCCGCCAGGAAACGCAGGCGTTTGTGTTGCCGTGCCCGGCGCTTGCTGAGTTCCACCAGTTCGGCCAGTTCGCCACGCAGGGCCAGGCGGTTTTCAAACGGGGGGAGGGTGGCCAGCAGATCGGTTTCCAGCAGCCGCCCATGTCGCTGGTATTCGAGCAGCCGGTTTTCCAGGGTCTGGCGCAGGTCCACCAGTTCCTGTTCCAGACCGCTCATCCACTGGCGGATCTGCCGGGCGAGGGCGTCGTGACGCAGTTCGTACCAGTGCTGGTCCGGGTCTTCGCGGACCAGACGGTCGCCGATCAGGCGTTGCAAGGACTCGTCGACCTGGGCATCGCTCAGTTCCGGGCCGAACTGCCGGGCCCGGATGGCGATATTCTGGCGGTTCCCGAACTGGCGGGTTCCCTCGGCGGTCACCAGGACTTTGAGAATCTGGCGGGCAAGCTCGCTGCCTTCCCCATAACTCTGGACACGCTCTTCGAGAAAGCGGCCCAGGATGGTCTGAATCTGGCCCAATTCCCGGTAAGCGTCGAGCGTCAGGCGGGGATGTTCCGGGGTTTCGAGCAGCGCCTTGCGATAGAGCGAATCGAAAACCACCTGGAAAATCGGCAATTCCACCTCGCTGCCGCCGCCGCTCAGGTCGCTGAGGATGTGCGGCACCAGGCCCTTTTCAAGGGCCACGCCGCAGACCTCACAAGGCCCGACGATCGCGGCTTCGGCGTCGCTTCTGGCCAGGTGGCGAATCCATAAGCGATTGTGGAACAGGCCTGGCCAGTAAGGTTCCAGTTCGCTCGCCCGCGCCAGATATTCTTCGCGCAGGCCGATCACCAGGCGGCAGTTCCCTTCCTGTTCCAGCCAGCCCTGCACCATACGGGCGAAGGCCTGGCGCACACTGGCGGGCTGGAACAGGAAGAATTCCTCGAACTGATCGAATACCAGGACCAGGATCTTGTTCTTTTGCTCGATGACCGCGCGCAGCAGGGCGTCGAGTTCCTGTTCCGGTGCGTTCCCCAACACCCGCTGCAAGGCCCGCCGCACGGCCTCGAACGGATCCTGTGCGGTGCGCACCGTGACGAACAGCGCCTCTTCGGCGGGGATTTCACTGCGCAGGCCGCATTCGATCAGCGAGGTCTTGCCGGTCCCCGACTCTCCATACACCAGCAGTACCCGGCTGCGATAGAAGCGGGCATACAAATCGCGGATTTCGTTGTCGCGCCCGAAAAAGAGGCTGCGGTCCCCGACGCCGTAGGCATCGAGAAACTTGAAGGGGGAACGGTGCTGGTCCGTTGCCGAACCCACTCCGGCAAACAGGGTATCCAGGCTCTCATGGTCATCCATGGCGACTCCTCAGTCCAGCATCGGTGGGATGGCTGCGGTGTCGCCAAACATCTGCAACAGGACGGTCAGTTCTTCCGCCAGATTGGCGGCCCTTTCGGACTCGCTGCCCCGAAAATTTCCGCCATGCTTGCAGGCCGTGTAATCGGCCTGCTCGGGGTTCTTCATCCCGTTGTAGAAGAAAATGTCGGGCGCCTTGCCGGCCTTCGCTTCATACACCAGCAGCGGGTCCAGGTTGAGATGGCGGCCGCTTTCCGGATGACTGAGGATCACCGCATGAGAATCGAGGGGGAGGGCCTGGTTGTGGCGGTCGCCTTCGAAATCGCCCGAATTGCCAATCAGCCTCATCAGGCGGTGGCGGAAGACAGGCTCGTGGCGGCGGCGTTTCTCGACGTCGATTTCGCTGATGAAGGTCAATTCATAATCCAGCAGAAACTCCAGCGCTTCCAGCACGCTTTCCAGGAGTTCCTGGGCGCGGCCGCACAGGTCCTGAAATTCATGGGCGTGCATGACCTTGATCTTGTCGTGGCTGAGTCCGTTGCGCAAGGTGAGCAGTTCGCCGAGCGCCTTCAGCGCTCGGCTGTCGGTCGATGGGGGATCGAAAAAGAAGCGTCCCATTTCAGGGATCAGAACCGTTGCCTGTGGTTCCGTCAGCAGCCAGCGCAGACTTTCCCGAGCCAGGTGCAGCCAGGTTCCCCAGGCGATGCGCTCGAAGCGCGGCTTGAAATCCGCGCGCAGCGCGTGCGGCGGAACGCGCCTGGCCGTTTCGGCAAAGTCCCGCGCCTGGCACAGGTTCACGACTCCAAGGAAACGCGTGATGGCTTCGCCGGTGCTCAACAGATAGCGCAGCCGGTTCGGCCCGGGGTCCAGACATTCGTCGGTACGCAATTTGACGAACATGGCCGCCACGGGATACGGGAATCCGTTGATGACTTCGCGAGCATAGCGGTCTTTCATCGAAGCACCCTAGCAACAAGACGATGGTCGAGAGAATATAGGTGAGGCGCTGGGTTTCCAGCGTGCTGGCGGTATGGAGGGCATCTTCCAGTTGCGAAACGCGGGGTGCGGGTTCTTGATGGTATCACCAACGCACCAGCGGGTTTTGAGTGCGGCGCGGAAGGCATGCACGTTGGCCCATCGCAAACCAACGTGATGGTCCTGGGTCTTGTGCAATCCACGGTTGGCTGGATCAGAGTGCGGATAGCCCGTTCCGTGCAATCCGTGGTTGGAAAATGTCATGGTAAATACGGCGCGCCAGCCAGGTCGACGGTGGGCCAAAATGGCTGGATGGCAACTTTCGGCCAGGAGCCGACGGCGGAGATTCTTCTCCAAAGCCGACGCTGACCCTGAGCAATCAACCATAACCGGTCAGTCGGCAGGGGGGATGTCAATTTCCGCTCATGACCGAGCGGTATGCTCCGGAAAGCAGTCAGCAGGTGTAGGATGGTGTCGGTCGGGGTAGTGGTCCAGACGTGGATATCAGCCTCATATAGTATTTTATAATCAATATATTAGAGATTAGCATATCCACTTGAGGAACACCACCTCGGTCGGGAACCGGCCAGGAAACGACCTTCATGCCAACCGTGTCGACGGTCGGCTTCTCGGCCAAAGGCGACACTCGCGTTTCAACAGATCAAGTCTGGTGTGCATACGAAACCGGACATTGGCTCCTTGCGAAACGCGAACGACCGCTTTGGCCCAGTCGAATGGCAGGAATAGGCTGATCTGAGACGTTCGACGTTTCTCTACGAATGTCAGCGGCTGCCGAAAGCCGACGACGAACCTGGGGAGCATAAAATGTCGGCTGTTTTCTGTGAGCCTGACAAGGACTAGAGCAGTACTTTTCATCTTGAGCTTTGGCTGCCGCCAGATCCTTTCGCGTCAGGGAGAGTATGCTAAAACGGTCGCGCTCAAGGCGCCCGCAGCATCGCCAACTGCGGATGGTTCGAAAAGTCTTCCTTCGCTGTCCTAAGCAAGCTGCCGAAGTTGATACTCCTGCCTCCGCCGCCCTGTTTCAGCGTGCGAAGTGCTGCATGCCAAGCAGCCTGACCAGTGGGATGAAACTGGAGACGGGACAGATCACCACCGGCGCGGCTCCATACTTCTTGGTCCCGAGGTCCGAATGGGTAGAGCTCGATCAAGACCTGCTCTAACACCGACCAGGGGTCCTCCTCTTGCGCTGCGGGCATGGTCTCGGGATTGTACGGCGACTTCCTCCCGCCTTGGCTCAGCGCGACAGCGAAGTTCACTTCAAGGTTGTCTGCCTTAAAAATTGGGTGCTGGCCGTTTGGGATCAGCTTAGGTACTTCTTCTGAGATGTAGTTGAAAAGGTCAAATATTTTGATGAAGCCGCTGGCGCTCCTGTCGGCAGCTCCGCGCAAACCTGCCAGCAGTGCAGTCGTGAAAACGCTGTTCCTCGCGCCGACAAACACGGCCGACACTTCGTCAGCACGACACGATGCCATCAGAGCGCGTCCGCTCCCGACTGCCAACTTCGCGAAAGTGTTTTGGGTATAGCCAGACTTGAGCTCGTGACCTTTGCCATCGGTCAAACTCTTCGAGATTGCAGCACCCCCAGCATGACAGGCGTCGACAAAGACCAGCAGTCGCTTCGTCTTGATCTGCGCAAATGCCGCCGCTAACTCATCCGAGCTAATCGACGTGTTCTCAATGTCAGCGAGGTCGCTATCCACGGTCACCAGCACGCTGTCCTCATTACCTGGGCTGCCGACGACACCACCGTGGCCGGAGAAGAACACGCAGGCCGTGTCATCAGGGCCCGTCCGAGCAGCCAGTTCTTCTAGACCCTTCAACACAGCTGCCCGAGTAGCGTTTGCGTCCAAGAGAGTGACGACGTTGGCGGGGGCATAGGCACAGTACGTCGGAGATGCGAGCGTCGCGGCGACGTCGTTGACGTCGTTCAGGATCGCCGTAGGTAGGCTAGAGATTTGCTGATAGTTCGCCACGCCGATAAGAAGGGCGTGGCCTTGCGGGTATCCAGTTGGGTTCATGTTTCAACGGTGGGTATGTAGAAATGCTAACGCCGGCCGACGATGTCCGTATCGCTGGTATACAGGCGCAGCTTCTCGTTCCCAGGGAAGTCCTGGCACATCACTGCAAGGAGCTCACGCGTAGTCGGACGGGCGCCGTAACGGATTGAATGTAATGCAGTGTGCCAACGTGTCGCCCCGTTTTGAGAGCGTCCCGGTAGGTCGGAATTATTGCCTCCGGCGCGTGACCAGAGCTCGAGGCTGTCCGGGCCACTTGGATAGAGTTGACAAGCCTCTTTCTCGAATGCGTCCCACTTGTCGGCTACGGTTGGTTTCGAGATTCCAAGCATCCAACGCGTATGAAAGTTGAGCAAGTCTGCGCACAGCCGTAGCCCCGGCATGAGATCTGCACGATGGTCGGCAAGCCGGTCCGAAAGATATTTGGCCGCGCGGTCCCAACGTCGGGATGCCACAAGCGTACCCAGCCGCTCGGAATCCGTATGAGAAAGATTGCGAACGCTCCTCAAAAGGTTGTTCAGCCATGTGATGAACACCTCTTCGATGAACGACGGCAGAGCACTGACGATTGCTAGACGGGCATCAACCGTCACCGATGACCTTTCGAGCACAGACTGCAAGTTCGAACTCGCGATGATTGCGCGTTCAAGTGGGACTTCAGGAGGAGTCACCACCGTGCCTTTCGCAGCAAGTTCCAGCCAGCCGGTTGCGGTCGCCTGCAGGTAATGGTCACGCTGCGAAGCGGGCAGAAGCGACCACAACCCCGCCCGCTCCGAGGTGGCGCTGAGGTCAGCCAAGGGTGTCTGTGCCAGCGCCTCAAGTAAGCCAGCGTCGACGGGCAGTCTTCCGGCGAGTTGAGCCACAACGGTATCGCGCACAGCGATGGCATTGCTGGGTGCGTTCCACAGGGAAGAATCCTTGCCAATCGCGGCGCCCCACACCTTTTGCTCGGTGATGTCGTCGCAGCGGATGTTAGACAGGATCTCAGGGTGGGCAGCGGCTAGGTCTGCGCACAATCCGACCAAGCGCAAGTCCTTGTGCGCTAGTGCGCATTCCAACGTTTGTGCAGGGCTAGCATACCGAAGGGCTGACCGCAAACCGGCGCTGTGCTCTGGGTCTTTGTCAACCTTGAGCTGCTGACCTATGGCATCAAGGGGGGGCAGCGTTGACGCCAGTACGGCGCCGTACGCGATCAGCCAGCGCTTCTTCAGCAGCGGCGAGAGCAGGGTGGCCGGAGTGGTAACGTGAAGCTTTCTGGGCACTTCCCCTGCCAACCGCTGCTCAACTGCCGGTTCAGCCGGTAGGGTGCCTACGGCCGCGGTGAACGCGACATGGCTACGCTCGGCCCATCTCCAGATTGCTTGGGAAACGTCAGGTCTGTCTCGACGAGCGGCAGACAATAAGCCGGCCGTCACCGCAGCGCGCCACGGCGGCAATGCGAGATCTTCATTAACCGACGCCGCGACCATCTCCATTAAGTCGCTGTCGTCCGCTGGCGAAAATCCGAGGTCGCTGACGAGAAGTTCAACGGCCAACCACAGCGACCGCGTGTTGGCAAAACCGGAGAGCGCCAGATTCCTCATTGGCAGCAACTGCTTGCATCCCGCGCCTGGAATCAAGGCCGTGAACCGACCGATGAGCTTATCCTTGGCGTTTGCAGCGTGCGTCGGCTGATTTGAGAGGCTGTCCGCCAAGCGTATGGCAGCCAGCAAATCATCGAAGCTTTCCCCGCCAGAGAGGAGGGTGTGCAGCCGTTCAAGCCTGATCAGTTCCTTCAGCGTACGAACTTCAAGGCCTAGGTCATCAGCGAGAGCCAGGATTGGCTGCACGTCACGCTGGCCGCAGAGAATTCCTGCGGATTCAGATTCCGGGGTTTGATCGTCTGGCTTGACTATGCGGTGCTTCGTCCAGCGAGCTTGGAGCTGCTCGGGCGTGCATACGAGCACCGGCGTGGGTTGGTCTACCACGTCGTTCGGCCCGAAGCTCAGCCGGAACGCGAAGGTTCGTCTTAAGGCCGGCCAGAGGTTCCTCCATAGTGAATCGACGAGGTGCTCGAATCTCTCGACACCCAGTCGGACAACTGGAACGAGTCCTTGGGTTGTTAATGCGTTGGCCGTACCGATCAGGTCAGCGGCCGGCGCGTGGCTGCTGCCGGCAGTGTCAAGCTCAAGCGTTGCCACTGAACCGGGGCAGTCTGTGACCGAGGGTGCCAGCCACCCAAACAGCGCGGCTAGGCTCCCAACCTCGCACATATCGTCCAAGCTGACGATTAGCGCGTGAGTCAGCACCATGCCGCCACGCGACGCGCTCGAATCCAGGAACGTGCGAGCGAGAACGTAGTGGCCGTCGATAGGAAAGCCGCGAACGAACGGCGACCAAGCTTGGACGCCTGGGGGCACTGAATCTGGCAAGTCGAGCTTTGATGCGATGGCAGCGGCTATGAGCGCATTCGGACTCGATGTTCTGAGTCCGTGACCGCGGCCTGGGATCTCGCCATAGATGGCCTGCTCGACTCGCATTCGCTCAGGTCCCGTCGGCCATCAAGAGTTGGATCGGCAGGGTAATGTCGTTGTCCTTCACACCGGAGGGTAGCACCACGTAGCCGAACTCTTCGGGGCCGCGGGTTGCGTATTCCTGATCCGCATTCGTCTTGCTGAGCGCGCGTTCGAGGGCCGACAGGCCAATGACAGTAGGCGACGTCCAATTACTGCGCACGAACGACCACAACATCGGCAGTCGAGACGCCAAGAGGCCAGCCGGCGGCGCCGTCGTTTCAAGCTCATCCCAGCAGCTCAGTAAGATGGTCAAGCGAGGCTTGCGAAGCGGTCGGTCCAAGTGGAACTGCGCCAAGTAGAGCAGCATTTGAAGGAGTTCCACTGTCCTTGCTTGATCTGACGGCTCGTATGCCGCCTCCTCTCCCTGGGGCTCAGCGGCAGCGAATGACTGCAGCGGGCGCGAGAACAAGTCATCTTCGGACCGAAGTGAATGCAGTCTGATGAGCAAGACCCAATCCGTGGCTTCAAGGACGCGATCGCGCCAGGCGGCCGGGATCCGGCGTTGCGTGACAAGGTTACGAACCTGTTCGCCGCCGTAGTCCGGCCAAACCAGTTCGGCGTAGCGGCCTGCCTCGTCCGTAATGGGCCAGACGCTCTCGACGTAGGTGTTGGCCGGTGTGTGGTCGGTCGATTTTCCCTCAGTCAGGCAACTGAGCGCTGTATTGAACGCCTCCAGGTTCGTTGGAGCGCTGGACATCTTGAGTGCGCACGCCTTGACCATGAGCCGCTTCAAAAACTGGGCCCCATAGTGAGTCTTTCCGACGTTCGACTCGCCGACCAACAAGATGGTGTGTTGAGCAGCCATCAACTATTTCCTACCAAATCGAAAAAGCGGGTCGTGACCACACGCTTTTGTCGTGGGCAAATCCACCCCCGCGCGCTTGGTGCCAAGAACCCAGCCAAATAGCTCGCGGAAGCCTTCTGCAGCGTCGACCTCGCCACGAGGAGATACGCTGACTGTGAACTCCTGGACGCTAGATGAGTCCGACGCCACCGCTTTTCTGATCTGGGCCTCCATGGCTGGCGCCACGTCTACGTCCCCCTTCGTCCAGACGAGTGCCAGGCGCCGTCCGCGGGCCTGGGTCACTGCACGCTGAGCAAGCAGCTGAAAGTCGTTTCGAGCGGCCCCCATCTTGGGCCCACCAAGTGCCTGACGGTCAGCAATCAGTAGCGTGACGTCTGCGTGCCGAGCAATCCAACGGGCCCCTTCCGCGTCGGCTGCCTGCTCGTTGATCGCCCATTTCTGAAACCACTCTCCGGGTGCATCGGCAAAAAGAAGGTCGCGCAGCGACCCGTCCTCACGGCGAAAGCCAAGGTGAAGCATGCCGGGGGCTCGAGCCGCTCCGCTGGGCGTGTGGGGCGGAAAGCTTGGGGGCTGCCCCGGCTTCCAGCGCAGATAGGTCGCCACCGCCTCCCAACCTGCCAGCGTGTAAGAGTTGCTGAATAAATTGGCGTCAGTAGTCAGAGCACCTCGACCCAGCAGCAGATAGAACGCACCGAGAATGGTCGTCTTACCTGCGCTTTCCGGGCCGACGATCCCGACAGTGATGGGCTTGACCTTACCGCTGACGAAGTTGAGGTCAGACTCTCCCATCGCCAAGCCGCTCCATGGCAGCAGCATCTGGTCGGAGTCAGCCGAAGCGGCTACTTCGCCTTTACTAACACGCTTCCACTCGGGGCACATATCGAGCCGGATGTGACCCAGCGTGCAGGTGGTGTTGTCGTCAGCGAAACAGTTGGGGTGGGGGCACCGGTTCATGGGCGTCTTACTTCTTAGCCCGCTTGGTTGGGCTGTCGCTGGTGGCGCGTGCGGTCTGGAGCTCACGGAATAGGTATGTTCCCCACTCGGATGGGGTCATCTTGGTGGAAGCGTCCAAGCCACCGAGGGTACGCAGAGTTGTCGCTTCGATTGCACCTGAATCCCGCGGGTGCCCAATCAACGACAGCAGCGGGCCTCGGCCAACTGGTTCAGGCGCGTACTGAGCAGCCAGCGCGCGGAAAGGCTGCATGAATGCGGTAGTCCTGGCGTCGTTCAAAAGGTTAGCGACGTCGCGCCTGTCATTGCCTTGATCACCTTTTTCAACCGGAAGACAGCGAATGGCCTCCCGCAGGAAGGCCGACACGCTCGCTGGTGAATAGGTTGGTACCTGTTCGTGTAGGTCGAGCGCCATCAAAGCGGAGGCCTCGAACGGCGGCAGGTCAAGGTAGCTCGCATGAGCGCTCGGGGAATACAGCGCTTCCTTCCACCAAAGCAGGTTCGTGCGGCGTTGCAGACCTGCCGTCGCGCCGCTGAAGCTCGCTAACGCCTTGTCAACGTGAGCGGTGACCGCCTGCGCCAGCGTAGACAGCGGGCCCGAGAGATCGACGGGAGCTGGCGCAAGCTTCTCGGCCATCCCGTCCAACTCCTCTGCGATGGCGATGCTCATCCTGTTTGCAAAGTCTTGCGCCCACTGCTGGGAATTGGCATTGGGCTGATGGGGATTCGGGTTGTTAGGCCCCCAAGGCCCCGCGGCGGAATGAATTTTCGCCTTAAGCTCACTCTGATTGACAGTAGGTGCCTCATAGTCCGTAGACACTGGGGTTGGCGGCGTGTACTGCAACGGATCGACCGTAATCATGTCCGGCGTTGCCCACTCTGCCTCGGCGCGCGCATCGACCTTCGTCTCAATTTCGCTAACTGCTTCGCGCCAAATATCAGCTTCGTCAGACGTTTCGGTGTGGGCCAATGCATTGCGCGCCGTGTTGACGAAGGCGACAGCAATCGCATCGTCCGAACGAGCCGCCTGCACTATCGCGTCCAGCAGGATGGCCCGCAAAATGCCAACGGGACGCCCGGCAAAGGCGTTTGCAACAGTCTCCCATTGTTTGCGGAGAGAGGCCATCGCCTCCTCTACGGTTGGGTCTGTGGCTGCAACATTGGGGTCAGCCGCCACCATCGTGAAACAGGCAGTCCTCGAGGGCGCCTTTCGAAGAGTGGCCGACAGGTCTTTGGCCGTGGACCGAAGCTTTTCGAGCTTGGTGTCATCACCTTTGAGGTCGATAGCTCCAATCTCAAGAAATTTCAACAGAAATTCTTCCTCCATTCCCTAGGCTCCCGACCTTTGTTGTGATGCCGCGAAATGATACTTGATTTGTAACTACTCAGGTACTACATCTCGTTAAAAATCAACACGTTGCGAATATTTAAATAGCATAATGACGAATGGGATTGCTTTAGAATCAAATGGTTGCAAGTTTATGCCATTGTTCGCCTGTTTCTAACCAATTGTTTTTGCATAACATTTTGACCTGAGTAGTTACCTTGATTTTGTCATACACGTCCTCCCCATGCACTGTTCGCCCTCTCACTATGAGGCATCTGTAATTGTATTCAGATGACGCCTGCGCCAATTTCCAGCGCGCACTCACAGTCGTGGAGAGGGAGGAGAGCGGCATTGAGTCGCCCGCAAAGAACCCCGCTCTTCGCAGCTTTACATCTGTCGCTTCACCCGCATGGCCAGCGCGCTGACGCCCATAAAGGCAACACCCATCAGGACCAGCGAGATCGGCCAGCCCAGTGAATCGACGAAATGCTGGGTGGTGAAATAGCCGATGTAGCTCAGCATGGCGATCACCGTCGTTAGCAGCAGGGCGCGGCTTTGCAGCAGGACGCAGGCGTAAAGCATCGAGGCCGTGACGGCAAAGAAAGCCGGTTCGACAACGGTCTTGTACACCAGATCGAAAAGGCCGGTGTAGGCCATGGCCGAACCGATCAGCGTGCCCAGCCCGGCCAGACGGTTCTGTCGTCCGCCTTTTTCCAGACCGTAGGCGGCTGACATGATCGACATGCCGGTGAGAAACACGGCCCAGTTGGGGGTCGATGCGATGGCCACCCGATCGAAGATGCCGGCGTTGAGCCAGCACAGGGCGATCAGGAAGGCGAACTCGGACAGGCTGCGATGGGGGGATTTCTCCAGTTCGGTCGCCACCAGAAACAGCGAGCCGCCAAGAATGATGGCGCTCAAACCCGGTGAGACATCGAGCATGTCGAGACCGACTTGCAGGAAGGCGTATACGAACAGCAGGGCGGTAAAGGCCAGTACGGTCTGTGCATATTGGCGGAACAGCACACCCTGATGCAGCGCCATCAGTCCGAAAACGCTGAGCGCCGCCAGGCGCCAGTTGTCGCCGCGTGGAAAGACCTCATGGATGAAGACGAACCAACCGCTGGTCAGCATGATCACGGAGGCCAAGGCGAGCGGCAGGATCAGTTTCGGAAACTTTTTCTCGTGCAGCGCCGAGATCAGCACGATCAGCAGCGTGTAGCCAACGCCCAGCGTGACCAGGACGCGCATCACACTGCCCATCCGATTCCAGAACATGCCGATGTAGGTGCTGATGCCGGCAAGAATGAAGATCGCACCGAGATAGGTGAACAGCGTCTTGGCGATTTCGCCGCCACTACGCCGGGCGGGCGCCGCCTGCATCAGTGACGGGTCGCGATAGGCCACGGCCACTTCATCCGGCGTGATGTCATAGGTTCGCATCAGTTCGGTGATTTTGCCGAGTGCACCGGGTTTGTCGGTGACGTGCCTGACGCCGAACAGGGCGGCGACCAGCGGCCAGCCCCACCAACCACCGCCGATGACGAACAGCAGCACCAGCAGCAGTATCAGCCAGCTCATCATCAAACTATGCTCCTGTCGTCGAGCGACATGGTGGCGTCTCAGTCCGAGCGCTCATGGCGAAACCACCCAGCCGATGAAGCGAACCGTGTTGCCGTAGTAGGCGCCGTCGGTATTGGGCAGGCGGATGCTGCGCCCGCTTTTTACCAGCTCGGCCTGCGAACGGTAGCGGGAGGAATAGAACAGGTCGGTAAAGATGCGCCCCGAATGGCCGTCGGGGCCGGCGCTAAATGCGTAGCCATCGGGTGCCAGACTCGACGAATCAACTTTCACTCCTGCGAGATCAGGCACCTCGATCGGCGTCACCGTGGGAATCTTCGGCGCTTCGACGGTGCTCCCGGTATTCGGCGCGAGACCCGGCGGGAGGAGCAGGGCGATTTCCTTCACCGCGCCGGTTCTAGGATTGAAGCGCCAGAGTCGCGGATTCTGGTAGGGCTGATTGCTGCCAATGTAATTGACCTGGACCCGGTCGTCGACGACGGCAATCTGAAGCGTGTTCTGGGTGTTGTTGTAATAGCTGTAATTGGTGGCGTACAGCACGTCATGCTGCGCCGGTGCGACCAGCAGGGTCGGAATGCCGGAAATCACCAGGAACAGCACGACCAGCAAAAGCGGCAAACCGAGACCGAAAGCGATGGTCGGGTTGTCGCGGAAAACATTCTTCATGTCGGGAATTCCTGTGGACTACTACTGAACTGAATGAAGCTCAAGAGCGCCTCTCTGCCAATAGCGTAGCCCGCGTCACCGGGCTTTGCAATTGCTCAAGCCACCATCGCAGTGCCCGCCCTTGGCCACCCCTTCCGCTCTTGCGCCACGCGTAACAAAACTGCAGCTGGTGTTCCCCCTGTTCGATTTGTTTGACCACCAAGCGTCCGGTATCAATGTAGGGCTGTGCCAGGCATGTCGGCAGGAAGCCAACCCCCAGCCCTCTAAGCTGCGCGTCAAGCTTCGCTGGCACGTCCGGAACGGTCATCACCTCTTGCCCGGGCAATAGTCTGATCGTCAGGCCGCCGCCGCGTTGTGTCGAGTCGGCAAGCGCCACCGCGCGATACGGGCGGATAGTCTCATCGGTCAAGGGTTCAGGCGCCTGTGCGAGCGGGTGGTGAGGCGATACGGCGAAGACAAAACGAACCGAACCGAGCGACTCCCGCTGTAGGTCAGCCCGGCTACCGGCCTGTACGGCCACGCCCAGCGCCAGATCGGCCTGGCCCGATGCAAGCGCTTCGAGCGTGCCAGACAGCGTCTCGCTGCGCAGCTTGAGACTGGTCGGCGGTTTCAACGCAAAAAATGACTGGCAAAGCTCCATCACCGTCGCACGAACGATGATGCTATCCACCGCAATCGTGAACTGTGGCTCCCAACCGGTCGCCACCCGCTTGATGCGGTTGGCCACGGCATCGATATCGGCCAACAGTCGCGCACCCTCGCGCAGTAGTTCCTGCCCAGCTTCAGTCAAGCGGGCCTGCCGCGAGCTGCGATCAAACAGCAGGACATCCAGCGCGTCTTCGATCTGCCGCACGCGATACGTCAGTGCGCTCGGCACCATATGACTTGCACGGGCAGCCGCAGCAAAGCTGCCGGCCTTTGCAATGGTCTCAAGCATGGCCAGGGCATCGGGTGTTAACACATCGCGGGCAGTCGGCATCAGGGCGTAATTCATTCAATTATTTTGAATGATGCCATCAAATTGGCAGCACCTGCAAGCATCCTGAAAAACGCACAATGCACCTCATCAACAAGGAGGGTCACATGCTCACAGTTCGTAAGTCTCAGGATCGCGGTTACGCAAACCATGGCTGGCTCGAGAGCTACCATTCGTTTTCATTTGCCGGTTATCACGACCCGGCGCACATGGGCTGGGGCAACTTGCGGGTCATCAACGAGGACCGGGTGGCCCCCGGCACCGGCTTTGGCAAGCACAGCCACCGCGACATGGAAATCATCAGTTACGTTCTGTCGGGAAATCTCGCGCATCAGGACAGCATGGGCAATATCAAGGGTATTCCACCCGGCGACGTGCAGCGCATGAGTGCCGGCACCGGCGTGACGCACAGCGAGTTCAACCACGCCGAGGGCGAGACCACGCATTTATTGCAGATCTGGATTATGCCCAACGTGACCGGCATTGCGCCGAGTTACGAGCAACGGCATGTTCCGGCAGAACAAAAGCGAGGTGAGTTGTGCCTGGTGGCGTCGCCCGATGGAGCAGGAGATTCAGTCACGATTAATGCCGATGCGTATTTGTTCGCCGGCCTGTTCAACGGCACGGAATCCGCCACCCTGAACATCAACTCCGAGCGCAAGGCCTATGTCCACGTGGTGCGTGGTGCAGTCGAGGTCAACGGCCAGCACTTGTCGGGTGGCGACGCCGCCCTGATCAGCGCGGAAAGTCGCATTGAAATCACGAACGGTAAAGACGCAGAAGTCTTGGTCTTTGACCTCAAAGCGTGAACATTCCCAATCAATACCTACCAAATCACTACAGGAGATCAAAGATGACACGGATCACGGTCGTATATCACTCGGGTTATGGACACACCCAACGAATGGCGGAAGCGGTCGCCTCTGGCGCTGGCGCATCACTGCTAGCAATCGATGCAGAAGGCAATTTGCCTGAAGGCGGCTGCACGGTAAATTTGTTCTCCGC
>DIME01000005.1 GCA_002425405.1 Candidatus Accumulibacter vicinus
AGACATCTTTCCTCGATGTCCACAGGTGGCCCCTAACCAACGGATTCTTCGGCTATTGAGCCGAAGGACAAATTCACCCTGGGAGTGTTGGAGTGTTTTGGCCGCGCAAAACGCCATACCAAGAGTCATCGCGTCTGGCCGGGCTCAGGACCCGAAAAGCCGCTGCGCGGTAGGTGTTCGGGATCTTGATTCCCGGAAATCGCCTTACTGTTCGTCAACGCCGTGACTGATCTTGTCGACACGCAGGAGCAGTCCGCTCAACTGCGTGCCGCTGATCGGGTCGTCGCGGCCGTCGTCGTTCGCGAAAACGAGCTGGCCTTGTGGCCCCGTGAACTTGTCGGCCTCGCCGGCGCCGACCTGGCACCCCGGGCATCGGCGCGCCGGACTGCGAAACCGCCGTCCGATCCGGCTGCCCGGTGGCGGATGAGCGGGCGATCCGCGCTTGCCTCGGCGAGCCATCGAGCGCGCGCCGGCGATTACGCGCCGATCAGCCAGTAGCGCTCGCCGCGCTCGGTCGCCACCGCGCGCAGGCCGAAGCGGCGCTCCGGCGCCGCGCCGTGGCGGATCAGCGCGTGCATATCGCAGATCACGTCGCGGGCTTCGGCGACGTAGCCGTGCCCGAGCAGCGTCAGATCGGCGTTGACGGCGTTCACCGTGTCGATGCCGGGCGCGATGGTGACCGGCGGCATGAGTCCGGCGCGCGGGTAGTCGTGCAGCCAGCGCGACGCCTCGACCGCCGCATCGCGGCTGGAGACGTACAGCGTCGTGCGCTGCGCGAGCCGCGGATAGGCGGCGCAGCGCTGCAGGAACTGACGCGCATCGACGTCGGCCGCGGCCAGCATGATCTGCCCGAAGCGCACATCGACGCGCCGCCGGGCCTCGTCGGCGATCCTGTGCACGGCGCGCAAGACGGCACGGTTGCCCATGCTGTGCGCGATCACATGCACCCGGCTGGCGCCCGTGCGCAGCGCGAAGTCGTACAGAAAGTCGGCGATCGGTTCTTCGTCCAGCTCGATGGCGGCCTCGTCGGCCAGGTAGCTCGCCACTTCGCCGCGCGAGGCCCAACTGTAGAAGGCCATCGTCCCCCGGATCTGGAGATCGAAGCCGATCTGCGCGGCGCGCAGCGCGGCCTCCTCGAAGTCGACGTTGAAGCCGTGGATGAAGACGACCGCGTCGCGCTCGTCCACCGGGCACTGCTGCAGGTGCTCGCCAAGCTGCCGCCAGAAGGTCTCGGCGTTCGCCGCGTCGACGGCGAGCAGGCGCAAGCGGTCGTCGGTGAAGGTGACGAGGCGCTTCCACCAGGGGGAGCCGAGGGCGCCGACCTTGTGCGAGCGCGGGATGAACACCCGGCAACTGCCGTAGTGAATCCGGCTGTCGCGCTCGACGCCGAAGCCGAGCGCGGAGTTCGTCGCGTCGAGCGGTATACGGCTGGTCGCGTACCAGACGCGGTACTCGGCGTCCGCTTGCGGACCCGTCGGCGCGAAGCCGGCGTAGGCCGCGAGTTGCCGGGCGAGGCCGCGCACGAGACCGTTCCGGCCCTCACGGTGGCCGCCGTCCGCGGCACCGGCAAGTGCAGGCGGACGGGCCGGCGCCGGTTGCGTCTGCAGAACGGCCAGCACATCGGTGGTTTCCAGGCGCTTGTCGCCGGGGGCGAAGCTGTGCATCGAGTCCACCTGCACCAGCAGCGCCGCGAGCGCGTCGCGGAAGCGATCGTCACTCGCGAGGACGCGCAGCGCCGATCGCGCGAGTTCGCCTTCGGAGGGCAGGTCGACGCTGTCGGCCGCCACCGACAGCGTCTTGAAGAGCGCGTCGACCCGCGCTGGCGCGAAGCCTGGCGTGGCGGCGGGCGGCGGCATCGCGCGAACGAAACGTCGCAGCAAAGCGATCGCCTGTTCGCTGCCGAGGGCGTCGATTCTGGCTTCGAGTTCAGTCATGAAGTGCCTCCACTCCCGGTTTGGCGAAGTGCGTCGAGACGTTCGAGTGATCCGCGAGCGATCGCCGCGTAGTGCTCGTCGCCTACGCGCTCGAAGATCGCCAGCGACTTGCGGTACCAGTCCTCGGCCGCCGCGAAGTCGCGCCGCTCCTGGGCCACCAGGCCGAGCTGGTGGTAGGCGCCAGCGGCCAGATCCTCGCGACCCTGTTGCTCGCAGTGGCGGGCGAACGCCTCGAAGCGCTTGCCGGCCAGCGGCAGGTCGCGCCGGTTGAGCGCATGGGCGGCCAGCGCCTGCAGCAGCCATCCATAGTTCTCGAGGTCGCCGGCGCGCTGCGCGAGCGCGAGCGCCCGCTCGAAGCTGCCGCCGAAGAGCTTGAAAACCAGGCGCTGCTCGTGCAGCTCCTTGGGCGCGTAGTGATCGGCGAGGCGGGCCAGGATCTCCACGAACGCGCGCTCCCAAGCGGCCGCGTGCGCGGCGTCGGCGAGCAGTCGCGCGCCGTGGCGGCGGGCGTAGCGTTCGAGCGCCGGGTGCATCTCGTAGACGGCGTTGCCCAGCCCGCGCAGCAGCCCGGCGGCCTCGAGGCGCTCGAGCGTCTGCCGCGTCTCGCCGGCACCGAACGGCTGTTGCGCTTCGCCGGCCATGTCGGCCAGAAGGTCCGCGTGGACATGGCCCGCGTGCAGCCCGATCGGATGGAGCAGCGGCCGCAGCGCGGCGGGCAGTCCCTCTTCGACGTAGCGCAGCGTCGCGTACAGGCGCTGCTCGACCGGGTCGTCGCTATCGGCCTGCGGCACGTACTGCTCGAAATCCTTTCGCAGTTGCTTCGCCGGGGTTCCGGCGAGCCGCGGCAGGATGGCGCGCATCATCAGCGGGTGGCCGGCGAGGGCGTCGATCAGCTCGGCGGTGTCGGCGTCGCCAGCGTCGAGGCACAGTCCCTGGTCGGCGAGGATCGCCTGCGCCAGCGCCTGGCGCTCTTCGCCGTGCAGGCCGCCGAGCGCAATGCGGTAGCACGCCGTCATTCCCAGCCACGCTTCGTCGCTGCGGCTGGTGATCAGCACCTTCGTCTTGCTGCCGCGCAACTGCTCTAGGAACTGCTTGAGCGCTGGCCGTTCGTCGACCGGCAGGGCACCATCGACCGCGGCGTCGGCGGCGCCGCTGGCGCTCTCGAAGTTGTCCCAGACGATGAGCAGCGCTTGGCTGCGCAGCACCTGCAGCAGCGCCGGCCACTTCCGCTCGTCGGGCAGGGCCATCGCGTCGGTGCCGAAGAGTCTTCCGACGAGGTCGTTGCGCACGGAATCGAAGCGGCGCACGTCGGCGAAGCTCTGCCAGATCACGCGTTCGGGCAGGCCTTGTGTCTGCGCCAGCCAGTCGAGGTAGCCGCGCGCCAGCGTCGTCTTGCCGACGCCGCCGAGGCCGTGCAGCAGCAGGCCGGCCGGCGCGCGGCGGCTGGCGCGTTCGAGGGCCAGCACAGCGCTGTCGCGGCCGATGACGCCGTGCGGCGTGTGGCTGGTTTCGAGGCGCGCTTCCTCCGGCAGCTCGCTGGCCGGCGCCGGGCTGGGTGTCGAACGGCGCGCCGGCGTGGCGAACGCGAGCGGCAGCGGGTCCTGCTGGTAGAGCACCGGCACCAGCCAGTCCTGCAGCGCCAGCTCGCCGCGGCGCTGCGGATGCGCGAGCATCGCCTGGCGGCCGCCGCGCGTCGCCTCGGCGACGTCGCCGGTGTGGAACAACTGCCGGTAGAACGCCGGCAGGAACTGCCTGGCGCCGGAGACGTAGAGCGCGTAGCCCATGGCGACGACGCTGCGCACGCCGGCGCGCAGCAGCGCCGTGGCGACCGAGGCGAAGGCGTCTTCGGCCTGCTCGTCGAGCATCGCCGACTGGCAGGCGTTGAGCACGGCAATCGGGATGCGGTGCTCGCGCAGCAGTTGGCTCAACTGCGTGCCGCTGATCGGGTCGTCGCGGCCGTCGTCGTTCTCGAAGACGAGCTGGCCTTGCGGCCCCTTGAACTTGTCGGCCCCGCCGGCGCCGACCTGTCCGAAGCCGCCGTGACCGTCGAAGTGGACGATGTGGTAGGCGCCGGGGTGCGCCTGCAGTTCGCGCCGCAACGCGTCGAAGGTCGGCGGGCGCAGGACCTTGACCGCCGCCGGCAGGTTTTCCTCGTGAATGAGCTGCACCAGCGGACGCGAGATGCTGCGGTAGGCGATGTCGTCCGCGTAGGGCCGGGCGGTGACGAGCAGGATGCCGACGCGCTCGGACGACAGGCCGGCGGGCAGCGGCGGCGGGTCGGCGACGCTGTCGAGCTGGCGCTCGATGCGGCAGTGCTGCGCGAGGTCGCCGACCTGCGGGTCGCGCAGCGCTTCCCACGGCCAGGAGAGGACGCGCGGCGTGTCGCTGACGATCGCCAGTTGCAGTTCGCCGTGGCCGTCGCGCGTCGCATCGCGGTAATGGTCGCGCGCCTGACCCTGGCCGAATAGGGTCGCGAAGGTTTCCTCGCCCCAGCACTGCAGCGCCGCCTGCACGCGCTCGGCGCGATTCTGGTTGGGGCCGTAGGGATAGTCGAGGTAGCTTTCGAGGTACCAGGCGAGTTCTTCGCCGAGGCGGGCCGCGGTATCCGGCAGCGCGCGCGACAGCGGATCGTCCAGTGGCACCGCCGGCGCCGTCTTGGCGCCCCGGCCATCGACGCGCTGAACTTCGAAAGCGCCGCCCGATTCGGCGCCCCGGTGGCGAATCACCAAGCACTGCATAGCCCCCCTTGTGTCGTTCCTGTTTCGCCCAGGGCCATTATAGCCGGCAGATGAGCACCGTGCCGCCGCCCGTCACGGATCGCTTGCTGGAACGTTTTGTCGGCGACACCGCAGCAGCCATGGGGCATCTCCTGTTCTTTCTGACCCCGCATCGGCCATCACAAGTTGTATCATCCGCTGACGCCGCGCTTCCCTCTGCGTTCAACCCGTCCGAGAAGATGACCCCCCCATGAAGATCAGACAACTCAGACCAGACTACCCGCTTTGAGCCGCCATCGTCTGCTCCTTCGCCTCCTCGCAGCGGCGATGGCGACCATCCTCGCTGCCTGTTCGCCACTGCTGCCGAAAACGGCAATGAAGGCGGGTTGGAAGGCATCGCCCAACTTCGATGGTCGCAGGCCAAATCTGGTGATCATTCATCACACCGGCAACCCGACGCTTGAACAGGCGCTGCACACGCTCACCTCTCCTGAACGTAAGGTGAGTTCGCACTATCTGATTGGCCGCGACGGCGAGATCTTCCAGCTTGTCGAGGAAAATGCTCGCGCCTGGCATGCCGGCCAATCGTGGTGGGGTGGCTTCACCGATATCAATTCGGTGTCGCTGGGTATCGAACTCGATAACAATG
Organism: Candidatus Accumulibacter vicinus; assembly: GCA_002425405.1. Lineage (GTDB taxonomy): Bacteria > Pseudomonadota > Gammaproteobacteria > Burkholderiales > Rhodocyclaceae > Accumulibacter > Accumulibacter vicinus. The sequence continues at coordinate 5,301 of DIME01000005.1, forward strand.
GCCACGAACCCTTTGCGGACGCCCAGATAGAAGCCTTGCTCGCCCTGTTGGCGGATATCCGGAAGCGCTACAAGATTCCTCGGGCCAATTTCATCGGTCACGCCGATGTTGCACCAACCCGAAAGGACGATCCGAGCGCCTGGTTTCCCTGGCAACGGCTGGCCGAGCAGGGTTTTGGCCTGTGGTGTGAGGCACCGCTGTCGCCCGCTCCGGTCGGCTTCGATCTGGCGCTTGCACTCACCGCCATCGGCTATGATCCTAGGACGCCGGAAGCTTCACGAAAGGCCTTTCGCTTACATTTCGTCCGTACCGACCAGACACTTTCTGCCGAACATGAAAACGCACTGGCTTTCTGTCTGTTGCAACAGAAGCGCTCTGCGGGCCCGTGATGCGCCAACGGGGAGTGCATGACGCACAATCATCGGGAGTGACTGCTCAGCGGAAAATGATCACTTCCTCGCGGTTTTGTTCTTCACGCATTCGATAGCCGCCTTCGCCGCGTACATCGTCGCTGCGGATGCCGCCCAATTGCTCGTCGAGCTGACGGGCGGCATCCTCACCGAGGCTCTTCGAGACTTCGGAAACGACCTTGCCCCGGTTGAGAACGACGCGGCCGCCACGACTGGTCAGCAGCTTGACATCCTGGCCGGTACCCATCGCGCTGAAAGCCGCCTTGATCTTGTAGTCGCGCGTGCTGATCAGGCTGAATTCAGCGACCAGTTCCAGGCTGAGCGTATGCGAAACGGTGTTGGTGTGGTCGATCGGATTGGCTTCCTGGCGGAATTCCAGGCTGTTGATCGAGCCGAAGAGTACATAGTCGGCACCTGGGTACATGCCCTGCTTGACGCGTGCGATGATGTCGTACAGCCTTTCGATATGCTTGCTGTCAGTGAAAGGCTTGCCCTGCACCAACTGGAAGCGGCCTGACTTGAGCATCTCGCCCTTGATGTCTGCGGTAAATTTGCGTAACTCGCCGCGATCGATGTAGCTGTAAGTGCCTTCCGCTTCGTAGTAGTTCTTCTCCGACTTGGCGTTCAGCGAACCGCTGCTGCGCCGCGCATAGCCATAATCGGATTCACGCTCACTTTCGCGGCCGGAAGCACGCAACGATGACTTCTCGGAAGCTGCAACGACGCGAAAATACTCACTGACACGTTCCTCATAAGCGAGGTCGGTCACGGCGACCTTGGGCGGCGGAGCTGCGAGCGCGAGGCCGCTGGCCGCGATGAGCATGAAGACGCTCGCACGGGCAAGGTTGATGACATTCATCTCAGGTTCTCCTGGGGCCTTGACTGGGTAAGCGACTAGCGTCTGGCTGACTTGCGGATGTCCTTCTCGTCGGACCATTCGACAATGCCGGTTTCGATTTCGACCAGGCGCAGGTTCATCTTGTAGTAAACGTCCTTGATGTCTACGTTCTTCTTCACGATCGACGAGATGCTGCCGTCGATACGGTATTTGGCGCCCTGCATCCTGCCCATCTTGACCGACTTGCTCTTGTCGTAGAGACCGCTCTGGTTCTGCCGGCGCAGTTCATCGACCTGGTTCTGCATGTCTTCGCCCTCAATGGCGTAGCGGACACCGCTCTTCTGCAACTGCGTCAGGATGGTGTCGGTGATCAGGCGGGTGTCAAAGTATTCGCTGGTCTTGTTCTTCACTGGCGAAGCCATCAGTAACTGGCGCTTGCGGATCAGATCCTGGATCAGCGGGTGCTGAATCAGCGATTGCGTCATTTTTTCCGAGATCATCTGGATGTCGGTCGACCCGAGGTCGGTGGTCACCGTTTCGACAGCCTTGGCGTCGCCGTAGCTGACATTGCCGCCACCCACTGTCGGTGAAGAAATCGTCGTACAGCCGGCCAGGGCCAGCACGAGTGTGCTGGCGAGCAGAGTGAAGCGGATTTCGGGCTGGAATTGACCTTGCATTGCGTTACCTCCTGATGGCGATGTTGGCGACCGGCGAGCGGTCGTGTTGCGAAATGGGGGCGGTACCCCGCCGGCTTGCTGTGCAAGTCGCGTCAGCGACGCATGCATCGCGCCTCTCTCCTCTAAGCAGGAGAGGGCCGGGTAAGGAACTTTCATGATCGGGGGCGCCTGGAGCACTCACCGCTGCCAGCTACCACGACTCAGTTGCTGATGTTATTCGGACTTTGCAGGATTAGTCGGAAATCGGTCGCCTTGAAGGTCGGTCCGACCACATTGATCAGCTGCTTCTGTTGACCATAGACCAGCAGCGGTTTCCATGGCTCGTCGTCCCAGACGGAGAAGCCATCGCGATCGAGCCACTTGAAGCGATAGTAGAGCTGCTGGTTGCTGGAGCTGGTGTTGGTGATCTCGACCTGGATGCGCAGCAGGTTGTCACGCCGGGTGGCGCGCAGGTCGCTCACCTTGAGGGAAACCATCTTGCCCAGTTCCTCGATCTTGCTGGCGATGCTCGGCCCAGTTTCTGGTACTGGTCGTGGCTGGCTGAGCGCCACTTGGGTCGGCGCTGGTGCAGCAGCCGGGGAGTCGCCGCCGCGGGTTGCTGTCGAGTTGGTGGTGCCCAGGCGCCGCTTGGCAAGTGCGGAAAATTGCCCGTCCGGATACTTGCTGAGGTAATCGCTATAATCTTCCGGCGAGTTGCTGTTCTTGATGCTGTCCCAGAACGCCAGTTCGACCGCTTTCGGGTCGACCGTCTGCACCACCGTGGTCGGACTACCAGCCGGTGTCGGTGCCGTTGCCGGACCGGCGACGAAATAGAAGTCGCCGTCGGTCTGTTCGTAGAGTGCCGGCTGCTGGTCGTGACCGACCGACTTCGCTTTCTGGGTGACCGTGCTGCGCACCCTGCGCATCGCGTCGGTCGCGCTGATTCCCGGCTGCGTGATCGATGGCAGGAACTCGCGGGTGAACAGGCCGTTCGGGTTGTTGTCGTTGTCGCCCAGCTTGTCGAGGGCCTGCTGGTTGGCACCCGCCGAATAGAGAACGACCTGACCGTTGGGCGCCTGTGGCGGCGCCAAACCACGCGTGGCGCCGATCGAGCGCGTGCCGGACTTCTTCGGCAGGGGATTGTCGCGGCAGGCGTCGAGAACGAGCAGGGTGAACTTGGCCTTGGCGTCGGCGATCTTGTCCTGGATCGCCAGCACGCTCACTGCCTGGTCGGCGAGGTCGTTTTCGCTGCGCGGGGAATCCATGTCGACCGGCACCAGGAAGTTCTGGTTGTTGACCTGCAAGCCATGTCCAGCGAAGAAAAAAATCCCGATCCCGCCGCCGGAGATCTTCTGCACGAACTCGTTGACCGCCAGGTTCATCTTCTTCTGGCCGACGTTGTTGTAGGCCATCACTTCAAAGCCGATCTTCTTGAGTTCGCGGGCCACGGAATTGGCATCGTTGACCGCCTTCTCCAGCTTGGTGATGTTCTGATAGTCGTTGTTGCCAATCACCAGCGCGACGCGTCGTTCGGCCGCCGCCAGCGCGTTGCCGGTGGCAGCGAGAGTGAAAATCAGGCTGATGGCAATAAGGAAGAGGCGTCTCATGAGAATCTCCTGCAGGATTACTGGGTTGCCGCCGCCTTGGCCGGCTTCCCGCGAACGCCACGCACCTGGGGACGGGCATCGGGCGTACCACTGGTCGACTGAGCGCTTTCGATGGCGACGTTCGGCTGCCCGACATAGACGGCACCACCGGTGAGCCGGATGGGAACGATGGTGAAGCGGCTGCCGATGTTGACCTCGGTGCGGTAAGCGCCGGCACCAGTCTGGAACTCGACCGTTTGTCGACCGTGTGGCAGGATCGCGCGCGCCACCGAAATCCGTTCGGGCAGCGTTCGCCAACTGCGGTCGTCGGCCTGCTCGGTGGCCACGGAAGCCACGCCGACCGCAAGACCGAGGATCGGCGACGCCTTGTTCGCCTGCTCCTCGGTGACGGCTTTCAGTGCAGCACGGATCACTGTGCGCAGAATGATTGCCGGCATCTGATCCTTGAGCAGCCGTCGTGCCATGGTATCGAGGTTGCTCAGCGTCTCGACCGGCAACTGGCGGCCGGCGACCGTCAATACCGGGGGAACGAAGCCGCGGTTCTCCGCCTTGAGGACCGGGAATGAAAGCGCCGTGACCACCAGGCCATTCTTGCGTGGCACCGGAATCGGGAGGGTGATCGACTTCCACGACGGTGCGAATCCCGATTCGACGACGAAGAGCACGTCCGACTCGCGCGGCCCGGGTTTGCGCTTGCCGACGTTTTTCAGGTTGCCCTGGATGAGCAGCTTGTTCGGTGAAAGTTGCAGCGCATTGCGGTAGCCCGGCTCGGCCAGCGAAGGTTCGCCGGTGACCTCGAAGAAGTAGCCGGCAAGGTAGTGCGCGAAGGCATTCTGGTAGCCGTTCTTCAAATCGCGGACTTCCGGTGTATCGAGTTCGGCGAGCGGATAGTCCTTGAGATGCTTCGGATCGTTATCGACCTTGAGCTTGTCGCCCTCTTCCTTGAGCTTGTCGTATTCCTTCTCGCGGAAAGACTTGATCAACTGCTCGCGCTCGTAGGTCTTCTTCATTTCGATGCGCGCCAGATCGGCGTTGCCGAGGAGGATATGATCGAGGGTGAGTAGCGCCGACAGCATGACCTTCTCGTAGTCCTGACCGTCGTAGCGACGCGTCTTGTCGCTGATCAGGTAGCTACCGATATCACCGAACAGCTTCTGTGGATTGGTACGGTATTCGTCTTCCCATTGCTGAATGATGGCGTCGGCCTTCAGCCAGGTATCGCGACTTCCGGCATAGTCCTTGTCGAGGCTGAGGAGTTCGCCCTTTTCGAAGTAGTAGAGAATGTCCTTGTCCTGAGTCAGCGGGCCGGCGGCGTTGTTCTTCTCGACCTGTTCGATCGCCTGCTTGACGGCGCCGGTTTTCACCAGGTTCACGGTTTCCTTGAGCTCGGCGTCATATTGCCGCATCGGATTGGCGGCGCAGCCGGCCAGCAGCGTCGCCAGCATCGTCAGCACTGCGGCGGCATAGACTCGACTCATTGATTCCCCCTCCCCCGGTTTCCCCAATGGCTGCCGGCTGCGCCGGCAAGCCGGACAGCATATCCGACAATACGGTCAATCTAAAAACATTTTAACCGGATATGTCCTGTGCAGACGTGAAAAAGTTGTCTTTTAGTGGTAGCCAGAAGCGCACGTTGTGGCCGACACCCTGCCAACCCGCATGCCCACCGGTTGCCCATGCCGCATGCCGGCAACCGCACCAGAATGCAGCAGCATGCCCTGAAATTGTGCATCGCACCATCAGCGGTGGCGCAAGGGATATCAAAAGCCATGAAAAATCATCGCAAAAAATGCGGGCACGGTTATTGCTTTTGGTTGGCCATCAGGACGCCACAATGGGAGCCGTGAAGATGGGCAAGAAAAATCTGGTGATGGTCGGCAACGGGATGGCTGGCGTACGCACGCTGGAGGAATTGCTGAAGATCGCCCCCGATCAGTACGAAATCACTGTCTTTGGTGCCGAGCCGCACCCCAACTACAACCGCATTCTGCTCTCGCCGGTGCTGGCCGGCGAAATGACGATCCAGGACATCATTCTCAACGATCACGACTGGTACGCTAAGCACGGCATCAAATTGCACCTCGGCAAGAAAGTGAGCAGGATCGACCGCGTGCTGCGCCGGGTGATCGCCGAGGACGGCACCGAAGCACCGTATGACCGGCTGCTGCTGGCGACCGGTTCAAACCCGTTCATCCTGCCGGTGCCCGGCAATGATCTGCCGGGGGTCATTTCCTATCGCGACATCGGCGATACCGACGCGATGATCGACGCCGCGCGCCGCTACCGACATGCGGTAGTGATCGGTGGCGGCCTGCTCGGTCTCGAAGCGGCCAACGGACTCAAGCTGCGCGGGATGGACGTGACGGTGGTCCATCTCGCCGACTGGCTGCTCGAACGCCAGCTCGACCAGACCGCCGGCCGGATGCTGCAAAAATCTCTTGAAGATCGCGGCCTGAAGTTCCTGCTGGGCAAACAGACCGAAATGTTGATCGCCGGCGAGAGCGGGCGAGTCGCCGCCATCCGCCTCAAGGAGGGTCTGCAGATCCCTGCCGACCTGGTGGTGATGGCGGTAGGCATTCGTCCGAACACGACGCTGGCCGAATCGGCGGGCATCTACTGCCACCGCGGTATCGTGGTCAACGACACCATGCAGACCTACGACCCGAAAGTCTATGCCGTCGGCGAATGTGTTGCACACCGTGGAATCGCGTACGGACTCGTCGCACCGCTTTTCGAGCAGGGCAAGGTCGCAGCCAACCATCTCGGCAATTACGGGATCAGCCGCTACACCGGATCGGTCACTTCGACCAAGCTCAAGGTCACCGGCATCGACCTGTTTTCGGCCGGTGACTTTTTTGGCGGTCACGATAGCGAGGAAATCGTCCTCAATGATGCCGCCGGTGGCGTTTACAAGAAACTGGTGATCAAGGACAACAAACTGGTTGGGGGTGTTCTCTATGGGGACACCGCCGATGGTCCTTGGTACTTCCAGTTGCTGCGCGACGGCCAGGACATCCATGAGATTCGCGATCATCTACTGTTCGGACAGTCACATGTCGGCGATGTCGGCCATCAGGGCCACAGCAAAGCGGCGTCCATGGCCGATAGCGCCGAAGTATGCGGTTGCAACGGCGTCAGCAAGGGCAGCATCGTCAAGGCGATCAAGGAAAAGGGGCTGTTCACGCTCGACGACATCAAGAAACACACCAAGGCAGCATCGTCCTGTGGCTCCTGTGCCGGCCTCTGCGAACAGATCCTCTCGGCGACGATCGGCGGAGCCTATACGCCGGCGGCTTCGAACCGCAAAGCGGTCTGCGGCTGTACTGATTACTCACACCAGGAAGTGCGCGACGCGATTCGTGCGCAGCACCTGCTGAGCATCGACGCAGTCATGCGTTTCCTCGAATGGCAGACGCCCGACGGCTGCGACAAGTGCCGTCCGGCGCTGAACTACTACCTGATTTCGACCTGGCCGAAAGAGGTCAAGGACGATCCGCGCTCACGCCTGATCAACGAACGCGCGCACGCGAATATCCAGAAGGACGGCACCTTTTCGGTGGTGCCACGGATGTGGGGAGGATTGACCACGGCGGCAGAGTTGCGCCGCATCGCCGATGTCGCCGACAAGTATCAAGTGCCGACGATCAAGGTCACCGGCGGCCAGCGCATCGACCTGCTCGGGATCAGGAAGGAAGACCTGATCAGCGTCTGGAAGGATCTCGACATGCCTTCGGGGCACGCCTACGGCAAATCGATTCGTACCGTCAAGACCTGTGTCGGTCTGGAGCACTGCCGCTTCGGTACGCAACTGGCGATGGCCATGGGCGTCAAGCTCGAGAAGATGCTGTTCGACATGTACGCACCGCACAAGGTCAAGCTGGCAGTTTCGGGTTGTCCGCGCAACTGTGCCGAGGCGGGTATCAAGGACGTCGGCGTGATCGGCGTCGATTCGGGTTACGAACTGTACGTCGGCGGCAACGGCGGGATCAAGACCGAGGTTGCGCAGTTCTTCGTCAAGGTCAGGCGTGATGAAGACGTGCTGGAGTACGCCGGCGCTTTCCTGCAGCTCTACCGCGAAGAAGGTTTCTACCTCGAACGAACCTGCCATTACCTTGAACGTGTCGGCCTCGACCACGCCAAGCAGCGCGTCGTTGAGGACGAAGAGAACCGCAAGGCGCTGTACGGGCGCCTGCTGGCCGAGCTCAAGGACGCCAAGGATCCCTGGGCCGAGCGTGTTGCCGGCGTCGAGCACAACGAATATGAACTGCTTTCGGTATGAAGATTGGAGAACAGAAATGGCTGAATGGAAATCGATCTGTGAGCTTGACGACATCCCGCGCATGGGCAGTCGCGTGGTGCGCTCGACCAGCGGCAATATTGCCATCTTTCACACTTCGGGCGGTGAGGTGTTTGCACTGCGCGATCAGTGCCCGCACAAGGGCGGGCCGCTGTCGCAGGGACTCGTACATGGCAATCAGGTGACCTGCCCGCTGCACGGCTGGAAACTGCGCCTCGATACGGGTGAAGCGGTGGCCCCCGACGAAGGCTGCGCACGTCGCTACCCCATCCGTATCGACAGCGGAACGGTTTTTCTGCAAATCTGAACTGGAAGGATGAAAACATGGACAAGACATTCTGGCAGGCGGGACATCGGCCGACTCTGCTGGCGGCTTTTCTCTATTTCGACCTGGCCTTCATGGTCTGGGTCATGCTCGGACCCCTGGGCGTGCAGATCGCCAAGGATCTCGGTCTGACGCACGCACAGAAAGGGATGATGGTCGCCACTCCGGTTCTCGCCGGTGCCATCCTGCGGATCTTCATGGGCATTCTCGTCGACCACCTGAAACCGAAACTGGCCGGCGCCATCGGCCAGATGATCGTCATCGCTTCACTGTTCTTCGCCTGGTACTTCGGCATCCACAGCTACGAGCAGACGCTGATCCTCGGCGTTTTTCTCGGCGTCGCCGGCGCTTCTTTCGCGGTCGCGCTGCCGCTCGCTTCACGCTGGTACCCGCCCGAGCATCAGGGAACGGCACTCGGGATCGCCGGCGCCGGCAACTCGGGAACGGCGCTCGCGGCGCTGATCGCTCCGAGCCTGGCGATCGCTTTCGGCTGGAGCAACGTTTTTGGTCTGGCGCTGATCCCGCTGGTTCTGGTCTTCATCCTATTTTCCTCAGTTGAACGATCCAGATCTGTTGCAAACTGAGTGCTGGTGAGGGTTTCCGTCGAAAAGGGAGGGTCACCCAATGGGTGAGTTGGATTTTACGCGAAAAGAGCTGGTCAAGGCGGTGGAT
>DIME01000093.1 GCA_002425405.1 Candidatus Accumulibacter vicinus
GCAGCCAGCAAGCGCAATGCTTGCGATGGCGCGTTGATGTTCATCGATCTCGATAACTTCAAGCCGGTGAATGACCGGCATGGCCATGAAGTAGGCGATTTACTGCTGATCGAAGCGGCAAATCGACTGAAAACCTGCGTTCGCTCGGTAGACACGGTGGCGCGTTTCGGCGGCGATGAGTTTGTCGTGATCCTGAGTGATCTGCATGCGGATAAAATCGAATCGGGTACGCAAGCCGCGATCGTCGCGAACAAGATTCGTATCCGCTTATCGGAACCCTACCTGCTGACCATCAGGTGCAAAGGAAGCGCAGACACGACAATCGAACATCATTGCACGGCAAGTATCGGCGTGACACTGTTTCTCGATCATGTCGTCAGCCGAGACGACCTTCTCAAGCGGGCTGATACAGAAATGTATCAAGCCAAACAAGCGGGATGCAATCTGATCCGGTTTCATGAAGAGAAGGACGGGGTAGACTGACTCGCCTCACAGCGTCTGGCGAAGCGCCGGATTTCCGGCGCCCTTCCGTCGGGAAAAACTACTGGACTTTTGCCTTGGCACGCAGATCATTCACGTATTTCTGGATCTGCTCCTGCTGCAGGCGCTGCGCCAGTTGCGGCTTGACCTGGTCGAACGGGGGTATAGTCAGCGGACGGCTGTCCTCTAGCAAGATCACGTGATAACCAAAATCGGTCTTGACCGGGGTTTCGGTGTACTTGCCCTTGCTCAGACTGCCGACCGCATCGCCAAACGGTTTCACGTAACTGGCCGTGCTGTTCCAGCCGAGGTCGCCGCCTTTGTCCTTGGATCCAGGATCCTTGGACTGCTTGGCCAACTCGTCGAACTTGGCACCCTTTTTCAGATTGGCGATGATGGTCTTGGCCTCGTCTTCCTGTTCAACCAGGATGTGACGGACCTTGTACTCGGTATTGCCCATCTGGGTTTTCATCTTGTCGTATGCGGCCTTGAGATCCTGGTCGCTGATCGGGTGCTTCTTGACGAAATCCTGAACAAAAGCGCGGATGAAGATCGCCTGCCTGGCCAGATCGGCTTGTGCCGATACGTCGGGTTGCTTGTCAAGGTTCAGCTTCTTCGCTTCCTGGACCAGCAATTCGCGACGGATCAATTCTTCACGAACCGCGTTCTTCAACTCGGGAGTATCGGGGGCGCCCTGAGCTTTCTGTTCAGCGACAAAGGCGTTGGCAACAGTCTGAGGAATGGCAACCCCGTTGACGGTGGCAACGGCGCCGCTTGCGGCCTTCTGGGCTGCCGCCGGGAGCGAGATAAGCGCAGCGAGCAGCAACGCGCTGGCGAGTCGGGAAAGCTTGTGCATGTCTGATTTTCCTTCGGTTGAGTTGGGTTGGGTGGAAGTAAGGCAAGTGTGCTCAGGAAGTTATCGAGGCTATCGCCGAATATTCTGCAGGGGTCAGCGCCTGGATGCTCAAGGCATGAATCCGGATAGGCATCAGGTCATCCAGCGCAGCATGCACCAGGCGATGACGCGCCAGACGGGCGAGATCTGCGAAAGCATCCGAAACGATCAGCAGGCGATAATGGCCCCCTCCACCCTGCGCACCGGCATGCCCGGTGTGCCGAGCCGAGTCGTCGATCACCTCCAGGCGGATCGGCGCCAGCACTGTAAGTCGTTGCTGAATGTTCGTGACAACGCTGGCAGCAGCACCAGCGGCGGGCGCATCGGTCACGCCGGCAGGGCTTTCTTGAATGGCTTGACGGTCACGGTCGTGTAGACCCCGCTAGCGACGTAAGGGTCGGCGTCGGCCCAGGTTCTGGCCGCTTCGAGTGAAGCGAACTCGGCAACAATCAGACTGCCGGAGAAACCAGCCGGCCCGGGGTCAGGAGAATCAATGGCAGGAAAGGGGCCCGCCAGCAACAGGCGACCGTCATCCTGCAGCGCCTTGAGACGCTCGATATGCGCCGGCCGGGCAGCGAGACGGTCGGCCAGTGAGTCTGGACGGTCTTCGCCAACGATGGCGTAGAACATCATTTAGTCTCCTCGATGTACTTCGACAGCATCAACCCCTGGATGACCACAAAAACCAGCATCAGCCCGGTCGCACCAAACAGTTTGAAGTTGACCCAGTCGTCTGTCGAAAAGTTGAAAGCTACAAAAAGGTTGGCGATTCCCATGAAAATGAAGAAACCGACCCATGACCAGTTGAGTTTGCTCCAGGCGACCTCCGGCAGTTCCATCTGCTCGCTGAGCAACGCCCGCATCAGGTTCTTCCTGAAGAACAGCGTGCCTCCGAGCAGCGTCGCTGCAAAGGTCCAGTAGAGTACCGTCGGCTTCCACTTGATGAAGGTTTCGTCCTGCAGGATCAGGGTCATGCCGCCAAAAACCATGATCACCACCAGGCTCACCCAAAGCATGGTGTCAATCTTGCGGCCCTTGAACCATAGCCAGCCAATCTGCGCGAAACTCGCAGCCATGGCTACCCCGGTTGCGACGTAAATGTCGAAAACCTTGTAGGCGATAAAGAAAAGGATGACCGGCAAAAGGTCGAAAAGGAACTTCATGGCGGATGCAGTAGACAGATCGGGTGATTATGGCCGATATAACAGACTGCTGTCCATCACTACGCATCTGGCTTGCGGTTGCAGCACTCACCGCGCTATAGTGGCGGCACGAATGGGAGAGTGCGGCATAACCGCCGCCGAAGGCGCAATCCACCCGGAAACGCTCAGGCAAAAGGACCGTTCGCGAATTGAACTCTGGAGAGCGGCGCTCGCGTCTGGCAAAGCGCCCACCGATGGGGCAGGTTGCTACTCACCGATGCAGGGTGGCAGCCGGACAATCTCTCAGGTACATGGACAGGGGGGTGAACTCGAGACGAGTTCGCCCCTTTTTTGTTTTTGCCATGCCCTTCGATCAATCTTAGCGATCACTGAATACGATGAAGAAAACGGTTCTCAACGAAAATCACCGCCGTAGCGGTGCACGAATGGTCGATTTTGGCGGTTGGGAGATGCCTCTCCACTACGGTTCGCAAATCGAGGAACACCACGCCGTCCGCCGTGATGCCGGCATGTTTGACGTCTCGCACATGTGCGCCGTCGATGTCGAGGGCCCTGATGCCGGTCTTTTTCTGCGGCGTCTGATCGCCAACAACGTCGACCGCCTGAAGATCCCCGGCAAGGCCCTGTACAGCGCCATGCTCAACGAAACCGGCGGGGTCATCGACGACCTGATCGTCTACTTCCTCGACGCCAGCCGTTTCCGTGTCGTGATCAACGCCGGCACTGCCGAGAAGGATCTTGCGTGGATGCAAGCTCGCCTCGACGACTGGCAGTTGGCAGCCACCCTCACGCCGCGTCGTGAGGGCAGCCGCGCGCTGGCGATGGTGGCCGTCCAGGGACCGAACGCCCGCCAGCGAGTCTGGCAGGTGCTGCCGGAATGCCGCGCAGCCTGTGCAGCCCTGAAACCGTTCTTTGCCACCAGCGTCGGCGACTATTTCATCGCCAGCACCGGCTATACCGGAGAAGACGGCTACGAGATCACCCTCCCCGCCGAGCAGGCCGAGAGTCTCTGGAACCTGCTCGTCGAGGCCGGTGTGCGACCGTGCGGTCTGGGTGCCCGCGACACCCTGCGCCTCGAAGCCGGCATGAATCTCTACGGCCAGGACATGGACGAAACCGTTTCACCGCTCGATGCCGGCCTGGCCTGGACAGTCGACCTCGTCTCTGCACGCGACTTCGTCGGCAAGGCTGCCCTCCTCGCGAGGCCGCAGCAATATCAGTTTCTTGGCCTCGTGCTGCTCGATCGCGGTGTCCTGCGAGCTCACCAGAAGGTCCACACGGCGCACGGTGACGGTGAAATCACCAGCGGCAGTTTCTCCCCGACAATGCAGCAATCGATCGCCCTGGCCCGGATGCCGCTCGCCGTGGCGATCGCTGACACGGTTCAGGTCGCGGTTCGCGATAAACTGCTCAGCGCCCGGATAGTCAAACCCTGTTTCGTCAGAAATGGCAATATTCTGATTTGATTGCTGATCGCCCACAGCAAGACTTCAACCCCTCAGGAGAACAGATGAACATCCCCGCCGACCTCAAGTACACCAGAAGTCATGAATGGATCCGCAACGAAGCCGACGGCACCATCAGTATCGGCATTACCGAGCATGCGCAGGAACTGCTCGGCGACCTGGTATTCATCGAATTGCCCACGGTCGGCAGCGATCTCGCCGCCGGACAGGAAGCTGCGGTCGTTGAATCGGTCAAGGCAGCCGCCGACGTCTACGCACCGCTGGCGGGAACCATCGTCGACGTCAACCAGGCGGCGGTAGACGCACCCGAAACGGTCAATCAGGACGCCTACGCGGTCTGGCTGTTCCGGATGCGGCCGGCGGCGGCCAGCAACGTCGAAGCCCTGCTCGATGCCGCAGCCTACCAGCAGATCATTGACGCCACTTAGGCCCAGGACCGCCCCCCCATGGACAGCCTTTCTCTTGCCCCGACGCTCGCAGCACTCGGACAGCGCGACGACTTCATCAGCCGCCACATCGGCCCCAGCGCGAGCGACATCGCCGCCATGCTGGCCAGCATCGGTGCCAGCAGCATGGAACAGTTCGTCGAGCAAACCATCCCGGCGACGATTCGACTGACAGCGCCACTGGCACTCGCCGAACCGCGCCCGGAAAGCGAAGCGCTGGCAGCCCTGCGCGCCCTTGCCCGAGGTAATCGCGTGCAACACTCGCTGATCGGAATGGGTTACGCCGATACGCTGACTCCGGCGGTGGTGCTGCGCAACGTGCTCGAGAACCCGGGTTGGTACACCGCCTACACGCCCTATCAGGCAGAAGTCGCGCAGGGACGCCTCGAGGCACTCCTCAACTACCAGCAGGTGGTCATCGATCTCACCGGCCTCGAACTCGCCAACGCCTCCTTGCTCGACGAAGCGACCGCGGCTGCCGAGGCAATGAGCATGACACGCCGGGCCAGCAAGTCGAAATCGAACCTCTTCTTTGTTGACACGGCCTGCTTCCCGCAGACCATCGATGTACTGCAGACGCGTGCCCGCTTCTTTGGCTTTGAACTGGTCTTTGGTCCGCCGGACGAGGCAGCGCAACAGGAGGTCTTCGGCGCGCTGTTTCAATACCCGAACGACCACGGCGAGGTCAGCGACCTGAGCGGCCCGATTGCTGCCGTCAAATCGCGTGGAGGCCTCGTGGCCGTCGCCTCCGACCTGATGGCCCTGGTGCTTCTTCGCTCACCGGGCGAAATGGGTGCCGACATCGCGCTCGGCTCGTCACAGCGATTCGGGGTGCCGCTCGGATTCGGTGGTCCGCACGCTGCTTTCTTTGCCACCAGGGACGAATACAAGCGTGCAGTGGCCGGCCGGATCATCGGGGTCTCCGTTGACGCCCGCGGCCGGCGAGCGCTGCGGATGGCGCTGCAGACCCGCGAACAGCACATCCGCCGCGAAAAGGCCAACTCGAACATCTGCACAGCCCAAGTTTTGCTCGCCAACATGGTCGGCATGTACGCTGTCTATCATGGTCCGGACCGCCTGCGGAGCATCGCCGCACGCATCCATCGCCTCGCCGCAATTCTCGCCGAAGGCCTGCGGCGTGCCGGGATCACCGTCCTCACCAGGCATTTCTTCGACACCCTGCGCGTCGACCTGGGCAGCCGGGCGCTGCTCGTCTACAAGGTCGCCAGCGAACAAGGTTACAACCTTCGCCAGGTTTCCCCGGGCATACTCGGCATCGCCATCAACGAAAAAACCTCGGCGACGGATATCGCCCGGCTGATCAAGCTGATGACCGGCGTCAACGCCGACCTCAAGCCTTTCGACGAGCAACTGCGACAAGCCGACCCGTCCTTGCCGGCAGGCCTGCTGCGCCGGGACGCGATCCTCACGCATCCGGTCTTCAACACCTACCATACCGAACACGCGATGCTGCGCTACCTCAAGAAGCTGCAGAACCGGGATCTGGCGCTCGATCACTCGATGATCCCGCTCGGGTCCTGCACCATGAAGCTCAACGCCAGCAGCGAGATGATTCCGATCAGCTGGCCGGAATTCGCCGACATCCACCCCTTCGCCCCGCTCGATCAGGCGCAGGGTTACCTGCAGATGATCAGCGAGCTGGAATCCTGGCTCAAGGCGATCACCGGTTTCGACGCCATCTGCATGCAGCCGAACTCGGGGGCGCAGGGAGAATACGCCGGCCTGGTCGCCATCGCACGTTATCACGCCAGCCGTGGCGAAGCCCAGCGCAAAGTGTGCCTGATCCCGAAATCGGCGCACGGCACCAATCCTGCTACCGCGCAGATGTGTGGCATGCACGTGCTGGTGGTCAACTGCGACGATGCCGGCAACATCGATGTCGCCGACCTTGCGGCCAAGGCGGCGCAGAACGCGGCCAGCCTGGCCTGCCTGATGATCACCTACCCGTCGACGCATGGCGTCTTCGAGGAAGCGGTCAAGGATATCTGCGCCATTGTTCATGAACATGGCGGCCAGGTGTACATGGATGGCGCCAACCTCAACGCACAGGTTGGCCTGACCTCGCCGGCACGGATCGGCGCCGATGTCAGCCACATGAATCTGCACAAGACTTTCTGCATTCCGCATGGCGGCGGCGGGCCGGGAATGGGACCGATCGGTCTGAAAGCGCATCTCGCGCCGTTCATGGCCAACCACCGCGTGCAGCCGATCAGCGGTCCGCATGCGGGTCAGGGTGCTGTCGCCGCAGCCCCGTGGGGATCGGCCTCGATCCTGCCGATTGCGTGGATGTATATCGCCATGATGGGCGGCCGCGGACTGACCCGCGCCACCGAGGTGGCCATTCTCAACGCCAACTACATCGCCAGCCGCCTGCAGGCACACTACCCGATTCTGTACACCGGCAGGAATGGACGGGTGGCACACGAATGCATCCTCGACATCCGCCCGCTCAAGGCGATCACCGGGATCTCCGAGATCGACATCGCCAAGCGGCTGATGGACTATGGCTTTCACGCTCCGACAGTCAGCTTCCCGGTCGCCGGGACGATGATGGTCGAGCCGACCGAATCCGAAACCAAAGCCGAACTCGACCGCTTCATCGCCGCAATGGTCAGCATCCGCAACGAGATTCGCCAGATCGAACGGGGCCACTGGCCCGCCGATGACAATCCGCTGAAGCATGCTCCCCATACCCAGGCCGACCTTGTCGACAGCCACTGGAACCGGCCGTACAGCCGTCAGGAGGCCGTTTTCCCGCTGCCCGAGTTGGCTGAAAACAAATTCTGGCCGAGCGTCAATCGCGTCGACGACGTGTATGGTGACCGTCACCTGTTCTGTGCCTGTGTTCCGATCGACGAGATCGGCGAGCACACCCACCCACTTCCGGAGACATGAGCATGCGCCCCCCCATCCATGAGTTCAGCGCCGAGCGCCTTGCCGGCGGCAGCCAGTCGATGGCCGACTATGCCGGCAAGATTCTGCTGATCGTCAATACCGCCAGCCATTGTGGCTTCACACCACAGTACGCAGATCTCGAAGCGCTTTACCAGCGCTATCGGGAACGCGGCCTGGTGGTTCTTGGTTTTCCCTGCAACCAGTTTGGATCGCAGGAGCCTGGAGAAGCCGAAGAAATTGCCAGTTTCTGCCAAAAGAACTATGGCGTCAGCTTCCCGATGTTCGCCAAGATCGACGTCAACGGCAACGATGCCCACCCGCTCTACCAGTATCTGAAGAAAGCCGCGCCTGGCCTGCTCGGCAGTGAAGGAATCAAGTGGAACTTCACCAAGTTTCTAGTCGATCGCCAGGGAGAAGTGGTCGGGCGCTATGCGCCGGCGACTGCCCCGGAATCGATCGCCAGTGACATCGAGAAACTGCTATGAAGCCTGGAGGCATGCAGAATCACGATGATCGGCAGCCGCAGCGAGCATTGTCGAGGCATCGCCAGGCGTGGACCGATGCCCGCGCCTGACTTCAGCGCCATGCTGCGCTGGCCGAACGTGCCGGCCTGCTATGGCTGGCTGTCACTGGACCGGCGTGGCCACTGGCGGCTGCGCGGCGAAGTGCTTGGCCATGCGGGCCTCAATGACTTTCTGAACCGCCAGTACGCACATGACGAGGACGGTTGCTACTTCGTGCAGAACGGCCCGCAACGGGTGTTTGTCGAGCTCGAATACACGCCGTGGGTGCTCCGCCTGGGTGCAACAGACCGCCTCGAAACGCATACTGGCGAGGATGTCAGCGAGATTCGTGGCGCCACCCTCGACAATGAAGGCAATCTGCTGATCGAGATCCCCGAGGGAATCGCCCTGCTCTGCGACCGTGATCTGCCTGCCCTGCGCGACTGCCTGCGCTTGCCGGATGGCGAACCCGCTGACGATACGAGCGTACTCGCAATCATTGCGCAGCCAGTTCCTGACCTGACCGTGCTGACCCTCGACTGGGCAGGCCAGCACGTGCCGGTGGCCTCGATACGTCGATCCGAGGTACCCGGACGCTATGGCTTCGTTCCCTCACCGCGAGCGGCGACGGGGTGAGCCACGATCACCGAAGTCCTTGGCGGGATGGACTATTGATTCATGTTGGCGAATAATTACACGTTGTCAACCGACTGTGAGTCCGACGTTTCGGTGTCGGAACGTGTTTTAGCCGAGGTTTGTGATGCGCTACCAGGTTTTCGTGGAAGAAGAGGAAGGCTCCGACGCTGGAGGGGATCTGGGCAATTTCGATCAACTGGATGAGGTTTGGGCGTTCATCCAAAGCCGTCTGCCCACCGGAGTATTCAGTGATCGCCGCCTGGTTTGGGTGAAGGATCGGGAAGCCAAAGGCGACGTTTCCTTTTCCATGACCAGCGCGCTATGGGCCGAGCATTGCGAAACACCGCTGGCCTTTGCTCGCTGCTTCAAGATGTTTCTTGCCTTCAAACACGATTAGGCCTGCGCCGGGCTCAATGAGTCCGCCACGCCCGTCTTCCGATCTCGCGGCCCTGCGGACGACGCAGGTCGCTCGCGGATCGCTATCGACTGACCGGTGTCTGCCGGCGCTGCGGACTCTCGAATCAGTTTGTCGATCCCGGGGTACGCCTTGCTAGCCAGAGAAACCACGCCCAGCGCGATCGTGCGGTATCTCGATCAGTACGTCATTGGCCAGGATCAAGCCAAGAAGGTTCTGGCTGTAGCCGTCTACTCGCATTACCGGAAAATCGCCACCTTCGCCCATGACCAGGGATCGTTCGCCAAAAGCAATGTGCTGCTCGTCGGACCTTCAGGAACCGGCAAGACCCTGCTCTGCGACACCCTGTCGAGGATGCTGGATGTACCGTTCGTGACCGCCGACGCGACTTCGCTGGCGCAGACCAAGTATGTCAATGAAGAAATCGAGGCGGCTTTGCAGCGACTGCTGGAAAAGGCCGACGGGAACGTCGAGAACGCCCAGCACGGGATCATCTTCATCGATGAAATCGACAAGCTGAAAACGGCACCCGCTGAATCACGGGCCACCTCAGGCGAGAGCGTACAGCATGCATTGTTGAAAATCATGGAAGGTTCGCCGGTGAAACTGAAGAACAATCAGTACATCGACACCAGCAATGTCCTCTTCATCTGCGGTGGAGCCTTCGTCGGTCTCGAAAAGATCATGTCCAAGACGCATGGTTTCGGGTTTATCGCCACCTCGGCTGACGACAACCAGAACATTCTCGATCGGCTGAACCAGCGGGTGAAACCGACCGACCTGTTCGAGTTCGGGCTGATTCCCGAATTCACCGGCCGCCTGCCGGTGATCGCCAACCTGCACCCGCTGACCAAGGCGATGCTGGTGAGCATCATGAGCGTGCCGAAGAACTCGATCTACCGGCAGTACATCGAGATCTTCCGGGGCGAAGGCGTCGAGTTGAGCATCGGCCAGCGGGTCTTCGAGCAGATTGCCGAAATCGCCATCGAATACAAGACCGGCGCACGCAGCCTGCGCGGCATCTTCGAGGAACTGATCACACCGATTCTCTACGTCGTACCGGACAAACCCGAAATCTGCAAGGTTGAAATCCGATCACTCTTCGAAGATGCCCGTTATTTCAGACGAAAGTAAGCACGGCAGCCGGCCAGCGCCGGCCGGCCGGCGCACAGCGCTTCTTGGGTCGCGGCTGCGGCCCCGTTGCTGGCCGGTTCTGAAGCTCGCGGTGTTCGGCGTGCTCGCTTTCTATCTGATTGAACTCATGGGGATCAGCATGTTTCAGGATAATCTGCTCTACTACCCGAACCGGGCCAGGGTTGCGGAAATGGTTTCGAGCGGGCTCTCACCCTGGCCGACGGAACAGGACTTCCGCGGCCTGCTGGCTGAACCCCAAACGCCGGCGCGTGCCACGGCAATTATTTTTCATGGCAACGCAGGCCATGCCGGGGATCGTCAGTTCTACGCCAGCGTGCTCGGCCGGCTCGGTCTGCGCGTCATCCTCGCCGAATACCCGGCGTACGGACCACGCAGCGGCGAACTCGGCGAGAAGAGTCTGGTCGCCGACGCCCAACAGACGATTGCTCTCGCGCATGTTCGTTACCGGGAGCCGCTGCTGATCATCGGGGAATCGCTGGGTGCCGGGGTCGCGGCGGCGGCCAGCGCCGACCAGCGCGAGAGGGTCGCCGGCCTGCTGCTGATCACGCCCTGGGACCGGCTTGAACATGTCGCCAGCCACCACTATCCCTTGCTCCCGGTGAAGTGGCTGTTGCGCGACCGCTACGACAGCGTGACCCATTTGGCGGCGTTCGGCCGGCCGGTACTGGTAGCCATTGCCGAGCACGACACGATCATTCCGGCACGCTTCGGCAAGGCGCTCCACGATTCGCTCGCCGAACCCAAGCGCCTGTCGGTCATTGCGGGAGCCGACCACAACGACTGGTTCTTCCGACTCGACGACGCCTGGTGGCAACAGGCGATCGACTTCCTGCTCCCAGGAACCCGCTGATCGATTGGCAGGCGTGGCGGCCCTGCGCCTGGTACAGAAACGCCAGGTCGTCGAGAGTCGTGGCGGTGTTGGCATGCTCGTGCCCAAAGGTCACTTCGGCTTCCTTGAGCGCGGCTTCGAAGCGCGGCGTGGCGCTGCGGCAGTCACCCTTGCCATAGGCCGCCTGCCCGGCCTGCATGTGCGCCTTCCACTCGGCTTCGCCCGCCACGGCGCCCAAGCCGCCGCAGGCCAGCCACAGCAGCAAAACCCACCGCCACACTCCGCTCTGTCTCATCCCGCCCCCTTGCAAGTCACTCTGCCCTTTAACCTGATGAAGTGAGCGAACCCAGCTTGCTGGGCATCCCCTCGGCGGTCAGTTTAGACCGAGGCATCCCGAAACGCGCGCAGCACGGTGTTGATGCGAGTTTGATAACCCGGACCTTGTGCCTTGAACCACTCCAGGACATCCTGATCAAGCCGCAGAGAGATCAAAGCCTTGGCGGGCAATGGCTGAAGCCCACACCTGACGATACCGCGAACGATGTGACGAACATCCGCTTCGGGATGGTCTGCGGATACTTTGGACGTAGCCGTCTTTGACTCGAGACGCGCCCAATCAGTTTGTGATTCCATCGTAGTAGATTTGCGTTTCGCGGCGGGTTGCTTTGCGGAAAGAGATGATCCGGATTTCATGTTCGTTCTCCGTGTGCACAATTGAAACAGGAATGCCAGCCAGGAGACCCAATGTCACGAAGCGCTGCTCTGCGTAGGGGGAAGCGATCATCTTCGAAGGTGAACGTGATGCCCCCGAAGACGCTTGGGGCGTCGATGAAATCCAGCCCGTGGCTCTTCAAATTCAGGTTGCGCTTGACTTCAGACCAAGTGAACTCCATGCGTGCATGTGTATATACACAGCGTAGCTTCGTCAAGGTAGTTGCGGCAGCATCGATTGTTTCTTCGGGCAGTTCCTCTTCGAGGTCGTGGCTGGACGAAGCCCAGTGCAGGCGTCCCGTCTGGCGCGAGACGAACGCGGAGTTCCCGGATGGCGCGGCGGCGCTGACCCACTCGAAGGCGGAGAGGAGATCGTCGTAACGGATGCGGGTACGAGATTTCGGTTCGGCGTGCGGTGACGGATTCATGATCGGTCAGCGCCTTTCTCTGACCGCCATCTGCTCGTGCAAGGTCCGCTTTGCCGGCTTGAGCGGCGTGCGGCTGACCGTCCAGCCGGACTGCATCGGCGGCGTCAGCGCGCGGAAGCGCGTTGCCAGCCAGCCGAAAGTGCGATACAGCGCCGGACGCGTATAGAGCGCCGCCCAGCCTGACCAGACGGCGTCCACCAGTCCGCTCTTTGCCGCGCCCTGGCCGAGCATCGGCGTGTGACCGGGGCGCGCGTCGTGCTGCGCTTCGCCGCGCAGGCGAATGAGCAGATCGGGAATCGGGATTTTGACCGGGCAGACCTCGCCGCAGGCACCGCAGAGACTCGAAGCGGTCGGCAGGACGTGCGTCGCCGCCAGGCCCAGCAGGTGCGGCGAGATGATCTCACCGATCGGACCGGGATAGGTGGTGCCGTAAGCGTGGCCGCCGATACGGGTGTAGACCGGGCAGTGATTCATGCACGCGCCGCAACGGATGCACTGCAGCGTCGAGCGTAACTGCTCGTCGCTGTACGCCTGGGTGCGGCCATTGTCGACCAGCACCAGGTGCATTTCGCGCGGCCCATCCTTTTCACCCGGCTTACGCGGACCGCTGATCAGGTTGAAATAGGTGGTGATCGCCTGGCCGGTCGCTGAGCGCGTCAACAGCCCAAACAACGGTGGCACGTGTTCGAGTTTCTCGACGACTTTTTCGATGCCGGTAATCGCGATGTGCACGTCGGGAACGGTGGTGCACATGCGGCCGTTGCCCTCGTTCTCGACCAGGCACAGGGTGCCGGTTTCGGCGACGGCAAAATTCACGCCCGAGAGGCCGATCTCGGCAGTCATGAACTTCTCGCGCAAGACGGCGCGGCCGATACCGATCAGTTCATCGACCGAATCGGTGTAAGTGGCGCCGGGCACTTTCGCGGCGAACAGGCGGGCGATCTCTTCCTTCGTCTTGTGGATCGCCGGCATGATGATGTGCGAGGGTTTTTCGCCGTCGAGCTGGACGATGTATTCGCCCATGTCGCTCTCGAGCGCCTCCATGCCGGCGTCGGCCATCGCGTGGTTGAGCTCGACCTCTTCGCTGACCATCGACTTGCCCTTGACCATCAGCTTCGTCGAGTGACGCCGCGCGATGTCGATGATGATCGCGTTGGCCTGTTCTGCGTTCTCGGCCCAATGCACCTGCACACCATTCTCGGTCAGCTTGCGCTCGAGTTGTTCGAGCAAGTCGGGTAGCCGCGCCAGGCTGTACTTGCGGATGTGCTCGGCAAGCGCGCGCTGGCGTTCGAACAGCGCGGCGTCGGGGAATTGCGCTGCGCGTTTGCCGATCAGAAAATCCATGGCGCCGCGGAAGCTGCGGCGCAGATGCTCGTTAGCGACCGCCGTCGCGGCGCGCTGCTTGAATTCGCTGGCGGGAACGAACTGTAGTGGCTTGGCGTTCATTGCAGATCCTCCTTTTCACCCTCTTCGAGCAACAACAGGACGATCAACTCTTTCGGGCCATGCGCACCATAAGCGAGCGTCACCTGGATGTCGGCGGTCTTCGACGGGCCCGAGACGAGCAGCGCATTGGTCGGCAGGTGCCCGCTCCAGCCCTGATCGGTCATTGCCGCGAAAAGATTGTCGTAAAGCTGCCTCGCATCCAGCAGCGCAAAATGGATCGGTGGCACCAGCGACATCAGACGCGGTTCGCTGGCGTCCGGCCAGATGATCAGCGTGCCGGTCTCGGCAATGCCGCCGCGCGTCGAGGTCAGGCTGGCGTCGGTATCCTGGAAGAGTTCCTTTTTCCACCCCTCGACCGGTCGATCATAAGGTTTCAGCCCGCCGATCCCGGCGGCCTGCAGCGCCGCTGCATGCGACTCGGCGTGCAGCAGCGAACGGACGCCTTTGGCCGCGCAGAGTTCGCGCAGCTTATGCGGCCAGTTGGCGTGCGTCGCCAGCACCACTTCGCCGTGCCAGAAAGCCATCTTTTCGCAGAACAGTTCGATGCGCGCGGCGTGACTGCCGGCCGGCCGGTCAGCGTCGCTGGCGGCGTAAAAAGCATGCACGTCGGGCAGTAGTGGGGTGATGCCCGCTGCTGCCGCGCGCAGGCGTTGCAGGATACGGTCACGCGCGCTCATCGCTGCCCCCTTTCGCCACCGCTACGTTGCCACAGGAAAGTGGCCAGATGCTGGCCCTGCAAGCCGTCCCCACGCTTCTGCAATGTGTGGTTGAGGTTGAGCATGCAGCCACAGTCTGCGGACACGAAGGTCTGCGCACCGGTTTCCTTGATCGCCTCGACCTTGTCGCTGGCCATCGCCGACGAGATCGCCGGGTGCTTGAGCGAGAATGTGCCACCAAAACCACAACATTCGGATTCGTGTCCATGCAGGGCGACCTCGACTCCCGGCAATTGGCCCAGCAGTGCGCGCGCATGCAGGTGCGTACCCATCTCTCGACGGGCAGCGCAGGAGGTATGTAGCGCCACCCGCGCTGGTGCACCCTGATCGATCAGCCGGATCTTGACGACATGCAGAAGAAACTCGGAGAGTTCGAAAATCCGCTCGGCAAGTGCCCTGGCCTCGGACAAGAGGCGTGCATCGTCAGCGAAAATCTTGGGGTAATGGTGACGCATCATGCCGGCGCAGGAACCGGAAGGAACGATCACCGGCCACGCTTCGGGAAACAGGCGCAACTGCGACAGCGCTACCGCACGGGTCTGCCCGGGAAAGCCGCTGCTGTGTGCCGGTTGCCCACAGCAGGTCTGATCGGCAGGAAAATGGACCTCGATTCCCTCGCGTTCGAGCAGGCGAACCGTATCGATGCCGGCCTCCGGACAGAAAAGATCGACCAGGCAAGTCCCAAAAAGATAGACCCTGGCCGGTTTTTCGGGGTATCGGCGGCGGCCTGCTTCTTCCATGGTGGACTCCTCTCGTCGTGGCGAAAAAATGGTAAGACCAATCTAAGACCGCCCGTGCGTTTTGTCAATCTCCGCGCAGCTCTCGGTGCCGGCGAATCGCCCAACCAGGCCTGCCAAGCCGGGGATAACTGGTCAGACCACTGGATTCCTGCCATAATCCCGAGCAGGCCAACCCCATCGACCCACCCGCATGAGTTACAGCAAGCTCAACCTGCCACGCATCCCCGACGCCATCGCTCATCAGCTCGAGACACGCATTCTGGAGGGCTCGCTGAAACCGGGCGATCGCCTGCCGGCCGAACGCGAACTGGCGGTCGAACTGGGAGTCTCCCGCCCGTCACTGCGGGAAGCGATCAAGCAACTGGTCTCGCGCGAGCTGCTGGTCAGTCGCCACGGCGGCGGCACCTACGTCACCGACCGGCTCGCCACCAGTTTCATTGATCCCTGGCAACAATTGATCGATCAACACCCGTCGCTGCAGGATGACATGCTCGAGTTCCGCCATTTGCTCGAGGCGTCGGCAGCCGAGCTGGCCGCACAGCGGGCCACCGACGCTGACCTGCTACGTCTCGATGCAGCTTACGCCCGCCTTGATGCCGCCTATCTAGGCGCAGACCGGAGTGCGCAGGTCGCTGCCGATGTCGCTTTTCATCTGACGGTTGCCGAGTCGGCACACAATGCCTTGTACGGACACCTCCTGGCCAGCGTCCTGCGCCTGCTGCACGAGCATGTCCGGCGCAGCCTCCGGGAGATGGCGGTCAATCCCGACACCGAGCGGCAACTGATGAAGCAGCATCAGGCCATCCGCAATGCAATCGTCGAACGCAGGCCCAAGGCCGCGCGGCGAGCCGCGCAAACCCATATTGACTATGTCCGACAACGCCTCAGCGAGCGTTGATTAACCCTTCTCGCGCATCAGCCGGGCCTTCTCTCGCACCCAGTCGCGCTCTTTTTCGGCTTCCCGCTTGTCGTATTGCTTCTTGCCCTTGGCCAGACCGATCTCGACCTTGATGCGGCCACGCTGGAAATGCAGGTCGAGCGGCAGCAGGGTGTAGCCGGCGCGTTCGACCTGCCCGATCAGTTTGCCGATCTGCCGGCTGTGCAACAGCAACTTGCGGGTGCGAACCGGATCTGGCCTGACATGCGACGACGCCGCCAGCAGTGGCGTGATATGCATGCCGAAAAGAAACACTTCGCCGTTACGGATGACGACATACGCTTCCTTGATGCTCGCCCGGCCACCCCGGATCGCTTTGACCTCCCAACCCTCCAGCGCGATTCCGGCCTCCAGTTTCTCTTCAATGAAGTAGTCATGAAAAGCCTTCTTGTTGGCGACGATGCTCATGGTGCCGTTTCTCGGGTAGTCAGGGTTCGGGAATGCTAGAATTCACGATTCTACAGGATTCACGAGGTATGGCAGCAGATGGCCATGGTCAAGAAATCGGTGCTGATCGAGCATTCGTCGCAACAGATGTTCGACCTGGTCGACCGCGTCGAGGACTACCCGCAGTTTCTGCCCTGGTGCAGCCTGACACGCTGCATCTTCCGCGACGACACGAGAACGATCGCTACCCTGCACATCAACTACCGCAGCGTCAAATCCCACTTCACCACCGAGAACAACAAGGAGTCGCCGTTCTCGATGAACATTACCCTGGTCGATGGCCCGTTTCGCCGGCTTGACGGGGTGTGGCATTTCAAACCCCTCGCTGCGCATGCCTGCAAGATCGAGTTCCAGCTTTCCTACGAGTTCTCCAGCAAGATGTTCGAAAAGGTCATCGGGCCGGTCTTCAGCCAGATTGCCAACACTTTCGTCGACGCCTTCGTGAAGCGTGCGTACGATGTCCATGGTGTGCCGAATGCCTGAGATGCTGACGATCGAAG
Organism: Candidatus Accumulibacter vicinus; assembly: GCA_002425405.1. Lineage (GTDB taxonomy): Bacteria > Pseudomonadota > Gammaproteobacteria > Burkholderiales > Rhodocyclaceae > Accumulibacter > Accumulibacter vicinus. Next base: position 16,830 of record DIME01000093.1, read on the forward strand.
TGATCTATGCCTTGCCGACCAAGCAGCATCTGGCCAGCCTTCAGCTCCCCGCGGGCAGCACCGTGCGGCAAGCGATCGAGGCGTCGGGACTGCTGCAGAAGTATCCGGAAATCGATCTGGCGAAAAACAAGGTGGGTATTTTCGCCAAGCTCAGCAAGCTTGACGCCACGCTGCGCGATCACGACCGCGTCGAGATCTACCGACCGCTGCTTGCCGATCCGAAGGAAGTGCGCAAGCAACGCGCCGCTGAAGGCAAGATCATGAAAAAAGGAGCCGGTGACAGCGAGGTCGAGTAGCTCGACAACCACTCACTGGCAGAGGACCTGTACGGCCTCGCGGGCTTTGGCAATCTCCTGCGCGCGCTGCGCGTCATCGATGAAGTAGCGTTCGCCCTTGCTGTCGCGCAGCGCCAAGCGTTCGCCGGACTCCAGAACCTGCAAGGCACGGCGGGAAGCCTCGCAGTCTTCCTTCCTTTGCACGTTCATGCGCTGTTCCTTTTCAGCCTTCTCGGCAGCTTCCCGCGAATCCTTCTGACGCTTGCGGAATTCCATCTCGCGGTCAGCCGTCGTCTTGCCGATGGGGGCATTGGCTGCCGGCGTTTCCGCCTCGATCTTGCGTTGCTGCCGAACCTTGCCGCTAGGCGGCAGGTCGGAAATCACGGTACGGTTGTTTTCATCCTGCCATTGGTAGATCTGGGCCTGCGCCGTAAAGGCCAAGAGCACGCTGGCAGCAGTCAATAGGAATCGCTTCATGTTCATTCAATGTGAAAATCGCGTCAGCGACTAATGAGATGAGAATCTCTCCCCCTCGCCTGCAAGCGGGAGCAATGGGTCGGAAGTGAAGGAGACGGTCATGGCTTTCATGGTCTGAGGGGGTTGGGCATGGCCATGACCGTCAGCGGTCAGAGAGCACGCTGTATAATACGTTTTTGTGACCTCGGATCAAAGGCCATGCGTTTAATCCAAAAGGCGCTGACGTTCGACGACGTCCTGCTCGTTCCCGCCCACTCGTCGATCATGCCGCGCGACGTCACCCTCAGGGCACGTCTGACCCGCAACATCAGCCTCAATCTGCCACTGGTTTCCTCGGCCATGGATACCGTCACCGAAAGTCGCCTGGCGATCGCCCTGGCACAGGAAGGGGGCATCGGGATCGTGCACAAGAACCTCAGCCCCAAGGCACAGGCCGCGGAAGTCGCCAGGGTCAAGCGTTTCGAATCCGGCATTCTCAAGGATCCGATCACCGTTCCGCCGAACATGTCGGTTCGTGATGTCCTTGCCCTGACCCATCTGCACAAGATCTCCGGCGTACCGGTGCTCGATGGCCAGACCGTCGTCGGCATCGTCACCAACCGCGACCTGCGCTTCGAAACCCGGCTCGACCAGCCTGTCCGGAACATCATGACCCCGCGCGATCGCCTGGTCACAGTACGTGAGGGGGCCACGGTCGAGGAAGGCAAGGCACTGATCCACAAACACCGGCTGGAGCGCGTTCTGGTGGTCAATGACGCATTCGAATTGCGCGGCCTGATCACCGTCAAGGACATCATCAAGACCACTGAGCACCCGGATGCCAGCAAGGATGCGTCCGGCCGCCTGCGGGTCGGCGCGGCCGTCGGCGTTGGCCCGGGCACCGAGGAACGCGCCGAACTGCTGGCCGAAGCGGGTGCGGACGTACTGGTCGTCGACACCGCGCACGGGCATTCGCAAGGTGTTCTCGACCGCGTCCGCTGGATCAAGAAAAACTTTCCGACGGTCGAAGTGATTGGCGGCAACATCGCCACTGCCGAAGCCGCACTGGCGATGCTTGCGCACGGTGCCGACGGCGTCAAGGTGGGCATCGGTCCGGGTTCGATCTGCACCACGCGTATCGTCGCCGGCGTGGGTGTTCCGCAAATCACCGCCATCCAGATGGTTTACGATGCCCTGCAGGGGAGCGGCGTGCCGGTGATCGCCGACGGGGGCATACGCTACTCGGGTGACATCTCGAAGGCGATTGCCGCGGGTGGCGATGCGGTCATGCTCGGCGGTCTGTTTGCCGGAACCGAAGAGGCTCCCGGTGAAGTGGAACTTTTTCAGGGACGTTCGTACAAGTCGTATCGAGGCATGGGCTCGATTGGTGCCATGGCCGCAGGCGCCGCCGACCGTTATTTCCAGGACGCCACCGCCAATGTCGACAAACTGGTGCCCGAAGGCATTGAAGGACGGGTTCCCTACAAGGGATCGGTGCTCGCCGTCATTCATCAGCTGATGGGCGGCCTGCGCTCGTCGATGGGCTATCTCGGCTGCCGGACGATCGACGAAATGCATGCCAGGGCCACTTTTGTCGAAATCACTTCGGCGGGAGTCCGGGAATCGCATGTTCATGATGTGCAAATCACCAAGGAAGCTCCGAATTACCACATCGATTGAGCAGCAATCGACCATCGGCGGGCGGCAGGAGGCTGCCTGTGTCACCTGAGGCCTGATGATGTCCCATCAAAAAATCCTGATTCTCGACTTCGGCTCGCAGGTCGCCCAACTGATTGCTCGCCGCGTCCGCGAGCAGCAGGTGTATTGCGAGCTGCATCCTTACGATGTCACGGAACAGTTCATTCGCGACTTCAAACCGCAGGGCATCATTCTCTCCGGAGGTCCGAATTCGGTCTACGAGGTTGCGGACTTCAAGGCACCGTCGCAGGTGTTCAAGCTTGGCGTACCCGTGCTGGGCATCTGCTACGGCATGCAAAGCATGGCCGAGCAGTTGGGCGGCAAGGTCGAAAGTTCGAACAGACGTGAATTCGGCTATGCCGAAATGCGCGCGCATGGCCACAGCGCCCTATTCAGGGGCATCGAGGATCGCCGCAATGCCGAAGGTCACGGGTTGCTCGATGTCTGGATGAGCCATGGAGACAAGGTCACCGAATTGCCGCCTGGCTTCCGGGTCATCGGCAGCAACGAATCGACGCCGATCGCGGCGATGGCCGACGAGGAACGCAATTTCTACGCCGTGCAGTTTCACCCGGAAGTCACGCACACTCTCAAGGGCAGGGAAATCATCGGCCGTTTCGTGCGCGACATCTGCGGTTGTGGAAACGACTGGAATATGCCTGATTACGTTGCCGAGGCAGTCGACAAGGTGCGTTCGCAGGTGGGCACTGAAGAGGTGATTCTCGGTCTCTCGGGCGGCGTCGATTCATCGGTCGCGGCGGCGCTGATTCACCGCGCGGTCGGCGACCAGCTGACCTGCGTCTTCGTCGATAACGGCTTGCTGCGCCTCAACGAAGCTGCCCAGGTGATGCACACCTTTGCCCGCAATCTCGGTGTCAAGGTGGTGCATGTCGACGCCACGGTGCAATTCATGGGCCACCTGCAGGGCGTGCGCGATCCCGAACAGAAGCGCAAGATCATCGGCCGAGAGTTTGTCGAGGTTTTCCAGATCGAGGCCAGCAAACTCAAAAACGCCCGCTGGCTGGCGCAGGGAACGATCTACCCCGACGTGATCGAGTCCGCCGGAGCAAAAACCAGGAAGGCACACACCATCAAGAGTCATCACAATGTCGGTGGCCTGCCTGAGCAACTGAACCTCAAGCTCCTCGAACCGCTGCGCGAACTGTTCAAGGACGAAGTACGCGAACTCGGCGTCGCGCTCGGGCTGCCGCACGACATGGTCTACCGCCATCCCTTCCCCGGTCCCGGTCTGGGAGTACGCATTCTGGGCGAGGTGAAGCCCGAATTCACCGACCTGCTGCGCCGCGCCGACGCCATTTTCATTGATGAGTTGCGCGCCGCCGGATGGTACGAGAAGACCAGCCAGGCTTTTGCCGTGTTCCTGCCAGTCAAATCGGTGGGGGTCATGGGAGATGGTCGAACCTACGAATACGTCATTGCCCTGCGCGCCGTCGAAACCCAGGACTTCATGACCGCACAGTGGGCAGAGCTGCCACACCGCCTGCTGGGGAAGGTCTCGAACCGGATCATCAACGAGGTGCGTGGCATCAACCGGGTGGTCTACGACATCTCGGGCAAACCGCCTGCAACGATCGAGTGGGAGTGATTCTGCGGCAGGCAGAGGCCGCGGCCCGTGTTCTGATGCCCAATCGCAAATATGCCGGGAATTGCTCGGTCATTGATGACATGCCCCAATGCTACCGTGCCACATCTCGACGCTATGTGCGCCATGCAAAGGTGCCGTTTTTCAGCGGGTGCGAAACCCGTCCGGAAACTTTCGCTCCGGACGGTAGCAACGGGACCTCACACCCGAACGATACGCACGCTGTCGGTGCTGCCGGCACGCGGTCCGGCCGAGCCGAATACCAGAGCCACGAGATCGCCGTCGCGGACGATGCCAGCAGCGCGCGCAGCGGCAATCGAGAGTCGCAGTTGCTCGCCACGGTCGGCATTCTCGGCGATCAGTAGCGGCTGCACACCCCATACCAGAGAGAGGCCACCAAGTACCGACGTGCCGTGTGAAATGCCGGCAATCTGGACCGTCGGTCGGAATGCCGCAACGCGATGGGCGGTATCCCCGCTGCGCGTTGGGCAAAGGATCGCGGCAACGCCGAGGTCTTCCGCTGCTTGCACCGCAGCGTGCGCTACTGCCCAGGCGACACGGTCGGAGTCGGCGCCGACACTGGCAGCGGGATCAACGCGCTGGCGCGGCCAGCCCTCGGCCGACTCGGCGACTTCACTCATCATGCGCACGGCTTCGTTCGGAAACAGGCCGACGGCGGTTTCTTCCGAGAGCATCAAGGCGTCAGTGCCATCGAGCACCGCGTTGGCCACGTCGTTCACTTCGGCACGCGTCGGTAACGGTGAGCGGGTCATCGACTCGAGCATCTGGGTGGCGGTGATCACCGGTTTGCCCGCCAGATTGCAGAGACGGATGATCTCCTTCTGGAGCAAGGGCACTCGCCGCGCCGGCATCTGGATGCCGAGGTCACCACGCGCGACCATGACCGCGTCGGCAGCATGGATGATGCCAGCGAGGTTGTCAACCGCCATTGCCGTCTCGATCTTGGGAACCAGCGCCGGCCGCAGGCCACGCTTGGGGAGCATGCTGCGCACCCTTTCGACATCTTCGGCCCGGCGCACGAACGAGAGTCCGACAAAGTCGACCTTGGCGGCAATCGCCATCTCGAGTGCGCGTGCATCGCGCACTGTAAACGGCTCGACGTGGCCCTCGGCACGCGGCAGGTGCATGCCTTTACGCGAGCGCAGCATGCCACCGCGAACGACTTCGGTACGCACGTCGTTACCGATCGATTCAAGCACGCGCAGGACGATCTCACCGTCGGCGAGGTAGATGTCGTCTCCGTGACGCACCCAATGCGCCAGGTCGGGCAGGGTCGTGGCGACATGCCCGGCATCCCCCCTGCCATCGTCGCTGCCAGTGAGCAGGAATTCCTGACCGGTCGCGAGTTCTACCGCATCACCAAGCACCACACCACTACGAATTTTCGGGCCAGGCAAGTCAACCAGCACCCCGACGGTACGCCCGAGAATCTGCGCCAGCGCACGCACCTGACGGGCGTTCTTGCTATGCGTTTGCATGTCGGCGTGTGCAGCGTTGAGCCGCACCACGTCGGCGCCAGCCTGAAGCAGCTGCCGCATGGACTCCGGTGAAGCAGTGGCCGGGCCAACCGTCGCCACAATCTTGGTTCGACGCATTAGGCCTCCTCAATCCTTTGCAAAAAAGCGATTCTTCCGCATACCAACGCCTGAGATTTTGATCCAGCGCAAGTTTCACCGCGATCCCGGGGGAAACAGCCAAGCCAGCCTTGCGATGCCTGAAACATTTGCCGTGCGCGCACAGTTCGGGAAACGGGAGTCCATCGGACTACAGGGAATAACTGCAAGAGGGAAATGGGCGGCAAATTCGAGAACTTACCGGGCATCCTCCATGCCATCACCGATTCTGGCGTGCACCCCGGCCAAGGAGGAAAACGGTCATGACTTTCATGATCATCGGGGGTGTCTGGAAAAGTCATGACCATCAGGTGCAACATTCTACCCTAGCGTTGTACGCTGCTCTGGAAACGCCATTCAGGCAGGAGTGGCGGCTTCGCCCTTTGGACCTTGAGGTCCTGCGGGCCCCTTGGGACCCGCCGGCCCCTGAGCACCTTTGGCTCCTGGTGCGCCCTGCGGCCCCGTGGCGCCCTCGTTACCCCGAGGTCCGCCGGGACCCATCGGTCCGGGATCGCCTTTGGGGCCTGCCGGACCAGGGTCGCCCTTGGGCCCTCTTGGTCCAGGCTTGCCCTGCGGCCCCGCCTCGCCCTGCGGCCCTGCCGGCCCTTCCTTCAGGCTAAGTTGTGCGAACTGCTCCTCCAACGCGGCGACGCGATCCTGCAGCAACTGCAATGGATCGACCGTTGCGGTCAGTGCCGTCTTTGCGTCCGCCTGGGCGGACTTTTTCTTTTTCGACAATGTAGGTCTCCTCTCGTAATAGTCAATATGCGCGGAGTCACGCGACCAATAAACTCCGAGCGTAGTAATACGCGCAAAGAAAAGGCCAGTCAATGGGCATATGCGCTGGTATGGCATTAACGCAATTTCTGATCCACCCATCCTGTCAGCTCTGGACTCAAGGTTCCGGCAGCCTTGGCCATGTGCAGGGCATCACGCGCCTCGGCTGAACGTCCCTCGACCTCCAGGGCCAAGGCCAAACCCAGCCACCAGCGGCCATCACCGGGTGCCACCCGGGTTGCCACCCGATAATGTTCGGCCGCTTCCTTGTGGCGCCCGAGGCGTTGCAAAACATGTGCCGTGACTCCCTGATAATCGGCATTATTTTCTGCCGCCGGAAGCGAATGATGAAGCGTTTGCCAGGCACCGGCGAGATCTCCGCGATCGATCTGCAAACGCGCCAGCGTCATTGCCCAGCCGACCTGCTCGGGCTGACCGAGCAATCCTTCCTGCAGTACCTGCACTGCTTCATCCGGCCGTCTGGCTTCAAGCAGGAGCCTGACCAGTACCTGTCGGGAGGCCGAATGAGAACCGTCCAGTCGCAGCACCTTATGCAAACCCTCCATGGCTTCCGCCAGCGCCCCCTGATTGAGCAAGGCAATGGCCTTGCGGTACTCGGTCTCGGGACGGTCAGGTGACGAAACAAAGGTATCGGTTTTCTCGATGATCGGGATTCTGGCCGATCTGGTCGCCCCCTGCGGCGCCAGCCATGGTAATGCAGGCAAAGTCTGCTCGATTGCAGCCACCTTGCTGCGGTCAGCGGCGAATTCACTTTCTGGTACAACAGAGGCTGCGGGAGGTTTCGCTTCGCTCTGCTGCGCTGGCAGCAATCCCGATGAGTCGGTGCTCCTCTGCGGGCTGCCAGCCATTGCCGCCGATCCTGTCGGGGCCGCCGGACCGGCTTCAACGCCTTTCGGAGGCTCGGCCACAAGCGGTACAAGAGGTGGCGGAGAAGCAGCCGTCACCGCGGCCGGTGCGGGCGCAAACGAGGGGGACGACACTGCCTGCCACGTCTCCCAGTAATGGAAAGCAAACCCGCCAGCCAGAAAAGCCAGTAACAGCATTCCCAGGAGCAGCGGCAGACGTGAAGCCTGTGGCTTCGGCAAAGGACGCACGGCATTCGGCAGGGTGCCATCCACGCCCTGGGCCGCTCTACGCGCATCAAGATCCTGCAGCATCTGGTTGAGCAGGCTCATGGACATCTCATCGACATGATTATCCCCAAAACCACCCGACGCGGCGTGCGCCCTCGGTATCCCTGCGTGCCATCCTGATGTGGCGCACCTTGACCAACTGGCGACCTTCGCCAAAAACCGACAGCAGTGACTTGTGTGCCAGAATGTTGATCAGGCGTGGCGTTCCACCACTGGCCCGATACAGTGCTCGTATTGCCGCGAGGGTGAACAGGCCCTCGCCCCGGTAACCGGCGACCCGCAGGCGGTGCGCCAGATAGTTCCCGATCTCGCTGTTTTTCAGCCCCCCCAGGCGGTAGTGAAAGGCAATCCGCTGAAGCAGTTGTCGTACTTCCGGACGGTGCAGCTTTTCATCCAGTTCCGGTTGACCGAAGAGGGCGATCTGTAACAACTTGCATTTTTCGGTCTCCAGGTTCGACAACAGGCGCAAGGCTTCCAGCGTTTCAAGCGGCATCGCCTGCGCTTCGTCGATGCAGACGAGCACGCGTTTTTTCATTTGCGCATGCGCAAGCAGCAGATGGTTGATCCGCCGCATCAGATGATACTGATCCAGGCCACCCGCGTCATCGATGCCCAACTCTTCGGCCAGCGCGAGGAACAGGGTATTCGGCGCCAGATTGGGATTGGGCAGATACGCACTCACCCAGCTTTCGTCAAGCGTCTGCAACAGCCGACGACAGAGCAATGTCTTCCCGGTGCCGACTTCGCCGGTGATCTTGACGAACCCCTCCCCCGCATCCAGTGCCAACAGCAGAGTGTTGAGCGCTTCCTGATGATGCTGGACCGAATAGGCAAAGCCGGTATCCGGGGTGATTCCGAAGGGCAGCTCGGTGAGACCGAAATGATTCAGATACAACGTCGGCTCCGCAGTGACGACATCGTTACTGGCCGGTTTGCGGCGGCCGGGCAAGGCGCGGATCAAGTTGCTGGATTCGACCCTGGGTCTCGATCAGGTCGTCCTTCCAGCCTGAGTCGTTGCGGATGATTGTCGGCTTGATGAGAATGACCAGTTCGCGTTTCCTCAGATGACTGTCACGCGTTCCGAACAACAATCCCCAGGTCGATGAAGTGGTCGTACCGGGAAAGCCGTTGGCGTCTGACACCTGTTCCTGCTTCATCAAGCCGCCGATGGCAACGATGTTGCCGTCCTGGACCCGCACCACGCTGTCGGTTTCATTGACCGCACTGTTGGCCAGCGGCAGCGTAAACACCCCCAGAGTGCCGAGGTCAATGACTTTCTGCTTCTCCTTCACCAGGCTGATCGACGGGTGAATATGCAGGACGATATTGTTCTCGCCGTCAATCTGAGGCGTCACATCCAGGGCAATGCCCGAGAAGAAAGGCTGCAAGGTAATGTTCGGCGTGGTCACGTTACTGTTTCCGGTCGAGGTAACCGTGGAACTCACATTGGTGACAAAGAATTCGTCGATGCCGACCTTGAGCACCGCTTTCTGATTATTGATGCTGGCAATTCGCGGGCTCGACAACACCTGAACATTGCCCTGGGTTTCCAGAAAATTCAGCAGCGCCGCAAAGTTGGCGCTCTGAAAGGCCAGTCCGAAAAAACCGTTTCCCAGTCTGGTCGTGGCAGCAATCCCGCCGGCCCCGGGCAGAACGCCCACCCCATTGCCGAATATCCCGCCCGCTCCGCTTTGCACTACATTCGACGCATCGAATCCTGCCTTGTTGGGGGTGTTCAGAACGATTCCCGGCTGAACCGCCCCATAGGCAAAACGGTTTTTGCTGCCACCAAAGTGGTTCCAGTTAACACCGGACTGGAACTCCTGGTTCAGTTCCACCTCGATGATCTTGGCTTCCAGCATCACCTGCCGCTCAACGATCAGCTGGGTAATGCGCAGGAAGTTCTCGACCGATCGAATTTCTGCAGGAAAAGCCTTGACCAGAACCACCCCGGAACCTGGGCTGACAATCACTGCACGTCCGTCCTGGGAACCGACCATGCTGGTCAGCGCATTGGTCAGATCATGCCAGAAGTCGCTGGTTTGTGTCGTCGAGATATGGCTGCTCGGAGGCGTCGAGCCTGATCCCGTTCCTGATGTGCCCGCCGGTACGGCAGGGGCGGGACTTGCGGTCGTCGGATAGGCGAGGCCGGTGTTCTGTGGCTGATTGGTGGCCACCGAGCTCGAGATCACCCGCAGGTCGGACTGCCCCTGACGTTTCCCGGCCAGATAGTTGATCCGGAAGATACGCGTCTGGATCGTGTTGGGCTGAATATAGATGCGCGTTCCCTGGAATTTGAACTCGTAACCATATAGTTCCCGCAGTGTCTCCAGTGCTTCGCGCACCGTCACGTTTTTCAGGCGTACCGTCACGTTGCCGGTCACCTCTGGTGATACCAGCATGCTGTAAGGCGTATTGCTGACCAGCGCCATGAATACCTGGCTGGCTGGCGCGTTGACCAGGGCCAGATCAAAACGCGGCTCGACGTATTTCGCTGAATCAGGAAGGTCCAGCTGCAATGGCGGCAACATCGCCTGACTCAGTGCATCGTCCATCCCCTTGGATCGGGCGCCCACGGCGCTCTGCATTTCCTGACCGATCCGGTCGAAGGTGCTGCTGGCTCCAGGCGCTTTCTGGTTGATGGCGCAGCCGGCAAGCAGCAGTGCGATTGGCATGGCCGGCAGAATCAATCTGGAGTTCACGGTTTGTTCCCACTGGGTGCGCCCTTGGCAACAGGCGCGGTGACTTTGGTTTTTTCGATGCCCGGTGTCAGCCACAAGCGTTCGATACCGGCAGGCCCTGCGAGAACGGCTTCCCACTCGGTCAGCCTGATCAGGCGACGCTCGCCGTACCGCTGGCCGAGCCCGACCTGCTGCCCCCCGATCAAGGCAATCGGTTTGCCCTGCTTTGGAATCATGACCGACTGCAATACAGGACCGGTCACCGCCTCGGCATCCGGCGTGTCCGCAGACAGCCCAGGTGGCGGACGTGTTGGGTCCGACAGCGTCTCTGCCAGCACAGGGAGAACTGCCAGAAGCGATGTCAACAGGACAACCAGGCGATTCATACAATCAGCCATGCCCGATCCAGGCTGAGCGTGAATACGGTCAGCGTCAGCACCAGCCGGGGGTGCCGTTCGGCAGCAAGGGTGACGTTGCTCCACAGCAATTTGAGCTTGATCTGCTCCAGCCGCTCAAGATACGCCGCCAGCTGCAGATAGCTGCCTTCCAGTTTGATTTCAACGCCATGCTTGAAGAGAACGGCAGGCATCGGCTTGCCTGCCGACTTGAACGCTTCGTTTTCCTCGACTCCGCCCGTCTTGTCCAGCAATGGCGCAACCGGCAGTGTTTTCAGACTGAGCAGACGCAAGCCGCTGTTGCGCCCGAGCATGTCTTCCAGTAATCCGGACATGCGCTGCGCCGGCACCAGCGAACTTTCCAGGATTTCAAGGCGACCGGCCATTTCTCCCAGTTGTCTTCTCAGGTCGTCGACTTCGGCACGGACGACTGCCTCCGGGTCCTGTGCAGACGATTGCAATGCCGCCATCTGCGCCTGCAGGCTGGACATCTGCGCGCGCTGTTCGGCGATATTGCGATCTGCCAGTTGCGAACGCTGCAGCGCTGGCTCAATGACCAGACTGTAAGCAACCAGCACCATGCCGCCGAGCACGGCAAGCGCAATCAGCCAACGCTCGCGCAATTGCAGCGCATCATAGCGGGCAGCCAGTTTGAGCCATTGTTCCTTCATCGCTTCACCGTTTTGTACCTGCCTCCGCATTGCCGACATTGGCCGAGCGAAGAACGAACTCGACAACACGGGGCAATTTTGGAACGGGCCTGGACTGAACTTCCGCACTCAGGAATTTTTCAGACAACCTGGTCTCGCCCGCCGGCTCCTCTGGATCCATGCCCCGCATTTCCAGCGCAGCGAAATGACGCCCCTGAAATACAGGCTCGCTACTCAGGCGCTGTACATAAACCGGCAACTTCGCCGGATCAAGCAGGCGTCCCTGAATTTCGATTTCCCCGTTTCCCGTCACCCGAAATCCAGTGAGCCATAAATCGGTTTGCGATTGCCGCGCGAATCCGGTCATGAAACCGGAAAATCCATCGGTATTGCCCAGCTTGCCCGAATTCAGAACCTCGATGACTTCCCTGGAAGCGGCCAGCATGGCTTTTGTGCTTTCCCGCTCGGCGATCAGTGCCGGTGAGACCTGCCGCTGCGCAAACAGCTTGCTTAATGCCTTCAATCTCTCCTGTTCCTCGGTCAGTTGCTGTTGTGACGCCAAGGCAGCGGCTGATTTGCGGTTGGCTTCCGAGCGGACCCATAACGACAGCGTCGTCATCAGCACCAGCAAGGCCAGGACGCAAATCCCGAGGTTGCGCCCTGTGGTCAGTTCGTGACGGGGTCGCAAGCGTGCTTCGTAGAGGTTGATCTGCTGATTCACGCCAAGCCCTCTTTGGTACGCAATGCTGCACCAATCGCCAGGAGATGCTTGGCCTGGCACTCACGGTTCTTCAGTTCCGGCACCGCCGGGAAATCCAGGACCGACGAGAGATCCATCTCCTTGAGCGGCACATAGATGTTTTCTCCCAGTTCGCGGACAAGATTCTCGACCTGCGGATAGCTCGCCAAAATCACCTTGGAAATGGGAATCTGACTGTACTGCCGATCAAAATTGTCGAGGCTGCGCTGTAACTCGAGCACCAAACGCTCCTGCACGCGCGCCCGTTGATCCGCATCACGCCCGTTCAATTGCCCCGAATTCATCTCGCCGCGCCGCACCGCAACCAGCTCGCCCTGAAAGGTCAGCGTCAGCATCATGCCGGTCTCGTCGATGCGGAGAAACGCCAGACCCCGGTTCTCGTCTTCCAGCAGGGCCGCCACATTACGTTGTGCCAACTCGGGAATATCCAGCGCCTCCAGCGGTATCCTGGCTTCCTCAAACGCCCTGACCCGCGCGCGCACTGCCTGCTCGGCGGCGGAGACCACCAGAACGCTCGCCGCCCGCCCTGGTAGCAAGCCCGCTCTTGGAATATCGAGCACGTCGATGCAGGCACTATCAACCGGATAACTCACCATTTCCTTGAGCACCCAGCGCAAGGCCTCCTTGCGCTCCTCTGCAGGTACCGGCGGTGCCTCAAGCTGCGAGACGGTGTACTCGCCTTCACCCATCAAAGTCGTACAAACATAGGATTTGAGTTGCCGCGTCACACGCAGACGCGTCAAAGCTTCGTGGAGGCCATTCTCAAGCACGAAACAGTCGAGCAGACTGACTTCCGGACGTGCATCCGGTTCGCGCACCACATGCGCAAGCGTCACCCGGCCGCCCTGCGGAATGATGGACAGCCAGCCTGACTTGCGGCGTGTGAAGAGAAACGGAATAATTTTCTTGCCCTGCAATCGTTTCGTCGAAATATACCGACTAAGCTGCTCAATGACAAGGCGCTGATTTAACATATCGGCATATAGCCGGGGGGCTTTTATTCCGCATGGTCATATTCCCGGTTTTCGGGAATAGCCTCTCCAGAAGGCGGCGCCCTCGTGAGAGGGAGGGTGGACGGTCCAGGCGGCACAGAAGGAAAGACAGAATCGATAGCATCCACGTGCCCGCCATCGTCTGCACGGCACGCCAGCTCACGATCAAAGCATTGCTTTATGCTTTTCCAGCTTCCGTTTCTTCGAGATTCTCTTGATGGCCTCAGGCACCAGAGATTCTCTCGCCTTCAGAAGGGTCTTCGATCACCGTCAGCGAGAGCAGTCCCCGCAGCTGCCCTCCCCTGATGAGAACCTCCTTATAACAGCTCTTCCAGCCGCAAGCGGATGATCCGGCCCTTGACCGCCGGCAGCGCCTCGATGCCGGCAATCGCGGTGTCGATGTTGCGTTCGACCGTCTTGTGCGTGAGCATGATGATATCGGTCTGCTCCTCGCCTTCACCGGGCTCGCGCTGGATCATCGCAACGATCGAGATGCCGTCGTCGGCAAGAATGCGCGTCACGTCGGCAAGCACCCCGGGTCGGTCTTCGACGCGCAGGCGCAGGTAGTAGCTGCTGACCACCTCCGAGATCGGCAGAATCGCGAGATCAACCATGGCGTCGGGCTGGAAGGCGAGATGCGGGACGCGGTGCTCGGGGTCGGCGGTATGCATGCGTGTGACATCGACGAGATCGGCGATCACCGCCGAGGCAGTAGGTTCGGCGCCGGCGCCCTTGCCGTAATAAAGCGTCGCGCCGATGGCGTCGCCCTTGACCAGCACCGCGTTCATCGCCCCTTCGACGTTGGCGATCAGCCGTTTGGCGGGAATCAGCGTCGGATGCACGCGCAACTCGACGCCCTTGGGGGTGCGCTTGGTGATGCCGAGCAGCTTGATGCGATAGCCGAGCTGTTCGGCGTACCGGATGTCGGCTGCGTCGAGCTGGCTGATGCCTTCGATGTGCACCTGCTCGAAGCTCATCGAGTTGCCGAAAGCGATCGCCGACATGATGCTGAGCTTGTGCGCCGCGTCCACGCCTTCGACGTCGAAGGTTGGATCGGCTTCGGCGTAGCCGAGGCGTTGTGCTTCCTGGAGCGCCGTGGCAAAGGAAAGGCCCTTGTCGCGCATCTCGGAGAGAATGAAGTTGGTGGTGCCGTTGATGATGCCGGCGATCCACTCGATGCGGTTGGCGGTGAGGCCTTCGCGCAGGGCCTTGATGATCGGGATGCCGCCAGCGACGGCTGCCTCGAAAGCGACCATCACGCCTTGTTCCTGGGCTGCCGCAAAAATCTCGTTGCCGTGCCTGGCAAGCAAGGCCTTGTTGGCCGTGACCACGTGCTTGCCGTTGGCGATTGCCTGCAGGACGAGTTCCCTGGCAACGCCGTAGCCACCGATCAGCTCGACGATGATGTCAACCTCCGGGTCGCTGACCACTGCAAAGGCGTCGTCGGTCATCCGGCAGCTTCCTCCGGTGATCTGCCGGATCCGTTCGCGGTCCTTGTCGGCAACAATACTGATCTGAATGGGGCGTCCGGCGCGGCGGGTGATTTCTTCAGCGTTACGCTGGAGTACGGCGTAAGTGCCGCCACCGACGGTGCCGATCCCGAGAAGTCCAACGTGGATAGGTTTCATAGCGCAATCACGAGTGAGGGTTATGGAAAAAGCGATCGGGGCGGCTGCGGGGCAGACAGGACTACGCCTGCGTTCCGGCGCGCTGGCGATAAGCGGCGAGGAAGCGCGCGATGCGGGCAATCGCGTCGCGCAGATCGTCTTCATACGGCAGGAAGACGAGGCGGAAGTGATCGGGTGCCGGCCAGTTGAAGCCGCTGCCCTGGACCAGCAGCACGCGTTCTTCCTGCAGCAGTTCGGCGATGAACTCCTGGTCGTTTTCGATCGGATAGATCTGCGGATCGAGGCGCGGAAACATGTACAGAGCCGCCTTGGGCTTGACACAGCTGACGCCGGGTATCGCCGTGATCAGCTGGTACGCGAGGTCGCGCTGGCGATACATGCGGCCGCCCGGCGCAACCAGATCGTCGATGCTCTGATAGCCGCCAAGTGCAGTCTGAATCGCGTGCTGTGCCGGCACGTTGGCACACAGACGCATCGAGGCGAGCATGTCGAGGCCTTCGATGTAGTCGCGCGCCGCACGCAAGTCACCGGAAACCACCATCCAGCCGGCGCGATAACCGCAGGAACGGTAGTTCTTCGACAGGCCGTTGAAGGTCACCGTCAGCACATCCTGAGACAGTGAGGCAATCGCCGTGTGCTGGGCACCGTCGTAGAGCACCTTGTCGTACACTTCGTCGGCGTAGATGATCAGGCCGTGCGCGCGCGCGATGGCAACCAGTTCGCGCAGCACGCTGTCCGGATACAGTGCACCGGTCGGGTTGTTGGGGTTGATCACCACCAGCGCCCGCGTCTTCGACGTGATCCTGGCGCGCAAATCGTCGAGGTCGGGCAGCCAATCGTTCGCTTCATCGCAAAGATAATGGCATGGCGTACCGCTCGACAGGCTCACAGCGGCCGTCCACAGGGGGTAATCGGGTGCCGGCACCAGCACCTCGTCGCCGGTATTGAGCAGGGCGTTCATCGCCATCACGATCAGCTCGGAGACGCCATTGCCGATGTAGATGTCTTCGAGCACGACGCCCTTGATGTGCTTCTGCTGGGTATAGTGCATGATCGCCTTGCGCGCCGAGAAAATCCCTTTCGAATCCGCATAACCGGCCGCACTCGGCAGATTGCGGATCATGTCGAGCTGGATCTCCTCGGGCGCTTCGAAGCCGAAAGCAGCGAGGTTGCCGATGTTCAGCTTGATGATGTGGTGGCCTTCGTCCTCCATCTGCTTGGCTTTCTGCAGCACAGCGCCACGAATGTCGTAGCAGACGTTGTCGAGCTTGCTTGATTTGTGTATCGGTTTCATGACTTTGGCCTAGAGCAGGCCATCCTTCCTGAACATGTCCTTGATGCCGCGAATGGCCTGGCGAGTACGTTCCTCGTTCTCGATCAGTGCAAAACGCACGTGGTCGTCGCCGTATTCGCCGAAACCGACGCCGGGAGATACCGCCACGCGCGCCTCGTTGAGCAGCTTCTTGGCAAACTCGAGCGAGCCCATCGGCTGATAGACCTCGGGAATTCTCGCCCAGATGTACATCGACGCCTTGGGAACCTCGACCATCCAGCCGGCCTCGTGCAGCCCCTTGGCGAGCACGTTGCGACGTCCCTGATAGAGTTGACGCACTTCCTCGACACAGTCCTGAGGACCGTCCAGCGCGATCACCGAGGCAACCTGGATCGGGGTGAACGTGCCGTAGTCGTGATAACTCTTGATGCGCACCAGCGCATTGCACAGTTCCTGGTTGCCCACCATGTAGCCGACCCGCCAGCCGGCCATGTTGTAGCTCTTCGACATGGTGAAGAACTCGACGGCGACCTCGCGCGCACCGGGCACCTGCATGATCGACGGCGCCTGGTAGCCGTCGAAGGTGATGTCGGCGTAAGCCAGGTCATGCACCACCAGAATGTCATGCTGCCTGGCCAGAGCAACGATGCGCTCGAAGAAATCGAGATCCACGCAGCGCGCCGTCGGATTGCTCGGAAAGCCGAGGATCATCATTTTCGGTTTCGGAATCGACTCGCGGATGGCGCGCTGCACCTCCTCGATGAAGTCGACATCCGGGGTCATGCGCACCGAACGAATGTCGGCGCCGGCGATGATTGCCCCATAGATGTGAATCGGGTACGACGGGTTGGGTACCAGGACGGTATCGCCGCGATCCAGGGTGGCAAGCATCAGATGCGCGAGGCCTTCCTTCGAACCGATGGTTACCACGGCTTCGCTGTCCGGGTCGAAACCGATGCCATAGCGCCGCTGATACCAATCGCAAATCGCTCGACGCAGGCGTGGAATCCCCTTCGAAATCGAATAGCCGTGCGTGTTCTCGCGCTGCGCCGCTTCGACCAGCTTGTCGGTGATGTGCTGTGGCGTCGGGCCGTCCGGGTTGCCCATGCTCATGTCGATGATGTCCTCACCACGCCGGCGGGCGGCCATCTTCAGCTCGGCGGTGATGCTGAACACGTAGGGGGGCAAACGTTTGATGCGCGAAAACTCTCTCATGATCCAGGCTCGGGTAATGGTCGGTATCGTTTGACGACCCCTCGATCAGCCTGCGGCACGGGCAGTGATTGCGCGCTGCCGCCGTCTGAACGGGTTCGACAAAAAAGCTATAATCCTACTTTAACGTATTGCTCACCGCAATTTTCATGAAACTGCAACTCGAAAACACCTCTGGACTGAACACCTTTACCGCTTATGGAGAAGACTACGTCAGCGTGAACGGCGTCCGTCACCACTGCAATCTGGCGGTTCTGCCCGACCGCCTGCTGCCCAACTGGACGCAGGCGACCTTCGCAACGCTGAGCGTCGCCGACATCGAACTGCTCGCCGCACTGGATTCCGAAATCGTCCTGCTCGGCACCGGCCAGCGGCTGCGCTTTCCGAGTCCCGAACTGATGCGGCCCCTGCTGCGGGCGCAAAAGGGGATCGAAGTGATGGATGTGCCGGCCGCGTGTCGTACCTACAACATCCTGATCGGTGAAGGGCGCAAGGTCGCCGTCGGCCTGCTCCTTGTCTGAGCCCCTCCGGCAGACACCGGCGGCGATGCCCACCCATCCCGTGCCGATAAAGCGAATCGCCCTCAAGATCGACGTCGACACCTGCCGCGGCACGCTGGTCGGTGTGCCGACGTTGGTCGAGTTGTTGCAGCGGCACGATGCTGCCGGGACTTTCTTCTTCTCGCTAGGTCCGGACTGCAGCGGCCGGGAAGCACGCTTGGCCTCGCCAAGCCGTTACTACGATCGCCTCACCCGCCTCTACGGACTGCTTCTACCGGCACCGGATATCGGCAGCCGCGGCGCCGAGAGCATGCGGCAGGCGCGCGCTGCCGGTTTTGAAGTCGCCATCCACGCCTGGCATCGCGTGCGCTGGGAAAACCGGGTCTACACTGCCGACAACGCCTGGATCGAAGCTGAAATGGCGCAGGCCTACCGGCGTTTCGAAGCGCTTTTCGGCGAGCCGCCGAAAGCGCACGGCGCTGCCGCCTGGCGGATGAATCGTCATGCCCTGCGCCTGACGCAACGCCTGGGCTTTGCCTACGCCAGTGATTGCCGGGGGAAATTCCCGTTCATCCCGGTCATTGATGGCGAACTTGTGCACTGCCCACAGCTTCCGACGACGCTACCCACCCTGGACGAACTGCTGCTCCCGGCAGGCGCATCTGTGGATCGGGCCATCGAGCAAATTCTCGGAGAGACCGGCAGTACCGACGGCGAGCACGTGTTCACTTTGCGTGCCGAACTGGAGGGGATGAAGTTCAGCAACGCTTTCGAGCGTCTGCTCGTCGAGTGGAAGAACCAGGGTTATCAACTGGTTGCCCTGCGCGACCTGCTGATCTCGCGCAAGCTCGCAACCTTGCCGCGCCACACCGTCATCTTTGCCGAAATCCCGGGTCGCGCCGGGACACACCTGTTGCAGGGCAGCGCATTCCTGCCGCCTGAATGAAAAAAGGGCGGCCTAAAGCCGCCCTTTTTCATTCAGGACACGATCAGTCGCGATCGCCGCTGAAGACCATCAGCAAGTTCAGCAGGCTGACGAAAACGTTGTAGATGTCGAGATACACCGCCAGCGTCGCCGAAATGTAATTGTCTTCGCCGCCGGTAACGATCCGGCTGATGTCATAGAGAATATAGGCGGAGAAGACCATCACTGCGATCGCCGAGATGGTCAGCGACAGGGCCGGTATCTGAAAGAAGATGTTGGCTACGGCCGCCAGCAGGACGACGATCATGCCGACGAACAGAAATTTGCCGAGGAAGCTGAAATCCTTCTTGGTGACCGTGGCCACCCCGGCGAGCGAGAAAAAGATCACCCCCGTCCCGCCCGCGGCCATGGCGATCAGCGAACCGCCATTGCTGAAGCCGAGCGCCACCTGCAGGATGCGTGAGAGCATCAGACCCATGAAGAAGGTAAACGCGAGCAAGAGCAGCACGCCCACGCCGCTGTCCTTGGTACGCTCGATGCCCCACATGAAGCCGAAGGCGATCCCGAGGAAGAGCAGGAAAGACATCAGCGGGCTGCCGGACAGGAACGAGAACCGCATCTGTACGCCGACCAGCGCACCGATGACGGTTGGAATCATGGTCAAGGCGAGCATCATGAAGGTATTGCGCAGGACCCGGTTCTGCTGTAACGCGAGTTCGCCGCTGGCCTGGCTGGTCATCTGAAATTGGGATTGCATGGTGTTCCTCCTGGATATGGAAATGCGATTACGGGCCTAAGACTAGCCAATTAGCGAAAAAGTTTCAAGCTGGAAAAGTCATGACCGTTAGCAGCGTGCCAACGGCCTGGGCAGGAGTCTGCCGTGCTATCATTGATTGGCACGCGCGGTAGACGTGTGGCTTTCGCTCTGCAAGAGCCCAAGGACTCCGTCTCTACAGCGTCGAGCAGGAAGCGTGGCAGAGTGGCCGATTGCACCGGTCTTGAAAACCGGCAACGGGCAACCGTTCGTGAGTTCGAATCTCACCGCTTCCGCCAGGGAATTATTTCGGTCGAATATGAGGGAATTCGACCAGCTCAGGCCGATCGGTCCAAATCGGTCCAATATTTATGTAACGACCTTACCGGATCGCTGTACCGGTCTGAGGGGGAGGTCGACAATGCGCAATCCAACCATCACCGGATACATGGGGGCTGCGGACAAACAGCTCTTCTTCTGTTTTGACGCTCCACAGGGAGCCACGACACGCCCCTTCGGTTTCGTTCTCTGCCCGCCTTTCGGGCGCGAGTATGTCTCTACCCACCGCGTCTTTCGACAGTTCGCCAGCCGCTTGGCGCGAGCCGGCTTCCCTGTGCTGCGCTTCGACTACTTTGCAACGGGCGATTCTGCCGGCGAGGACAGCGAGGGCAGCCTGGAGCAATGGCTCGATGACGTCGCCACCGCGGTGAATACCCTCCGCGACCATACGGCCGGCATGCCGGTCTGGCTTGCTGGCCTGCGTGTCGGTGCCAGCCTGGCCGCCCTGTATGCAGCACAGCACCAGGACGTCGCTGGCCTGATCCTGTGGGATGCAGTAGTGGACGGCAAGCGCTACGTGGATACACTGCTCGAAGCGCACCAGCAGCGCTTCCGCCAGACGGCCGGGCACGGTCAGACTCTCCCGTCGACAGAGGGAGTGCGCGAGATTTTCGGCGCCCTCCTTTCCCCCCGCCTGGCCAGCGGCCTGCGTGCCATCGACCTCGCCACCCTGCCGCGTGCGCCTGCTCCGCAAATACTGCTGATGAGCAGCAGCCCGCAAGCCGATCCGGATGCGCTGGGCAACCGGCTCGCTGCGCTTGGCGCAAGCGTCGATCGGAAACACGTGCCGTGGCCCGAACTATGGGCCGAGGGAGCCGAAATGAACGACGTCCTGATGCCGCCGGCGCGCGTCCTGCAGGCCATGGTCGAATCGGCACAGGGAGAGCGGCGATGAACGAGCGCGTTCTCCATTTCGGCGACAGCAACAGCCTGATCGGCATTCATACCCCCAGCGCCACACCCGGCAAACGTCCCGGCATCGTGCTGGTGAACGCCGGAGTCGTTCATCGTGCCGGTCCCAATCGCCTGTACGTGAACATCGCCCGGCGACTCGCTGCCTCCGGCTACCCGGTGCTGCGCTTCGATCTCTCGGGAATTGGCGACAGCCGCCCACGCAGCGACGCGCTGAGCTTCGAGAAGAGCGCCATCCGTGAGACCTCGGCAGCAATGGCCGCGCTCGGTGCCGAGAGCGACTGCCGTGGCTTCATCCTGTGCGGGATTTGCTCGGGGGCCGACATCTCGTTTCTCACCTGCCGCGACAACCCGGCGGTGCTGGGCGCGGTGCTGATCAACGGGCGTGGCCTGCATGGCGTCACCGACGACTCTGGTGATGCGATTGATGCTGGCATCAACAGTACCCTGCGCGCCAGCGAATCGGCGCGCTACCTCTGGAAGCGTGCGCTCTTCAACCCGACCAGCTGGCGCAAGCTGCTGAGCGGGCAGAGCAATCCCGTCGAACTACTGCGTGTCGTCGGCCGGCAATTTCTGCGGCGCTTCATCGGCAGCGAGCAGATCCCGGAAAATGCACCGGAACTGCGCGCCGCCTTCCACGGCATCCTCGACCGTGGCACCGCCCTGCTGATGGTGTACTCCGAAGATGACCCTGCCCTCCACTACATGCAACTGATGCTGGGCAAGGAAATGCAGAAGATCGCCGGCCATCCGAACTTCGCCGAGATCCGCATGCCGGGAGCCGATCACACCTTCACCACGCGCCATCACCGCGACGAACTGATCGCCGCCCTGCGCCGATGGGCCGATGCCCACTTCGCCACCTGAAACGTTCGCGCCGATCACGCCGGCAAACATTGCCGAACTGCTCGACAAGGCGCCTGCCCCGCGGCTGTCAGGCGACGACCTCCACCTCTGGCTGCTGCCCCTCCCGATTGGCCACGAGGCACTGCGACAAACGATCGAAAGGCTCCCCGATGCCGGCGAGCGTGCCAGCGCCGCCCGCCGGGTGTTCGCAGCAGACCGGTTGCGCCAGATGCACGCTCGCGGCCTGCTGCGATACCTGCTCGGGCATTATCTCGCACGCGACCCGCAAGGCCTCGGCTTCATCACCAACAACTACGGCAAACCAGCGCTGAATACGGCCGACGGGCTGCAGTTCAACCTTTCCCACTGCCAGGATCACATCCTCATCGGGCTGACCCGCCGGGTTCCGGTCGGCGTAGACCTTGAGCGCATCCGTCCCTTGCCCAACCGGTACGCGCTCGCCGCCCACTGTTGCAGCGCCGACGAATTGAACTGGCTGGCCGGCAGGCCGGCAAATGACCATGACCGGAATTTCTTCCGCCTCTGGACCGCCAAGGAAGCCGTTCTCAAAGCTCTCGGCACAGGCCTCGCCAGCCCGCCCGAGCAGGTCACGATCAGCCTGCCCAATACCGATTCCGGGTTTGCCGGGGTAACCGGCGCGGGTTCGCCCTGGACGCTCTTCTCCACCTGCCCCGACGCCGACCACGCCATCGCTGCGGCCATCCGGGCAGTCATCGACCCTGGGCAAATCCGTTGCTTTCACATCGTCAACGGGCACCCTGATCAGTAGCCAGAGTTGGCAGGAATCGATCAATTTGAATTTGAAGTATCCACTTCAGTGAACTAATCTGTATGAGCTAGGATATTCGATTCGACCTCCCTGCTGGCTGGTGAAATGCCCGCAAAAGGTCGAGCGCAGGGGCTGGCCGGAACGGCAGCAGCGGGCGGCAAGCCCATAAAAACAAAGCAATCCACAGGGTCAGGGAGTGATCATGTCTTGCCAAGTGAACGATGCCGCCTGTTTGGGACAGGCTGCGCGGTTGCTACCCATATGTCATCCTGGGTGCCCGATTCCTCGCCGGACGCCGGCCCAGGAACGAATCTGGTTCCTGGAGCAAGCCTATCCTGGTCACGCCCGCCTCCGCGTCGCCAGCGGCGCGCGCATCGTCGGGCCGCTCTGCACAGACGCCCTGCAGAACGCCATTGACCGGGTCTGCGCCCGTCACGACGCGCTCTGGAGCAGCTTCGGAGCACCACCGCAAACGCCCTCCGCCACCCGCCCTGCACTGACCGTCGACAGCCTCTCGGAAACGCCCGGCAGCGCTGCCCACGCACACGCACGCGCGCGCTGGATCGCCGTCAACGCCGGCACGCCCCAGGATCTCGGTCAGCCGCCGCTGCTCCGGGCTCACCTGCTGCGTCTCGCCGATACCGAGCACCTGCTGCTGCTGTGCGCCCACCGCTACATCTGTGATGAGGAAGCCCTCGACCTGTTGCTCGGAGAGATCGCCAACAGCCTTGACGGCAGCCTGCCAGACGGTCCGGCGGCACCGACCTTCGCCGATTTCGTCGCCTGGCAAGAGGCGCCGCAGACCCCCCTCCTCACCCACTGGAAAGAACGCCTTGCGGGCGCGACAGAAGTGCTTGAGCTGCCGACCGACCGTGCCCGTCCAGCGATCCAGGGCCACCAGGGCGCCAGCCTGCCGCTGCCGCTGCCAGCGCCGCTCGTAGACCGTTTGTGCGCGCTCGCGGCAAGGCACGCGCTGGACCTGCCAGGGGTATTCCTGGCGGCTTTTGCCGCCCTGCTGCAGCGCTACAGTGGCCAGAACGACCTGGTGATCGGACTGCGCAGCAGCTACCGGGCGCAAGCGCCCTTTGCCCGGCTTATCGGCCCGCTCGACAACATCCTCGCGCTACGCCTGCCGATTTCGGCCGACGCCGGCACCGATACCCTGCTGCAGCGCTGTGGCGAAGCCCTCGCGGATGCCCGCACACACGCCGGACTGCCCTTCGAGCGCCTGATCGAAGCCCTGCAGCCCAGCCGCACACTGGGTTACGCACCGATCTGCCAGGTGCTCTTCGACTACCGCACGGCGCCCCCTGCGACGCTGCCGGCCGGTGCCGTCACGCTGCACCCCTTCGCCGTCGATCTCGGCAGCGCCGACCATGACCTGAGCCTGCGTGTCGACGAGAATGGCGACCATCTCGTCGCCCGCCTGATCTATGATCCGGCACTGTTCGACGCAACCACCCTGCAGCGAATTGCCGGCCACTATCTGAACCTGCTCGACGATCTCGCCGCCGACACCCGCAAACCGGTGGCCACGCTACGCCTGCTTGGCGACAGCGAATGGCGGCAGCTTGTCGACGAGTGGAACGCCACCGACGGCGACTACCCGGCCGATTCGTCGCTGTCGCGCCTTTTCGAGATACAGGCGGACCGCAGTCCCGACGCGCCGGCCATTCTCGGCGCCGACACGGGCCTGAGCTACCGGGAACTCGACCAACGTTCCAGCCAGCTTGCGCACCACCTGCGCCAGATTGGCGTCGGACATGAAACCCTGGTCGGCGTCTCGATGGAACGCTCCCCCGAGTTGTTCGTCGCCGTCCTGGCGATTCTCAAGGCGGGGGGCTGCTACGTGCCGATCGACCCCGGCTACCCGCGTCAGCGCGTCTCTGCCATGCTCGAAGACAGCGCCGTCGCACTGCTTCTCACCAAGACCCGCTGGCTGGCAGTACTGCCCCCGCACCACGCCGAGGTGCTGTGTCTCGACCGCGACTGGCCGGCAATCGCCCGCCAGGCATCCACTCGCCCGGTCAGCCCGGCGGGCGCCGCCAGCCTGTGCTACGTGGTGTTCACCTCGGGCTCGACCGGGCGACCAAAGGGCGTTCTGGTCGAGCAGCGCCAGCTCCTCAACCGCCTGGCCTGGATGTGGCGGGAATATCCCTTCGTTGCCGGCGATGTCTCCGCCTGCAAGACCGCCCTCAACTTCGTCGATTCGCTGTGGGAACTGCTCGGCCCCTTGCTGCACGGCGTGCCGAGCGTGCTCATCCCGCAACCGGTGCTCGTCGACCCGCAGAACCTGGTCGCCCTGCTCGCCGAATACCGCGTCACCCGGATGATGCTGGTCCCGTCGCTGCTGCGCATGCTGCTCGACGCGCACGAAGTGGGCAATGCCCCTAACCAGCTCGCCGCCCGCCTGCCGCTGTTGCGCGAATGGTGCATCGGCGGCGAACCTCTCGGCACCGAACTCGCCCGGCGCTTCGCACGGGCACTGCCGGGACGCATGCTGCTCAACCTCTACGGCCTCTCGGAAGCCTTCGATGCCTGCTTCTTCGACGCCGGCCAGCTTGCCGACAGCGATACCCTGGTACCGATCGGCCGCCCGCTGGCCAACGTTCAGGCCTATATCCTCGACGCCCACCGCCAGCCGGTACCGATCGGCGTCATCGGCGAACTCTACGTCGGCGGCGCCGGACTCGCCCGCGGCTACCTCGGCAGCCCCGAATTGAGCGCCGAGAAATTCATTCCCAACCCATTCCGCAAGGAAGCCGGCGCCCGCATCTACCGCACCGGCGATCTGGCCCGCTACCGCGCCAACGGGCTCATCGATTACCTGGGCCGCAGCGACCATCAGGTCAAGATCCGCGGCTTCCGTATCGAACCTGATGACGTCGGCAGCGTCCTTTGCAGTCACCCGGACATCCTGGAAGCGGTGATCGTCGCCCGTCCCGACGCCCGCGGCGAACTCGCCCTCGCCGCCTACTATGTTGCCCGCCCAGCCAGCGCCCTGGCAGCCGGCACGCTGCAGCCCTGGCTGCGCGAACGCCTGCCCGAGTACATGGTGCCCAGCAGCTGCACGGCGCTGGCCGCCCTGCCGCTGACACCCAGCGGCAAAGTCGACCGCCTGTCGCTGCCCGCCCCCGACAACCGCCCGCAAGCGCCGGCCGCGCCCTATCTGTCCCCTCGCGACACCACCGAGCAAGCCATCGCTGCCATCTGGCAGGCGGTGCTGCTGGTCGAGCGAGTCGGCAGCACCGACAACTTCTTCGAACTGGGCGGCACCTCGCTGCGCATGGTCGAGGTCAATCGCCGCTTGTGCGAGCACCTGCATCGTGCCATCCCGATGCTGCAGATGTACCAGTACCCGACCGTACAGAGCCTGGCGCGCTCCCTCAACGCGGCAAGCGGCCTGCCGCCAGCCAGCCCGGCCCTCCAGGCCGGTCGGGAACGCGCCGTGCAGCGCCGGGAAATGCAGCACCGCCGTCAGCCCGCCGGCAGACGATCGCCCGCCTGAGCCCCGGCAGTCGCGCCTCCCTTGAAGAAGGACTTAAACCGGACCTGCGCATCCCCGCAGCCAGTCAGAACCGAGTGACGACCATGAACCAGCCCGCTTCGATACCCCACTCCAACGACATCGCGATTGTCGGCATGAGCTGCCGCTTCCCCGACGCCAATGACGTTTCCGTTTTCTGGCGCAACCTGGAACAGGGCGTCGAATCGATCAGCTTCTTCTCCGAAGCCGAACTGCTCGCCGCAGGCGTCGACCCCGCGCTCCTCGCCGACCCGGCCTACGTTCGCGCCGGTGCGGTCATCAACGACATCGACTGCTTCGACGCGGCCTTTTTCGGCTACAGCCCGCGCGAGGCCAGCCTGATCGAACCGCAGCAGCGGATCTTCCTCGAATGCGCCTGGGAAGCCCTCGAACGCGCCGGCTACACCCCCGCCTCGCATGGTCGTGCGATTGGCGTTTTCGCCGGCTCGGCGATGAACGGCTACCTGATCTACCACCTCGCCACTCGCCCGGACGTGGCGCCGTCGTTGTTCGACTTCCAGATCCAGATCGGCAACGACAAGGACTACCTGACCACCCGCGTCTCCTACAAGCTCAACCTCACCGGCCCGAGCATCAACCTCCAGTCCGCCTGCTCGACCTCGCTGGTCGCGGTGCATGTCGCCTGCCAGAGCCTGCTCAACGGCGAGTGCAATCTGGCGCTGGCCGGCGGCATCTCGGTAGCCATTCCGCACCGGATCGGCTACCTCTACCAGGAAGGCGGCGTCAACTCCGCCGACGGCCATTGCCGGGCCTTCGACGCCGCTGCCCGCGGCACGGTGCTCGGCAGCGGTGCCGGCGTCGTCGCGCTCAAGCGCCTCGCCGACGCTCTCGCCGACGGCGACCACATCCACGCCGTGATCAAGGGCTCGGCGGTGAACAACGACGGCAACGCCAAGGTCGGCTACACCGCCCCCAGCGTCAGCGGCCAGGCGGCGGTAGTCAGCGAAGCGCTGGCCATGGCCGGGCTGACGGCCGACACCATCGGTTACATCGAAACGCACGGCACCGGCACGCCAATGGGCGACCCGATCGAGATACAGGCGCTCACCCAGGCCTTTCGCGAAAGCAGCACGCGCCAGGGTGACTGCGCGATTGGCTCGGTGAAGACCAACATCGGCCACATGGACGTCGCCTCGGGCGTTGCCGGGCTGATTAAGACCGCACTGATGCTCGAGCACCGGCGCATTCCCGCGTCGCTGCACTACCGCCGGCCGAACCCGGAAATCGACTTTGCCAACAGCCCGTTCTACGTGAACAGCACGCTTGCCGAGTGGACACAGCCGGTCTGCCGCGCGGGGGTCAGCTCCTTCGGTCTCGGCGGAACCAATGCGCACGTGGTGCTCGAGGAGGCTCCCACGCGTGCTGCCGCCAGCGCGTCGCGCGCCTGGCAGTTGATCCTCCTGTCGGCACGCACGCCCGGCGCCCTCGACCGCATGACTGAACGTCTTGCCGATCATCTGCGCACCGATCCGGCGCAGCCCCTCGCCGACATCGCGTTCACCCTGCAGACCGGCCGCGAACGCTTCGCGCACCGGCGCATGCTGGTCTGCCGCGACCACGACGGGCTCGCCCAGGCGCTGCTCGCGGGCGACCGTCAGCGCGGTGCCGAAGCGGTCTGCGAACGGCAGGATCGGCCCGTGGTTTTCATGTTCCCCGGCCAGGGCGCCCAGTATCTGGGAATGGGGCGCGAGTTGTACGACGCCGAGCCGCTGTTCCGCGCGGAAGTCGACCGCTGCGCCGAAATCCTGATCCCCCACCTCGGCCAGGATCTGCGCCGCCTGATCTGGCCAGCTCCCGAGGCCGGT
The DNA here is from genome assembly GCA_002425405.1 of Candidatus Accumulibacter vicinus. Lineage (GTDB taxonomy): Bacteria > Pseudomonadota > Gammaproteobacteria > Burkholderiales > Rhodocyclaceae > Accumulibacter > Accumulibacter vicinus. Next base: position 44,436 of record DIME01000093.1, read on the forward strand.
GCGGCAGCGCTGCAGCAGACCTGGATCGTCCAGCCAGCGCTGTTTGTCATCGAATACGCCTTGGCGCGCCTGTGGATCAGTTGGGGCGTCCGCCCGGCGGCGATGATCGGCCACAGCATCGGCGAGTACGCCGCGCTCTGCCTGGCCGAAGTGATGAACCTCGCCGACGCCCTCAAGCTGGTGGCCGCGCGCGGCCGCCTGATGCAGGAGATGCCGGCCGGCAGCATGCTCGCCGTCGACCTGCCGGAAAGTGCCCTCGTCGATCTCGAAGCCCGCGGCCTGGCGCTGGCCGGGGTCAACGCGCCCGACCGCTGCGTGCTTTCCGGACCGACCGAGGCCATCGCCGCCTGCCAGCAACAGCTCGACGCCAGCGGCCAGCAAAGCCGCCTGCTGCACACCTCGCACGCCTTCCATTCGGCGATGATGGACCCGATCCTCGAGCGCTTCACCGCCGTGGTCGCAACGATCCCGCTGCAGGCGCCGCGCCTGCCGGTGGTCTCCAACCTCAGCGGCACCTGGCTCAGCGCCGCGCAGGCCTGCGACCCGGCGTATTACGCCAGACACCTGCGGCACACCGTGCGCTTTGCCGATGGCATCGGCTGTGCCGCCGGCAACGGCGACCCGCTGTTTCTGGAAGTCGGTCCCGGCCGCACCCTCGGCACGCTCGCCCAGCAATGTGCGGCAAACTCCGGCGCCAAGGGCGCGCTATGGTCGATGCGCCACCCGCAACAGCAGGAACCCGACCAGGCGATGCTGCTCGCCACCCTCGGCAAGCTCTGGCTGGCCGGCGTCAGCGTCGATTGGGCCGGCTTCCATGCCAATCAAACGCGTCGCCGCGTGCCCTTGCCGGGCTACCCCTTCGAACGTCAGCGCCACTGGATCGAACCCGGTCGACTGGTAGCGCAGGCGGCGGCAGACGCGCGCCCGCCAGCACGGGCAACGCCCGGCAGGCGCCCTCTCGCCGACTGGTTCTACCTGCCTGCCTGGAAACAGTGTCCCCTCCCCGCCGGCAGCACGCCGGCCCGTGGACCGTGGCTGCTCTTCACCACCGGTGAAGGTTTCGGCGAACATCTCGCCGGACAACTGCAAGCGGACGGACAGGCAGTGATCCGGGTTCTCCCCGGCAGCCGGGCGGGCTGGAGTGGCGAGCGGCGCTACACCCTCGACCCGGCACGGCGCGCCGACTACGACAGCCTGCTGGCGGCATTGTCCAGCGCCGGCCAACTGCCGAAGAGCATCCTGCACGCCTGGAACCTGGCGCCGGCTGCCGGCGCCCCCGACCGGGAAAGCTTCGC
>DIME01000189.1 GCA_002425405.1 Candidatus Accumulibacter vicinus
TGCCGGGATCGGCACGGCACAGGTCGCTGCCCTCACCACTGCCCAGATTGCCAGCCTCGGCACCGCCCAGGTCGCCGCGCTGACCACGGCGCAGGTCCGCGCACTGACCACCAATCAGCTTGTCAACGGCCTCACCAGCGCCCAGCTGCAAGCCATCGAGGCGACGGATGTCGCGGCACTCAAGAGCAGCCAGATCGCCGCCCTTGCCACCAGTCAGATCGCCAACCTCGGCACCTCCCAGTTCGCGGCCCTGACTTCTTCACAGATCGGCGCACTCACCGTCAATCAGATTGCCAACGGCCTCACCACCAACCAACTGAGCACCATGGATGCTACCGATGTCTCGGCATTCAAGACCAGCCAGGTAGCCGCGCTGACCACCAGTCAGATCGCCATCGTCCTTGGCAGCAGCCAGATTGCAGGGATCGGCACAACGCAGGTCGCCGCACTCACCACTTCCCAGGTTGCCAGTCTCGGCACCAGCCAGGTCGTCGCATTGACCACGGCGCAGGTCCGCGCACTGACCACCAATCAGCTCGTCAACGGCCTCACCACCACCCAGTTGCAAGCGATCGAGGCGACTGATGTCGCGGCACTCAAGACCAGCCAGATCGCCGCCCTCGCCAACAGTCAGATCGCCAACCTTGGCACCGCTCAGGTCGTGGCGCTGACCACGACTCAGGTCGGCGCACTCACCGCCACTCAGATCGCCAGCGGCCTCACCACGGCCCAAGTGAGCGCGATGGAAGCCGCCGATATCGCAGCTCTGCGAACCAGCCAGATCGTCGCGCTGACCACAGCACAGGCTGCCGCACTCACGGTCACCCAGATCGCCAGCGGCCTGACCACGGCCCAGGTGAAGGCGATGGAAGCCGCTGATGTCGCAGCACTCGGTACCACCCAGCTCGCCGCACTCACCGCTGCTCAGGTTCCCGTCCTGACCCTCAGCCAGCTCGCTGCGATGAGTACGGCTCAGACCTATGCCCTCAAGGGGATGTTCCTGACCACCACACAACTCGCCGCTCTGACCACGGCTCAGGTCAACTCTGCTTCGACGCCACTGATTCTTGACCTCAATGAAGATGGCAAACTGTCGCAGAGCATTTCGTCGGGCGTTCAGTTCGACCTGTTGGCGACCGGCACCAAGGTTCATACCGGCTGGGTTGCCAGCGGTGACGGTCTCCTGGCCATGGACCGCAATGGCGACGGAACCATCAACGATGGCGGTGAATTGTTCGGATCTTCGGTCACGCTGGCCAACGGCGAAAAGGCTGCAGACGGCTATGTCGCCCTGAGCGAAATGGACAGCAATGCCGACGGTATCATCAGTTCGGCAGATGATCATTGGTCGGAGCTGGCGGTTTGGGTAGACGGCAATTCGGACGGAATCAGCCAGTCGGAAGAACTGCGTTCCCTCGAGTCGTTGGAAATAGTCAGACTCGACCTGAATGCGACGAGAACTGCGGTGATGGATGCGGGCAATCTCGTCGGACTGATTTCCAGTTACCAGACCGCTGATGGGACAGATCACGAGATGGCCGACGTCTGGTTCGCGACCGACAGGAACGCCGCAAGCCAGGCAGCGCCGCCTACCACTGCGGCAGCGGCGGTGGATCTCAGAGCGAATGTGGGCAACCTGCTGCAGGCCATCTCCTCGTTCAACATGGGACAGGCAGCGCCCGACCCGAACGCCCCGGGTACCAGCCTCCTGCCTCAACTCGCCCCGCAGGCAAGCATTGCGGCCTTGTTGCAGCAATACGACCCGAACGGCAATCCGTTCGGTGCATTCCAGGCTTCACAGACGGTGGCGACCAACTCGCTGACCAATCCGCCCAGCCTGGATGCGATTACCAAGGGCATGCTCGCGACAGGTAATTAAGCAGCGGTTCAGCCATGCAGCGGGGCCTCATCGGCCCCGCTTCCTTTTTGGGCTGAAAATGATGTCTCATGCCATCCAGGACAGTCTCTCGATTGATCGCAAGCTGCGCGTGCAGCATCCGTCTGTCGCCTGATCTGCGCCAAACGTACCGTCTGAACGGATGATCTTGTTCAATTATTACAATCAGTTATGATTACCCCGCAAAGATCGCCGAGGCCCGTTTTCAGGATATAATCCAGGCTCGTTGTAACAGTGAATGCGGGACGACGGCCTTGAGGGGAGTGGGAGTGGGCGACGATGTATTTGTTTCTCTGCTGATGCAGGCATGGAACGGGCAACTCGAACTGCTGCAACTCATCGACCAGTGCAGCAAACTGGAGCAGGATCGGCGCGCTCCCCTGGCCGCGATCCTCTACCAGACCTGGCTCAAGAGAACCCCTTCGACCCACGCCCATGCGGCGTACTTCAACCTCGGCGCAACGCTGTCGAATCTCGGGGATCTGGCGGCTTCGGAAGAGGCTTACCGGCAGGCGATCGCCCTGTCTCCCGGCTTCATTCAGCCTCGACTCAACCTTGGGCTGGTCCTTGAGCGTCGGGGCTTGCTGGACCAGGCGGTCGAAGAGTGGCTGTGGGTTGAGCGCAATGTTCCCGCCGACACGGATGAATACCAGACTTTCCTGCTGCTTGCCCTGAACAATCTTGGCCGGGTGCTGGAGATCAAAAAAGAATATCGGGATGCCACGGACTATCTCGACAGGAGTCTGTCGATCGATCCCACCCAGTCGGATGTACTCCACCACTGGGTATTCCTGCGCATGAAACAATGCTGTTGGCCAGTTTATCGCCCCACCGGCAAGGTCAGCCCGGAACTGATGGAGAATTCCACCTCCGCCCTGGCCATGCTTGCGATGACCGATGATCCTGCGGTACAGCTGGCCGCCGCGCGACGCTACGCGGACAAGAAGGTACTCAAGGGTCTGCCCTCCCTCGCCAAGCCTGGCGGCTATGGACACCGAAAAATCCGCATCGGCTATTGCTCCTCGGATTTCTGCCTGCATCCGGTCGCGATGCTGATGGTAGAGATGTTCGAATCTCATGACCGGGAAAAATTCGAGGTCTACGCGTATTGCTGGAGCCCGGAGGATGGCTCGGAAGTGCGCAGGCGGGTGATTGCCGCCATGGATCACTTCCAACGTATCGATCAACTCGGCGACGAAGAAGCGGCTTGCCTGATTCGGGAACACGAGATCGATATTCTGGTGGACCTGCAGGGTCAGACTGCCGGCGCCCGAATGAACATGCTGGCCTACCGGCCGGCGCCCATCCAGATCACCTATCTCGGCCTGCCGGCCACCACCGGCCTCCCGTTCATCGACTATGTCATTGCCGACCGCTTCCTCATCCCCGCAGAGGAAGCCCGCTACTATTCCGAAAAGCCCCTCTATATGCCTGACATCTATCAGGTCAGCGACCGGAAGCGGGCGCTGGCTCCCTCCCCTAGCCGGGCAATCTGCGGGCTGCCGGAAGACGGCTTTGTTTACTGCTCATTCAACAACAACTTCAAGTTCACCCCCGAAATGTTCAGCGTCTGGATGAACATTCTGCGCCGCGTGTCCGGCAGCGTGTTGTGGTTACTGGCCGACAATCCCTGGGCCGAAGAAAACCTGCGCCAGGAAGCCATCCATCAGGGCATCGAACCCGCCCGCCTGATCTTCACCGAGCGGGTTGCCCCGGAAAACTATCTGGCTCGCTACCAGATTGCGGACCTGTTCCTCGACACCTTCCCATTCAATGCCGGCACGACCGCGAACGACGCCCTATGGATGGGCCTGCCCGTCCTGACCCGGAGTGGACGTACCTTTGCGTCCCGGATGGCCGGCGCCCTGCTGACCGCAGCCAATCTGGGAGAACTCATCACCTACCAGCTCAGTGACTATGAAGAAAAGGCGGTTGCCCTGGGTCATCGTCGAACCGAATGCCAACGGCTGCGGGCACACCTGATCAGGGAGCGCACTCAGGGAGTGCTGTTCGATACCCCCTTGTTCGTACGCAATCTGGAAAGCCGGTTGTTGCAACTGACCATCCATCCAACGGCCACTTCATCGCCAAGGTGAAGAAAATTCGGACCCCTTGAAAGGACCACCGTGCACCCGGCACAAGCAATGAAACAAACCCCGATAAATCAAATTCACAATCCGGATGTTCTCAACTTCATGCGTAGCGACTATACCGGCGTCGTGGAAGTGGGATCGAGCAGCGGTGCTCTGGCGCGTGCCTATCGCGGCATCAACCCTGGTTGCCGCTATGTGGGCATAGAAATCGATGCGGACTACGCCGAAGCGTCCAGGCAGCATTGCACCGAGGTGATCCATGGCAATGTCGAATATTTATCTGCGGAAACATTTCACCAGCTGGGGGATGCCGACTGCTGGGTATTTGCTGACGCTTTGGAGCATCTTTACGATCCCTGGCGACTGCTGGAGCGCATCAAGGCCAATGCGCGCAGCCGCACCGAAGTGATTGCCTGCATCCCCAATGCACAATACTGGGGCGTCCAGTCCCGGCTCAACGCCGGCCTGTTCATCTATCAGGACTCAGGTCTGTTCGATCGGACCCACATTCGCTGGCTTACCCGCCTGACCATTATCGATCTGTTCAATTCGCACGGATTCCAGGTGCTAAACATGATTGCCCGCCTACTTGATCAACCTACTGATGAAATGGCGGCAGCGATTCGTCAAATGGCGTGTGCATCCGGTAGCGATCCCGAGATGGCCTTACAGGATGCCGTTCCATTTCAATATGTGGTCAAGGCGTTAACGGACGGCTGATGCAAACCGGAAAAATTACTGGCCCGAACCAGGTGACGAATCCTGCGTTGCATCCGGTTTATCTCTATCATATTGCCTACTCTGATAAGACCCTGGCCGAAGTCCCTCCGGGATACCTGATCCTGGACAATGTCGATAGCCCCCGCAATGATTGGCGTGAGTATTGGCCGATTCGCAGATTCCTGATCGATGAAGATCTCGAAGAGCGTGCGTATTATGGTTTTTTTTCACCGCGCTTTCAGGAAAAGACCGGATTGAGCCATGCCCAGGTGAAAACCTTCGTGCAAGCAGCCGGCACAGACACGGATGTGGTTTCATTCAGCCCGCAACCTGACATGGGGGCTTTTTTCCTCAATGTATTCGAACAGGAGGAACTGTTTTCACCGGGTTTTATCGCAGCCAGCGAAAGCTTTTTTTCGGCAGTTGGCATGCCGATCGGTCTGGCGCCGCTGGTCATGGATTCGCGGCAGATCATCTTCAGCAATTTCTTTGCCGCGCGTCCTGCGTTCTGGCGCGCCTGGCTCGATCTCAACGAGCAGTTATTTTCCATCTGCGAAGGGGAGGACTGCGCACTGAAACGGTTGCTGACTGTCGAAACAGCCTACCCAGGCTCCGTGCAGAGAAAAGTCTTCCTGATGGAACGTATGGCGTCCGTATTGCTGACGGTCGATCCCAGGTGGCGTGTACGCGCTTACAATACCTTCGACTGTGCCTGGTCGAATAGCCGCCTGAATCAGTTCAAGCTCGAAGCCGTGCTGAGCGACGCGTTGAAAATCGCGATGAAGGAGCAAGGGTTCCACGATTACAAGGAAGCATACTCGCAGTTGCGCGACAAGTTACGAGAATAATCTTGCGATGGAAAACTCGATCATAATTATCAATGCTGCGGATATCCCCCCAGCGATACAAATCGCCAGGAACCTGTCCTCGTATACCGTTTACACATTCGACCCGATCCTGGTTGACCCAATCTCGTCGAGCGGACTGGGGAACATCATTTATATTCCTTTTGACAATTGCCCGCTCTATCACGAACTGGACGTCAATGCCCGCTCTGCTGCGTTCGACCTGGAGAGGGCACTTGCTCTGGAAGTCAGAGAGATTGTCCCCGAGGTCTCCATAGAGGGATGGCAGCATCTGAATCTGTATTATATTTTAATCACCCTCAAGTGGTACGCGGCACTATGGGAGAATTTTGGTAAGCAACTGGCCGGAACGAAGGTGCACCTCTTCATCTGTGATACCCCCGGCTCATATTACTTCAATTCATTCATTCCCTCGATCCTGCTCTTGTGGCACCTGAAGTGCAATGACATCGAATTTTCAGGTTTTACCTACGGCAGCAAGGATGATGGCAGCCATCTGATCCCTGAGTTACCCGAAGAAAATCAGAATGAAGGACTTGAACAGCTACTGATTCATTTACCGACTTGCTGGTATGACATCAATTATTTTTTCCAGGAAATGATTTCGACTGGAAAAGAACTGATCAATATCGAGGCCAAGAATTTCAATATCCCATTACCCGCAATTAGGACGCTGGCACTGGTCAGATTCGAGAGCACCCTCGCCAATTTGCCGGAAGAGATCCGAACAAAAATTGAAGATTTCTCGCATAAATTATCGGAAACACTGGACCGCATATTGCAGCCATATCTGGTCATACCGAATTACCGCCAACGCCAAACCCAATACCTCAACAACATTTACTGCGCCCAGCTGGTCACCTATTACCAGCTTTCCCGGTATTTCAAAGATTCCAAACCATCAAGAATAGTGTTGTCCGATCACGATGCCGGATTTCATGGCCCGATCATTTCTTTTGCGCAGAAACACTCACTGCCCGTCATTTTTCTACCCCACTCCAAGTGCGTCAATGACATCGAGTTCAGATACAGGAACATCACGGTTCTCAGTCATCCGATACATGGCCAGGAAATTTTCGATGCCAACCACAAGAGCGTACTGAACTTCAAAATCGCTTATCCGGAAACCTTCAGAAGCTCGAGCATCGTTGGCGGGATCAGGACGATTTCTTTGTTACTTAATTCCTTGTCCCTCAATGGGTTTTATTTCACGCGCTATCAACCCTACATGGACGGAATACGACAGATCGTTTCCTGGTGCAACGAGAACGGCATCGTCCTGAAAATACGCTGCAAACCGAGTTATTCCATCATCAGTTTGCTGGAGAGAGATATTGGAGTTTCTGCTGCCGAGCTGATGAGAAACGCCAACGAGACCATGGAGCAGCATGCAGAGAGTTGTGATCTTTGTTTGATGTACGACATGCCAACAACCGGCGTACTACATTTCCTGAAAGATTCGATCCCCGTTCTCAACCCTGTTGTAGAATCCCTGGCGCCCTCCGAGATGACACTGGGCAATGCCAGGCTTGTTCCCCAGGAAAGCGTTGAAAATACGCTTCTCCGATTAAAGTGGTTCACCTCTGACCCGACCACTTTATTTTATTTTCGCGCTGAACAGTTCAGAAATTACATGACCTTGTTTCAGAATGCACGGCCATTGCGAGCGTACTTATAGAGTAGCTGGATAATGGTTGACTCAGGTATCGGCTTCATAGCTGGTACTCGTCAGCCGGGCGCGTGCCGGCCATCGCCATGTCTACCGCCTTCCTGGTCAGGTGCGACGCAAAAAGCTCGATGAAATCGTATTCATAGCGGCGGATGTGGGTTCCCCGCCGCAAACCGATGCGCGTCGTATTCGAACCAAACAGATGCTCGGCGGGCAGCGCCTGCAAGCCGGTATCACGTGTCGGATCAAAAGCCATGCGGGCGATGATCCCCAACCCGAGGCCGAGACTGACATAGGTCTTGATCACATCCGCATCGATCGCGGTGAGCACCACGTTGGGGGTCAGCTCGGCCAGTTCGAAAGCCTTGTTGATGCGCGAGCGCCCGGCAAAAGCCGAGTCGTAGGTGATCAAAGGCCAGCGCACCAGCGCGGCCAGTGACACCGGCTTTTCGGCAAGAATCGGATGTCCGTCGGGAGCGATCACGCAGTGTACCCACTGGTAACAGGGCAGCATCACCAGCTGTGGATACTGATCGAGCGCTTCGGTGGCAATGGCGATATCTGCCTGGCCTTTCAATGTCCACTCGGCGATCTGGGTCGGATGGCCCTGATGCAGTGACAGGCGGACCCTGGGATGCCGGTCGACAAAGCTCTTGACGACGGCCGGCAGGGCGTAGCGCGCCTGGGTATGCGTGGTGGCAATCAGCAGACTACCGGAATCGCCGTCGGCATATTCCTCGCCAACGCGCCGGATATTTTCGGCTTCGCGCAGCATGCGTTCGGCAATTTCAAGCACGGCCCGGCCGGGTTCGGTGATGGCCGTCAGGCGCTTGCCGGCCCTTTCGAAAACGGTGACTCCCAGTTCCTCTTCGAGCAGTCTGATCTGCTTGGAGATCCCGGGCTGTGAAGTAAACAGCGCCTCCGCAGCTCCCGAAACATTCAGACCACGACGCGCGACTTCGACGAGGTAACGGAGTTGCTGGAGTTTCATGGCGATTTGACATTCAATTGGTTATAACAATCTAACCGAATATTCTTTTTCGATCAAATACGGCGGCTGTTACCATGTGCGCCCTCCTTATGTTTTGGCGTGCCATGGACTGGATGTACACCTTGTCGGGCTTTGTCGTCGGCGCTATCGTCGGTCTCACCGGCGTCGGCGGTGGTTCACTGATGACGCCGTTGCTGGTATTGCTGTTCGGCATTCACCCGGCGACGGCGGTCGGCACCGACCTGCTCTATGCGGCAATCACCAAGGCCGGCGGCACCGTCGTGCATGCTCGCAAGGGACACGTCGACTGGCGCATCACGCGGCTGCTGGCGAGCGGCAGCATGCCGGCAGCGCTGCTGACGATCTGGGCCTTGTCGTTCCTGCCCAAGCAGAGCGCAGCCGTCTCGCAGATCATTTCGGTCTCGCTCGGGGTTGCCCTGCTGCTGACCGCGGCCGCGATCATCTTTCGCAACCAGCTGCAACAGCAGGCACTGGCGCAAGCCGACGATGTCGCACACACGCAATTGCGGACACCGATCACGATAGCCTTCGGCGCCCTGCTCGGGGTGCTGGTGACCATCTCCTCGGTCGGTGCCGGCGCGCTCGGCGTCGCCGTACTGTTCTACCTCTACCCCAGGCTGCCGGCGATCCGCATCATCGGCAGCGACGTTGCCCACGCGGTGCCGCTAACGCTGCTTGCCGGCCTCGGTCACTGGCTGATCGGCAGCGTCGATTGGTCACTGCTCGGCAGTCTGCTGCTCGGATCGCTGCCCGGCATCTGGCTCGGCAGCCACGCTTCGGCGAAAGTACCGGACCGCATTCTGCGTCCGATTCTTGCCGGCATGCTGGTGCTCATCGGCAGCAAGCTGATTGCCCACTAGGCCGCAGCGCTGGCGCTGACTAGCGCCTCATTTGACCCAAGGAACGAGCGCAATGTATCGCTACGACAAGACTGACCAACAGATCATCAACGAACGCGTCACCCAGTATCGTGACCAGATCAGCCGTCATCTGGCCGGCGAGCTCACGACCGACGAGTTGCGTCCCCTACGCCTGCAGAACGGCCTCTACATTCAGCGACACGGGCCGATGTTGCGGATCGCCATCCCCTACGGCATGCTCGCCGCCGCACAACTGCGCAAACTGGCCGAAATCTCGCGCCGCTACGACCGCGCTGTCGGGCACTTCACAACGCGCCAGAACATGCAGCTCAACTGGCCGCAGTTCGAGGAAACCCCGGCAATCCTCGCTGAACTGGCGAGCGTGCAAATGCACGCCGTACAAACCTCGGGCAATTGTGTGCGCAACATCACCAGCGACCATTTCGCCGGGATCGCCCCCGACGAACTGACCGACCCGCGCCCCTACTGCGAACTGTTGCGACAATGGTCGACCTTCCACCCGGAATTCGCTTTTCTGCCACGCAAGTTCAAGATTGCGGTCAATGCCGCGGCCGTAGATCGGGCCGTGATTCGTGCGCACGACATCGGTCTCGACCTCGTCCTCGATGACGACGGCGAAATCGGTTTCCGGGTATTTGTCGGCGGTGGCCTCGGCCGCACGCCGATCCTCGGCAAAGTGGTTCGCGAATTCCTGCCGCGCCGGCATCTGCTCTCGTACCTGGACGCCATCCTGCGCCTGTATAACCGCTATGGTCGTCGCGACAACATGTACAAAGCGCGCATCAAGATTCTCGTGCAGGCGCTCGGCATCGAGGAATTCAGCCGTCAGGTCGAAGCCGAGTGGTCGCAGCTCAAGGATGGTCCGACGACCGTGCCAGACGCCGAGTTCGCGCGCCTTGCCGGGCATTTCAACCCACCAGCCTGGGAAACGTTGCCGGCAGAAGACCCGCTGCACGCCGCCCGGATCAGGACAGACCGGGCCTTTGCCCACTGGGTCAGGCGCTGTGTGCATGCCCACAAGACGCCAGGCTATGCCGCCGTCACCCTTTCGCTGAAAGCGCCTGGGGTCGCTCCTGGTGACATCAGCGACGCGCAGATGCGGGCCGTTGCCGATCTTGCAGAACGTTTCAGTTTCGGCGAAGTACGCGTCAGCCATGAACAGAACCTGGTCCTTGCCGACGTCCGCCAGCGCGATCTCCACGAACTCTGGCAGATCGCCCGCAGCCATCGCCTGACGACCGCCAACATCGGCCTCCTGACCGACATGATCTGCTGCCCCGGCGGCGACCTCTGCGCGCTCGCCAACGCGCGCTCGACCCCGATTGCCGAGGCGGTCCACCAGAAATTCGACGACCTCGACTACCTCCACGACATCGGCGACATCTCGCTGAACATTTCGGGTTGCATGAATTCCTGCGGCCACCACCATGTCGCCAATATCGGCATCCTCGGCGTCGACAAGAACGACGAGGAATGGTACCAGATCACGATTGGCGGCCAGCAAGGCAATGCTGCGGCGATCGGCAAGGTCATCGGCCCCTCGTTCTACGCCCAGGAGGTCCCCTCGGTCATCGAGGCGCTGATCGCCGTTTATCTGGAAAACCGGACCGACAGCGAGCGTTTCATCGACACCTTGCAGCGCATCGGCATCGATCCGTTCAAGGCCCGCGCTTACGCCGGTCGAGATCGGCGCAGAACCGCCAAGGTCGATAGCCGGGAAAAGGAGGTCGTCAATGCCTAGGATCATCAAGAACAGACAAATCGTCGAGGACGACTGGCAGGTGCTCGCCCTCGCCGCAGGTGAAACGCCGGATACGGTGCCGCTGCCCGCTGCACCGGTGCTGCTGCCGCTGTCGGTCTGGCAGGCCCGCCGCGACGAAATCATTGCCCGCGCCGCGCCCCTTGGCGTCTGGCTCGACAGCCACGAAGGTCCGGAAGCGCTGGCCGGCGACATCGACCGTTTCACGGTGATCGGCGTCAATTTTCCGAAGTTCACCGATGGGCGCAGCTACTCCAGCGCCCGCCTGCTGCGCGAACGCTATGGCTACGGCGGTGAGATCCGCGCCCTCGGCGACGTCCTTCAGGACCAGCTCTTCTACATGCAACGCTGCGGCATCGACGCCTACGCGCTGCGGGCCGACAAGGACATGGAGAAGGCGCTGGCCGGCTTGTCGGTTTTCAGCGAGGCCTATCAGGCGGCGGTCGACCAACCGCAGCCACTGTTCCAAAGACGCCCAGTACAGGAACCGACATGAACAACCGGCTCAACCTCGACGACCCGGTGCTCCTCGACGCGCTGGCTGCCCGCGTCGATGCAGCCAGCGCGCTGCTGCACGAGATCGCCGACGACTTTTCGCCGGCTGCTTTCGCCAGCAGTCTCGGTGCCGAAGACATGGTGCTGACCGATCTGATCGTCCGCGAAGTCCCCGAGATCGAGATCTTCTCGCTCGATACCGGCCGCCTGCCGGTGGAAACCTACGATCTGATCGCTCAGGTCAGAAAGCACTATGGCCTGGCGCTTCACCTCTACTATCCGCGCCATGATCTCGTCGAGGCCTACACTTACGCGAACGGGATCAACGCCTTCTACGAGTCGGTCGAACTGCGCAAGGGTTGCTGTCTGGTGCGCAAGGTCGAGCCGCTGCAGCGCGCGCTGACTGGCCGGAAAGCCTGGATCACCGGCCTGCGCGCGCAGCAGGCGCCAACCCGTGATGGCTTGCCGATCCGCAGTGTCGACACCGCCAACGGTGGCCTGACCAAGTTCAACCCGCTCGTCGACTGGAGTGAACGCGAGGTATGGGCTTACCTCAAGCTCAACGAGGTCCCCTATAATGTCCTGCACGACCGTTTCTACCCGAGCATTGGCTGTGCGCCTTGTACACGGCCGATCACGCCTGGAGAGGATATCCGCGCCGGCCGCTGGTGGTGGGAAAACCCGGAATCCAGGGAATGTGGCCTACACGTCAAGCGCACCCAGCTTCCCGAAAGGCAATCATGAGCACAGCAACGCTCTCGCAACTCACTCAGGTCAAGCTATCTCATCTCGACTGGCTGGAATCCGAGGCCATTCACATCATGCGCGAGGTTGCCGGCCAGTGCAGCAATCCAGTACTGCTCTTCTCCGGCGGCAAGGACTCGATCTGCATGCTGCGTATCGCTGAAAAGGCTTTCCGCCCGGGCCGCTTTCCGTTTCCGCTGCTACACATCGACACCGGCCACAACTACCGGGAGGTCACCGACTTTCGCGACTGGCGCGCGCGCGAACTCGGCGAGCGGCTGATCGTCCGCTCGGTCGAGGACTCAATGGCACGTGGCACGGTTGTCCTCAAGTCACCCGATGAACCGCGCAACAAGCATCAGTCGGTGACGCTGCTTGAAGCGATCGAGGAATTCGGCTTCGACGCCTGTATCGGTGGAGCGCGTCGCGACGAGGAAAAGGCCCGTGCCAAGGAGCGCATCTTTTCGTTCCGGGACGAATTTGGTCAGTGGGATCCCAAGAACCAGCGACCCGAACTCTGGGATCTCTACAACGCACGCAGCTTCAAGGGCGAGAACATGCGCGTCTTCCCGATCTCGAACTGGACCGAGCTCGACGTCTGGCAGTACATCGAACGCGAACAGCTCGCGCTGCCGTCGATCTACTTTGCGCATTGCCGGCCGCTGGTGCGCCGCGGCGGTGGCCTGCTGCCGGTCACCGAAGTGACGCCGGCGAGACCCGGCGAAACGATCGAAAACCTGATGGTGCGCTTTCGCACCGTCGGCGACATCACCTGCACCGCGCCAGTGGAATCCGACGCCGACAGCGTCGCCAGGATCATTGCCGAAACGGCCATCACGACGATCACCGAGCGCGGCGCGACCCGCCTCGACGACCAGACCTCGGATGCTTCCATGGAACAACGCAAAAAGGAAGGATATTTCTGATGTCTGCGATGGAAAGACTGCCCACCGCCGCCGTTCCCGACAACGGCCTGCTGCGCTTTCTGACCTGCGGCAGCGTTGACGACGGCAAGAGTACGCTGATCGGCCGCCTGCTGTTCGACAGCAAGACCATTCTCGCCGATACCCTGCATGCCATCCAGCGGACTTCGGCAAAACGCGGCCTCGATGTCGTCGACCTGTCGCTGCTGACTGACGGCCTGCAGGCCGAGCGCGAACAGGGAATCACCATCGACGTGGCCTATCGCTACTTCACCACCGGTACGCGCAAGTACATCATCGCCGACGCCCCCGGCCACGAGCAATACACGCGCAACATGGTCACCGCTGCATCGACTGCCGACCTGGCCATCATCCTCATCGACGCCCGCAAGGGGGTGTTGACGCAAACCCGCCGCCACTCCTATCTGGCACATCTGCTCGGCATTCCGCATATCGTCGTGGCGGTCAACAAAATGGATCTCGTCGACTACTCACCCGCAACCTTCGCGCAGATCCGCAGCGACTATCAGGGATTTGCTGCGGGGCTGGGTCTGACCGACGTACGCTTCATCCCGATGTCGGCGCTGCAGGGCGACATGATCGTCGAGCGCGGCGAGCGCCTCGACTGGTACGACGGTCCGACGCTGCTCGAGATTCTCGAGAGTGCGCTGGCCATCCACAGCGCCCACGCCGAAAAATTCCGCTTTCCGGTGCAGTACGTCTGCCGCCCACAGGATTCCGCCAACCCGGAACTGCACGATTATCGTGGCTTCATGGGCCGTGTCGAATCGGGCGAACTGGTCGTTGGTGATGTGGTTACGGTGCTGCCTTCCGGGCGGGAAACGCGCGTCAAGGACATCCAGGTGCTCGGCGAATCGCTTGACCGGGCCGTGGCCGAACAGTCGGTGACGATTCTGCTCGAAGACGAGATCGACATCTCGCGTGGCGACATGATCGTCAAGAGCGGTGAATTGCCGAAGGTCGCCAAGCAGATCGACGCGATGCTCTGCTGGCTGTCGGAGTCGCCGCTTGATCCACGCCGCAAGTACCTGCTCCGCCACACCACCCGCGACAGCAAAGCCATCCTCGCCGGCATCGTCTTCCGCGTGGACATCAACAGCATGCAGCACGAGACGGCCGAGCGACTGGAGATGAACGACATCGCGCGCGTCAGCTTCAGGCTGGCACAACCGATCTTCGCCGACCCCTATGCGGAAAGCCGTGGGACCGGCGCTTTCATCGTCATCGACGAGTCATCGAACAATACCGTCGGCGCCGGCATGATCGTCTGACCATCCGTACCGACCATGGACATTCACGGCAAACCCATCGCGGAACGCATCGACTGGCTGTTCGGCCTTGCCGACCGCCACAGCACGATTTTTCGCAGCCCGGAAGCCTGGCTGGCCCGGGAACGTTATCTGGCCGAGCACCCAACCGCGATCGCCGTCCTCAAGTGCATGGACGGCCGCATCAACATTCCCGTCGCCACCAACACTCCGGTGGGAATCCTGATGCCCTTCCGCAACCTCGGTGGCATTTTTGACCTTGGCTGGCCACATCTTGGGGAGGTCCTTGCACACCACGTACAACGCGTCGTCGGTGCCGGCCGGCATGTCGTGGTCCTGGTCACCTACCACTACTCGCAAGGCGACCCCAAGCGCGGCTGCGCCGGTTTCCAGTACGACACGGCAGCGGCGATCGCACACACCTACGAAATTCGCCACCAGGTCGAACACATTTTCGGAAGCGACCACGGCACCGTCTATCCGCTGGTTTGTGGTTTCGAAACCGACGAGGATGCGCTGGTCATCCACGGCACCGCCGGCGACAAACTCGACCTGGCAACCTTGACTTCAAGTGACCGGGCAACCCTCGAACTGCGCTTCGCCGCCCTGCTGCCGGACATGCCGGCGCGCATGCGCGCCGACCTGCTGCCACTGCTGTATGGCAACCTGGCCCATATCGAAGACGTACGCGCGCAGATTCGCCGTAACGAACGTCTGCTCGACATCGAACACCGCGAGTGGATGATCTGTCTCGGCCGAGGCTTCGACTTCCTGCACACGCCCAACATCGCCCTGATCATCGGCCCTTACAGCCCGAATCTGGATGTCCCGATCCGCCGCGCGGCCGGCATCATTGAAGCCAATATGCAGGCCGGTCGCATCCCGGACGACGGTTTTCTGCTGCTGGCCTCGGTGCCCTACGATGAAATCGGAGTGGACCGCGCACGCGCCGAACTCAAGTCGCGATTCCTCTCGACTTTCGCCGCCGATGTCATTCGTGCCGAGTTTCCCCATCTCAGCGAGCAGATGACCATCCGCACCGCCGTCCTCGACTGGCGCTCACGAACCCTGGAAACGATCGCGTAAGGGAGGTTCAAGGCGCCAGGAAAACCCCATCCTCTTCCGCCGACTCCCTTCTGCCTTGACCCTCATCATGTCCCTCCACACCCATCTGATTTTCGGCTTCCATTCGGTTCTTGCCAAACTGCGCCACGATCCAGGTGCGGTGCGCGAGATCTATGTCGATGCGGGTCGCCACGACGCGCGTCTGCGTGATCTGCTTGGCCACGCGGAGTTCGCCAAGGTACGGATACTGCCGGTCGAGTCTGCCCGCCTTGCAGCGATTGCTCCCGGCGCCAGGCACCAGGGGGTCATCGCCAGCGTCGATGCCATTCGACGCCAGTTAGCGCTGGACGATGTGCTCGATACGCTCGAAGAGCCGGCTTTCCTGCTGGTTCTCGACGGCATTCAGGATCCGCACAATCTCGGGGCCTGCCTGCGCGTCGCTGATGCCGTCGGTGCGCACGCAGTAATCGCACCCAAGGACCGTGCTGTCGGCCTGACCCAAACAGCCGTCAAAGTGGCCAGTGGAGCTGCCGAAACCGTACCGTACATCACGGTTACCAATCTGGCTCGCACCCTGCGTGAACTCAAGGAACGCGAAATCTGGGTGATCGGTACCGATGACGAGGCGAAAGAAGATCTCTATGGCGCGCAGTGGCCGGTGGCCTGCGCCTGGGTACTGGGTGCCGAAGGCGACGGCCTGCGCCGCCTGACTCGGGAAACCTGCGATCAACTGGTACGCATCCCGATGCTTGGATCGGTGACCAGTCTCAATGTCTCGGTGGCCACCGGCGTCTGCCTTTACGAGGCGCGGCGGCGAGCCCGCCAGCAAACCGGCAGGAAGTAGCCCACCACTACTCCCGTCTCTCAGGTCTTGTACGAGTAACGATAGACGTAGCCCTTGTAGCCATAACGATAATTCTGGCGGCTGACATTGAGGTCGTTGAAAACGAAGCCCTTGACCTGCACACCCGCCTGATTGAGCCGTTTGACTGCTTGTTCGAGTTCGCGAATCGGGTGTTTTCCTGCTCGGGCGATCATCAGCGTCGCTCCGACATGACGTCCAATGATCGCCGCATCGGAGACGGCGAGCACCGGCGGTGCATCGACGATCACCGTATCGAAGTTCGCCGCGAGTGCGGCCAGCAGTACCTCAAAACGCGGATGCATCAGCAACTCGGAGGGATTGGGCGGAATCTGCCCGGTCGCGACCACCCGCAGTGTGGGCAACACCGTGGGCTTGAGGATTTCTTCAAGCGAGGCCTGTCCGGCCACATACTCGGACAATCCAGGCGAACGCTCGATGTCGAATTCCTTGTGAAGGTGCCCCCGGCGCAGGTCGGCGTCGACGATCACGACGCGTTTATCAAGCTGCGCAAGGACGGCGCCCAGGTTCTTGGAAACGAAGCTCTTGCCCAGACCCGGACTCGATCCGGTAATCAGCAAGGAGTTGCGCTGCGCGTCGAGGAGCGCGAAATGAAGCGTTGTGCGCAGTCCGCGCAGGCTCTCCACCGCGTCTTCCTCCGGATAGACAACCGCCAGCAGTCCGCCCGTGCCACCACGCCCGTGGCGATGCAATTCGACCTCGGCCTTGCTGTGCGGCACTGTCGCGTACACCGGCAGACCCAGTTGTGATTCGATGATCTCAGGGTCTTCGACGACCACGCGCAGCGAGCGCAACACCCAGATTACCAGCATGCTGATCAACAGGCCGAGCAGCAATGCAATGCTCAGAATGGCGACCGGACCGGCGCCAACCGGTTTGCGGGCGACCGCAGCGACGTCGATGACGCGCACGTCGCCAACGGTGCCGGCTTTGGAAACCCGCAACTGCTGAGCGGTGTTGAGCAACTCGGTATACAACCGGTTGGAAACCTCGACATCACGAGCAAGGCGCAGAACGGTCTGCTGGGTATCGGGCAAGCGCGCAACCTCGGCGTCGAACTGCTTGCGGCGTTCATTGAGCCGCTGCAGCTTGTTGTCCATCGCTTCGATCCGCGGGTGCTCCGGTTTGAAGTGCTGACGCAGTTCGTCCCGCTCCTGCTTGAGCAGCACCGCGGCATTTTCGACGTCAACCAGCGACTTCAGGATCGCCTGTGTTTCGAGGTTCAGATCGAGAGAGCCGCGACTCTGACGGTAGTTGTTGTAAGCCGCTTCGGCGCTGTCCAGTTGCGTTTTCAGCGCAGGGAGCTGGGTTTCGAGGAACTTCAGGGTTTTCTCGGCTTCGGCTGATCGTCGTTCGACATTCTGGCGAACATAGGTGTTCTGGATGTCGTCGAGGACCAGACCGATCTCGGCCGGGTCCTGCCCGAGCAGGCTCAGTTCGAGGACTCCCGACTTCTTGCCGCGTTCCTTGACCGAGTAGTTGCGACGCAGATCGTCAATCGCCGTTTCCGCAGAAAGCTTTATGAGCCAAAACTGCGTACCCGGCCGTGCCTTCAGGTCCGCAACAAAAATCGCGTAGTCCTGGTTACTGGCGCGCATCCCGGCCTTGCCTTTGAGAACCAGCTGATCATCCTCGTCGAAAACTTCAAATGCCCCGCCCTCGCCGGCGATCAGGGTATGTAGCTGGTCAAGTTGCACCCGCGGGACATCGAGCGAATCGACCTGAATACGCTCCCCCCCCCAGGCGAAGCTGGAGAGGCCCAGCCATGGCGAATTGGGCTCGTCGCCCTCGTAACGCTTGGCAACCGCGCTGCCAAGCAGAGGTAATGTTCTCGGCTTGGCAATGATGTCGAGCTTGAGCTTGGCCACCACCCGTCCGAGGACCATCCGAGAACTCAGGATTTCGATCTCGGCAGAAACCGTCGTATCGTCACCCAGCAGTGGTTGCAGGGCTTTCAGCGAGCCGACCCCGGAGCTTTTTTCCTCGACCTGCAACAAACCATCTGCCCGGTACACCGGCTTGACCACCAGCAACCAGGCCAGACCAATGGCCACTGCCAGCAGACTGATCGTCGCAATCAGCCAGCGGTAGTCGATCAATACGGCAATGATCTCGCCAAGCGCCAGGCCTTCCTCCGCCTCTTCGGAAGAAATCTGCGGCAGCGCCTGCGTTGCGGCTGCGTTCATGCCGGGAACAGTCTTCGCACTGGCAGCGGGTCTTGACTGGTCGTTATCCATTGATCATCCGTAGTTGCAGCCGCCCGACAACGGGCTTGGCGGTTAGGCATGGTGAGCCGCCAGACCCTCGCAATCGGCGCACCTGGCCAGACTGGGATCGGAAAAGCGGGCCCGCTTCAGGTTTAGCGCGACGGTTGTCGGCCACCGAAAAGTGGGAAATAGGTCTGACTGGTCAGATTGAGCATCTGTGCCGTCGGCAGTATGTTGGCGATCACGCGCTGCCAGCGGACAATCGGTGCCGTGTCGACGTAAATGATGTCGCGAGGCCGTAGCGGGAAGCGGTCGGCGAGCAGCATCGCATCCGGCAGACTGGCATTGAGATGGAACAACTCTGGCGTATCGCTGTTGCCGCGCATGACATAGACCCAGCGTGGATCGGCGGTCGTCTGATTGATGTAACCGGAATCGCTGAGCGCTTCCGCAAGTGTCGAACGTTTCTTGTTCATCACCAACGAACCCGGCTTGGCAACTTCGCCAAGCACAAACACCTTGTTATAGCTACGGTCAGCGACGTTGACAATGTCGCCCTGCTCAAGCAGTGCATTCTGCTCGCTGAGACCGTAATCATACATTGCCTGAATATCGACCAGATAAGTCGTACCCCGCCGCGTCAGCAGCACACGACTGAAATCCGCATCGGGCGTGAAGCCCCCGGCTCGATTGACCGCATCGAGGACGGTCATCGGAATGTCGGTCACCTGTTGTATCCCCGGTTTGAGCACTTCACCAACGACGTACACCTGCTGGCTGCGGAATGCCACCATGCGCACGTCGAGCTGAACCTTCTCGATGTACTTGGCCAGTCTGGTCGACAGAATCGACCTGACCTCGCTGGTCGTCTTGCCCTGAACCTTGATGACGCCGACGTAGGGAAAGAAAATCGTCCCGTCTTCGGCGACTACGGTGCCGGCTTGTTCGGCCGTACGAAAGCTGCCGGCGGGGATGGTCAGCTCCGGATGGTCCCAGACAATGATCGAGATGATGTCACCGGGACCAAGTCGGTATTCGGGCACGGCCGCAGGTTTATCGCTTGACGGGCGAGGATTGTTCTTTTCCGCCGCCTTGGCAGAGCTGGTCCCGTCGCCGACTGGCGGCCGGGCCGCCTTGAAAAGGTCGATGATCAGTTCAGCAGTGATCGGCTTGATTTTGACGTTGGCGGGAACCAGCGTATCCCCCTGCTGTATCGGTAGCCTTACATCCGACTCATCGCGGTGACTGTACGCCTGATTGCCAGGAATGATCATGCAGCCCGCCAGCGTACCCACGGCGAGACACGTCAGGATCTGGCGGCTCCTGGCCAGAGGAACCGGAGACACATTCATGCTGAAGCTCATATCTTGATATCTTACACTCCCGCGAACGGACGGCCGATCAAGCCGTTCAAACCAGCTTGCTGACCCAGGGCTCGAGTGCTTCCTCGATCAGCTGCAGTGCCTCGGCGTGCGCTTCCTCTCCACGCCGATACGGGTCGGGAATCTCCGTTTTCGTCCAGTGCCCGAGCAGGAAGGTCTTGCCACGCGCTGTCGGGTCCATCGCCAGCACGGCGTCCCGGTGGTGTGTTTCCATCACCAGCACCAGTTCGGCCCAGCGGAGCCGCTCGCGAGTGAGCTGACTGGCACGGTGAGCACTGAGATCCACACCACGCGCGTGCATCATTGCGCAGGTCGCCTCTGCCGCTGGATGATTGACCAACGCACCGATGCCTGCCGAGCGCGCCTCAATCCGCTTGCCGGCCTTCTCGATGCGTTGACGCAGAAGAAATTCTGCTGCCGGGCTGCGGCAGATGTTGCCGGTACAGACGGTGAGAATCCTGTTGAACATTTGAAGTCATCCACCCCCGGGCGGGACGCTGAATTCGAAGCCCACGCCCTCGCCCCGGACCATGCGTTGGCCGCACTCTTTCGAGTATATCAAAGTGCTCTGCGCGCAGCGGCGATCGGCACGCCGGCTGCCTCCTCCGGTCATGGCAATGTAGGCGGAACGAACGTCGTTCTCGGCATTGCGAGAGATGAACAGCCTCACATCGATACCCCGCTGTTTGGCGAGACGCCTTTTGATACGCAGCGCATCGCGCTGGATTCTGCCAATCAACTGATCATTGCCTTCGGTGGGAATGTGCACCACACAGTAGACTCGGCGTTCTTCGCGACTTGATGTGGTCATCTGATGAATACTCACCTGGTAATCATAGTCGCTGCCAAGCCCTTCTGAAATTACGCCAAGCACCTCCCGACATCTCTCCTTGCGCAGATAGCCAATAAAGATGCCGCGCACCTTCACCGACGGCAGGCCGAACCAGCCGTTGATCGACCGTAGCCAGGGCACGATCCGACTTGGCCGCAGAATCGCCAGGAAATATGCGCCGCATACGCCGATGAACAACCAGAACATCAGATACTCCGGCACGTCAAACAATAGACCACTGATACCGATCAGTCCAAAGAGCAGCTGGATGGTAACAGCCAACGCAACCACGTCGCAAACGCGATAATCAGCGCAAACGAAGAGGTGGTGCAGATGGTGGCGGTCGGGGCGAAACGGTGACTTGCCCTGCCAGATGCGGCGAATCATGACCCCTACGGTATCCATCAGCGGCAATGCGAACAGCCACAAGGCAGTTACCGGGGTCATCACGGGCTCTTGGTCCTCTCCTCCCTGTGACAGCACAATGAACAACCAGGCAAACAGGAAACCCAGCAGCATGCTCCCGTTGTCCCCGAGAAAGACTCGCGCCCGGGGGTTCCCAGGGTAGCGCAGATTGTAATAGAGGAAACCCCCGATACCACCCATCAGGGCAATGATCAAAAAGACATATCCAGCGCTGTTACCACTATGGGCAAGCATGGCGACAAGCGCCAGACTGACCAAGCTCACCGAGCCCGACAAACCATCAATGCCATCAATCATGTTGAGGGCGTTGATCAAGCCGATGGTCGAGAAAATTGCCATGGGGATGGCCAGCCAACCCAGATCGACAGGCCCCCCTGGCAAAATTTCTCCCAGTGATCTCAGTTCGACACCGCCGATCAGAACCATCGATAGAGCAACCAGGGCTTGAATAATCAAACGGGGCTTGAAGCCGAGGCCCCAGATGTCGTCGGCAAGACCGGTCAGAAAGATGGCCACGGCGCCGACAAGAAGCCCAGGCAGCACGGGCAAGGGAGACCAGCTGAAATCCCCGAAAAGCCAGTCGTCCAGCAGTGGTACGCTCATGAGAACGGCGAGCACGCCAAAACCACCAACGAATGGTGTGCTGGTTTCATGCTGCTTATGCCCGCCGGGTTGATCCATGATCCCCAGACGACTGGCGAGCACAGCACTCAGCCGGATTGCCGCACCGGATATCAACAGACAGACGCCAAATAGAACGGCCAATTCCATGGCCACCTCCACAGTTTACTGCCAAGATCCCGCCTCCGCCGAGGCGGATCACACGCTCATCATTTCACCCGTCTCTACACAAGCAGAACCCTTGCTGGCTCTGCTGTCGCGCCGAGGAGTTTGAAAGGCGTCAGGTCAGGCGACGACCGCCGAAGAGCAGACCAATGAGACCGATGCCCAAAAGTGCCAGCGAGGCAGGTTCGGGAATGGCATTGAGCTGGAGGTGCATTTTGAAGCTGACGTCGGCAGGAAGCCTCGGCTGGCCCAATACGGGCGCCAGCCAGTTCAAGTCCTGCTCGGACCACGCGGCGAAGGTTTCGTCCGCAGTATTCAATTTCCAATGGATGGAGAACTCATCGCCGGTCACGGATGGGTTGGGATCGAACAGGTAAGACCCGGGGTTACTACCCATGACCGCGGCCAGGATCGACAGCCCCAGGCGCATGACCGGATCGCTTGACAACGCCGTGTAGTTTGGCCACGACCTGGTCACATCGAAAATCATGGTGTCAGGGGGTAGCGCCGGATCGGCACCAGCTTCAAGTTTGGCAAATGCCTGGTAGCTATATGGCTTTAACGAAAGAGGCCCCAGCCCGGCCGGCAAACCGCCCAACGGGGCGAGCAGAGTATCGACGAACTTGTACTTGCCAGTGGCGTACTCTTTGAAAGCCGTGTCCGGATTGGAACACCCAGGCGCCCCGGCGGCTCCATAAGAGAAGCATCCCTCGGTCAGATCGAGGATCATCTGTCCCTTGATGCCAGCCGTTGCCGGCGCAGCAACCAAGAGCCCCGCAGCGAGACCAGCGATGGAAAGTGCCGGGCCAAAAGTCGATTTCAGATTCATCATGGTAGCTCCTAGAAAAACTCGTGAAGTAACATTGCCTGACCCCTCTGCCAGACAACCGTAATGCGGAACATTTCTTTTTTATATCATAGCAATTCGCCACGAAAGCAAAGCAATATTCATGCTATGTATGGCCATTAAATCAAAAGCTTCTTATAAACAGCCCGGTATTGATGAGTTGTCATATTTACTAGCCTGTTTTTGCTCACCGCAAGCAGCCATGTGTAAAAAAAGTCGACATCTCTCGGCGCCACAGCACCGTATTCCCGGCGGTTGAAGATCACCGAACGTAACGCCTTCGTCCAGAACTCCAGGCGCGCCAACGCGGCAACCGGCCTGGCTGCCTTGCAGCGCTGGGCCAAACGCCACAAACTCGCTGCGTTTGTCACCCTCACACTGAACGAACCCGTCATTCGAGGAGGCCAAAGCGCAAGACGCTCTACTCGACGGGTGCTATCGCCTGGAAACGGATGTGCCGCAAGGCTTGATGGATGCGAAGACAGGGTGAATTTGTCCTTCGGGGCAATAGCCGAAGAATCCGTTGGTTAGGGGGCA